>JAJZNE010000019.1 GCA_021847995.1 Pseudomonadota bacterium | reverse complement strand
GGGAGCATCGCCGGCGAGCAGCGGATGGACCTGCTGTTCTTGGCCGCCGCCGCGGCAGCCGTCGCTGCGGCGCTACCCGTGCTCGCCGTCGTGCCGCCCTGCGGTATGATCAAGCTCGGGCTGGAATTCTTCGCCGCCAACGGCCCTGCCGGGCTGCGCGAGCTTGCCGGGCGGGATCTGTTTCTCGATCTCAAGCTGCACGACATCCCGAACACCGTCGCCGGCGCGGTGCATGCCCTGTTGCCGCTCCGGCCGCACCTTCTCACCCTGCACGCCGCCGGCGGCGCCGCCATGCTGAAGGCGGCGCGCATGGCGGCGGAGGCGGCCGGGGATGCGCGGCCGAAGCTGCTGGCGGTGACCGTGCTGACCAGCCTCGATGCGGCGGCGCTGCGGGAAACGGGCGCAGCCGACTCGCCCGCCGCGCAGGTGGAACGCCTCGCCCGCCTGGCGCTGGCGGCGGGGATGGACGGGCTGGTCTGCGCCCCGACCGAAATTGCCGCGCTGCGATCAGCACTCGGCCCGGCACCGCTGCTGGTGGTGCCCGGCATCCGCCCGGTGGGTGCCGCGACGGACGATCAGGCCCGCACGCTCTCCCCCGCCGAAGCGGCCACGGCCGGGGCGGATTGGCTGGTGGTGGGCCGGCCGATCACCCGGGCGGCGGACCCGCGCGCCGCCGCGATGGCGCTGGCGGCGGCAATCGGCGCATGATCCGGGTCAAGATCTGCGGCATCGCCGACGCCACCGGCTTCGATGCCGCGGTCGCAGCGGGCGCGGACTGGATCGGCTTCGTCTTCTATCCCCCCTCCCCCCGCGCGGTGACGCCGGCCGGGGCAGCGGCGCTCTCGGCGCGGCACGCCGGCGGCCCGCTTCGCGTCGGCCTGTTCGTCGCCCCCGCCGATGACGACGTGTCGGCGGCGCTGGCGGCGCTGCCGCTCGATGCGCTCCAGATCTACGCGCCGGCCCGCCGCGTGGCGGCACTGCGGGCGCGCTTCGGCGTGCAGGCGTGGCGCGCGGTCGGGGTCGCGGCGCGCGGCGATCTGCCCGCGGCGGCGCATGGCGCGGACGCCCTGGTGATCGAGCCGAAGCCGCCGCCGGCCGCGACCCGGCCGGGCGGCAACGCGCAGCCGCTCGACTGGTCGCTGACGGCGGGATGGCGCGCGCCGCTGCCCTGGCTGCTCGCCGGCGGCCTGACGCCCGCCAATGTCGGCACGGCCATCGCCCGCTCCGGTGCTACGGCGGTCGATGTCTCCTCCGGTGTGGAGCAGCGGCCGGGCGTGAAGGATCCGGCACGGATCGCCGCCTTCATCGGTGCGGTCAGAGCATCCGCTCCCAATTCCGCCCCCCCGGATCGTGCCCGAAACTGTGGCGGCGCTCCTCCGCCGTCAGGGTAAAGCCGGCGTCAGGCGATTGCATGACGGCGTCAGGGGCCTCGCAGTGTGGCGAAGAAGGCGCGCAGCAGGGCGGCGGCCTCGCGCTCGCGCACGCCGCCGACGATTTCGGGGCGATGCAGGCAGGTGGCGGCGTCGAAGATGCGCGGCCCGTGCTCCACCCCGCCCCCCTTCGGGTCGTAGGCGCCGAAGATCAGCCGGCGGATACGGAACAGCGCGGCGGCGGCGGCACACATCGGGCACGGTTCCAGCGTCACCACCAGATCGCAGCCGGCAAGCCGCGGCGTGCCGAGACGCTGCGCCGCCTCGCGCATGGCCAGCAGCTCGGCATGGGCGGCGGCGTCGTGGTCGGCCTCGGTGCGGTTGCCGGCCCGCGCCAGCACCGTCCCGTCCGGCGCCAGCACCACGGCCCCCACCGGCACCTCCCCGCGCGCGGCGGCGGCGCGGGCTTCCTCGAGGGCGAGGCACATCGCGTCCATGCCGCTTCTTGCCGCGCCCGGCGCCGCGGCGCTAGCAACCGGGGATGACCGCGCACCGCCTGCCGCTGATCGGCGTGACCCTGGACGTGGAACAGCCCGGCGGCTACTCGAAATACCCGTGGTATGCGCTGCGCACCAACTACGCCGAGGCGATCGCGGCGGCGGGGGCGGTGCCGGTGGCGCTGCCGCATCTGCCGGCGCTGGCCGCCGACCTGCTGGCGCGGATCGACGCGCTGGTGGTGACGGGCGGCTCGTTCGACGTCGATCCGGCACTCTACGGCGACGCCGCGCGGCACGACAGCGTGACGCTCAAGGAAGGCCGCACCGCGGCGGAACTCGCGCTGCTGCGCGGCGCGCTCGACCGCGACATGCCGGTGCTCGGCATCTGCGGGGGCGAGCAGTTGCTGGCGGTCGCCCTCGGCGGCACCCTGATCCAGCACATCCCGGATGCGATCCCCGACGCCCTGCCGCATGAGCAGCCGAACCCGCGCCACGAACCCGGCCACGCCGTCGCCATCACCCCCGGCACGCTTCTCGCCCGTATCGTCGGGGCCGGGCCGATGCAGGTGAATTCCTCCCACCATCAGGCGGTGCGCCACCCCGGCGCGGGGGCGGTGGTGAACGCGACGGCGCCGGACGGGGTGATCGAGGGGGTCGAGAGCACGCGGCACCGTTTCGCGCTCGGCGTGCAGTGGCACCCGGAATTCCTGATCGACCCCGGCGACGTCCGCCTCTTCGCCGCCCTGATCGCGGCCTGCCGACGATGAGCGACGGGGACCGCATCGCCAAATGGCTCGCCCATGCCGGCGTCGCCAGTCGGCGCGACGTGGAGCGGATGATCACGGAGGGGCGCATCCGGCTGAACAACGCGCCCGTCACCCACCCGGCGACCTTCGTCGCCGCCGGCGATATCGTCCTGGTCGATGGCGTACCGGTCGCGCCCGCCGGCCGGGCGCGGCTGTTCCGCTACCATAAGCCGGCCGGCCTCGTGACCACGCATCGTGACCCGGAAGGGCGGCCGACCGTGTTCGCGCGGCTGCCGGCGGGCCTGCCGCGCGTGGTCAGCGTCGGGCGGCTCGATCTGGCGAGCGAGGGGTTGCTGCTGCTCACCACCGACGGCGCGCTGGCGCGGCGGCTCGAACTGCCGGCGAACGGCTGGCTGCGGCGCTACCGCGTGCGCGTGTTCGGCGCGCCCGATCCGGCCCAGCTTGCGGCGCTGGCGCGCGGCGTCACCGTGGAAGGCGTGCGCTACGGCCCGATCGAGGCGGGACTCGATTCGCGCAAGGGCGACAATGCCTGGATCACGGTCGCCTTGCGGGAGGGGCGGAACCGGGAGGTGCGGCGGGTGATGGCGCATCTCGGCTTCTCCGTCTCCCGCCTGATCCGCGTCGCCTACGGCCCGTTCCAGCTCGGCCGGCTGCCGGAGGGCGCGGTCGAGGAAGTGCCGGTGAAGGTGCTGCGCGAGCAGGTGCCGGCGCCGCCGTCATGAGGATCATCGCCGGCGCCTGGCGCGGCCGGCGGCTTGCCGCACCCTCCGGCGAGCGAACGCGGCCGACCGCCGACCGCGTGCGGCAGGCGCTGTTCGACATGCTGTGGCACGCGCCCTGGGGCGGGCGGGCGGTAGTGGACAGGGCGTCGGTGCTGGACGCCTTCGCCGGCACCGGCGCGCTGGGGCTGGAGGCGCTGTCGCGCGGCGCCGCCACCGCCAGCTTCATCGAGCGTGACCCCGCCGCCCTTGCCGCATTGCGCGCCAACGTCGCCGCCTGCGGCGCGGGGGCGCGGGCGCGAGTGGTCGCCGCCGATGCGACGCGCCCGCCCCCCGGCGACCCCTGCACGCTGGTGTTCCTCGATCCGCCCTACGGCGCCGATCTCGTGGTGCGGGCCGTCGCGGCGCTCGCCGCGGCCGGCTGGATCGCGCCCAGGGCACTGATCCTCGCCGAACTCGGTCGCGAGGAGGCGCGGCCGGCCCTGGGCGAATTGCTGGTCGAGCGCGCGCACGGCGCGGCGCGGCTGGCGGTGTGGCGCGACGCGGGATAGGCTCGCCCGCATGAGCGAACCCTGTGACCTCTCCGCCGTGGAGGCCCGCCGCCTGATCGGCGCGCGGCGCCTCTCCCCCGTCGAACTCACCGAAAGCTGCATCGCCCGCATCGCCGCGGTTAACCCGGCGGTGAATGCGGTCGTCGCTCCCGATTTCGACCGCGCCCGCAGCGCCGCCCGCGCGGCGGAGGCGGCGGTGATGCGCGGGGGGCCGCTCGGACTGCTGCACGGGCTGCCGGTCGGCATCAAGGACCTGGAGGAAACCGCCGGCCTGCGCACTACCTTCGGCAGCCCGCTGTTCCGCGACCATGTGCCGGCGGCGGATCAGGGGATGGTGGCGCGGCTGCGCGACGCGGGCGCGATCGTGCTCGGCAAGACCAACACGCCGGAATTCGGCGCCGGCGCCAATACCCGCAATGCTGTCTATGGCGCGACTGGCAATCCGTTCGACCCGTCGCGCTCCTGCGCCGGATCGTCCGGCGGTTCGGCGGTCGCGCTGGCCACGGGGATGGTGCCGCTGGCGAGCGGCAGCGATACCGGCGGCAGCCTGCGCAACCCGGCGGCGTTCTGCGGCGTGGTCGGCTTCCGCCCGTCCCCTGGCACGGTGCCGAACGAGCGCCGCGGCCTCGGCTGGTCGGTGCTGCCGGTGCTGGGCCCGATGGCGCGCGACGTGGCGGATGTGCGCCTGATGCTGGCGGCGATGGCGGGCAGTGACGGGCGCGATCCGCTGGCGCCGCCCGCGGTCGCGCCGTTCCCGCCGCAACACCCGCTTGATCCCGCGGCCCTGCGCGTGGCCTTCACGCCCGATTTCGGCTTCGCCCCGGTCGAGCGCATGGTGCGCACGGCCTTTGCCGCCGTCGCCGACGGGCTGCGGCCGGCCTTCGCCGTGGCCGCCGACGCGACCCCCGATTGCAGCGGCACCGACGAGACCTTCGCCGTCCTGCGCGCTATCAACTTCCTTGCCGCGCATGCCGACAAGGTCCGCAGCCATCCCGATCAGGTCGGCCCCAACATCCACGCCAACGTCGCCGAAGGACTGCGCTATTCCGCCGCCGACGTGGCGCGCGCCGAACTGGAGCAGACGGCGCTCTACCGGCGCTGGCAGGCGTTCTTCACGCGCTTCGATCTGCTGATCTCGCCGGCCATCACCATCACCCCGCGCCCGTGGCGGGAGCTTTATCCGGCGGAGATCGACGGGGTTGCGACCGGCAGCTACTATCACTGGCTGGCGCTCGCCTATGCGGTGACGCTGCCGGGACATCCCGCGGTCTGTGTGCCGGCGGGGCTGGACGCGGCCGGAATGCCGTTCGGCCTGCAGATCGTGGGGCCGCGCGGCGGCGACGCCTTCGTGCTGGCCGCTGCGGAGGCAATCCAGGCGCTGCTGCCGCCACGGCCGATGCCCGACCTCGCCGCGCTCGGCGCCGCGCAGCCGATCAGCGCGATGGAGGGGTTTCTCGGCTTCGGGTGAGATGTTAGGCAGGTCTGCCCCAGCGAGGAGCAGCCGCCATGAGCACCATTGCCGACATCGTCGCCCGCGAGATCCTGGACAGCCGCGGCAATCCGACCATCGAGGCGGACGTGGTGCTGGATAGCGGCACCATCGGCCGCGCCGCCGTGCCCTCCGGCGCCTCCACCGGCGCGCATGAAGCGGTGGAGCTGCGCGACGGCGATGCCGCCCGCTACGGCGGCAAGGGCGTGCGGCAGGCGGTGACCAACGTCGAAGGGCCGATCCTCGACGCGCTCGCCGGCATGGACCCGACCGAGCAGCTCCGCATCGATGCCGCCCTGATCGACCTCGACGGCACGCCGAACAAGGCGCGGCTCGGCGCCAATGCGATCCTTGCCGTCTCGCTCGCGGTGGCGCGGGCGGCGGCGGATGATCTCGGCATTCCGCTCTACCGCCATGTCGGCGGCGTGTTCGCGCGCACGCTGCCGGTGCCGATGATGAACATCGTCAACGGCGGCCGCCACGCCGACAACCCGATCGACATCCAGGAATTCATGATCCAGCCGCTCGGCGCCGCCGGCATTGCCGAGGCGGTGCGCATGGGCGCCGAAGTGTTCCACACGCTGCGCAAGGCGCTGCACGACGCCGGCCACAACACCAATGTCGGCGATGAGGGCGGCTTCGCCCCCGGCCTCGCTTCGGCCGACGAGGCGCTCGGGTTCATCGTCCGCGCGATCGAGAAATCCGGCTTCCGGCCGGGTGAGGATATCGTGCTCGCCCTCGACGCGGCGGCGTCGGAGTTCTACCGCGACGGCAAATACCACCTCGCCGGTGAGGGCAAGGTGCTCGACTCCGCCGGCATGATCGACTACCTCGCCGATCTCGCGGCGCGCTATCCGGTCGTCTCGATCGAGGACGGGCTGGCCGAGGATGACTGGGCCGGCTTTGCCCTGCTGACGCAGCGGCTCGGCCGCGGCGTGCAGATCGTCGGCGACGACCTGTTCGTCACCAACCCCGAACGCCTCGCCCGCGGCATCGCGGAGGGCTGCGGCAACGCCATCCTGGTGAAGGTGAACCAGATCGGCACCCTGTCGGAGACGCTGGAGGCGGTGGAGATGGCGCACCGCGCCGGCTTCCGCGCGGTGATGAGCCATCGCTCCGGCGAGACCGAGGATGCGACGATCGCCGATCTCGCGGTCGCCACCAATTGCGGTCAGATCAAGACCGGCAGCCTCGCCCGCAGCGACCGCACCGCCAAATACAACCAGCTGATCCGGATCGAGCGGGAACTGGGTGCGGCGGCGCGGTTCGCCGGACGGAGCATCCTGCGCAGCTGAAGCGGACCGTCAGGGCCAGTGGAAGCCGAAGCTCACGCCCGGCGGCGGCGCGTAATAGACCGGCGGCGGCGGCGGATAAAAGACCGGCGGCGGCGCGGCATAGACCCAGGGATGAAAGCAGCACGGTCCGCCCCAGGGACGGTGCCAGTCGCCCCGGCCGCGCCAGCCCCAGCGGCCGCGGTCCCAGTCCGCCCGCGCCGGGGTCGCAATCCCCCCCAGCGCCAGCGCCGCGGCAACGGACAGGATCAGTGTTCGAGCCAGCATCGTCTCACTCCTCTTGCGCCACCCCCCAGGGTTCCATGGCAGGGGACCGTGGCCGGAAATCAACGTAGGGATCGAAGCGGACATGCGGCAAGAGTTTGGCCTTTCCCGCGCCCCCGCAAACGTGATGCAGTGGCGCTGCAACCGCAGGAGGCGGGGCTGATGCAGGTCGGGCGGATGATGCGGCGCAAGGCACGGGCGGCAGCGGCACCGACCGTGTTCCTGCTGCTGGTGGCGTATTTCCTGTGGAACGCAACCCAGGGCGCGCACGGGCTGCGCGCCTATGCCGAACGCCAGCACGATCTCGACGCTGCCATGGCCGAGTCGCGGCAGGCCGCCGCTGAACTCGCGACGTGGGAGCGGCGGGTGGCCGGGCTGCGCACGCGCATCGACGGCGACGCCCTGGATGAGCGCGCCCGCGCCATGCTGAACCTGTCGGACCCGCAGGACGTGATCGTACCCTACGGCAAGGGCCAGCGGCTGTTCTAGCGCCGGCAAGGACGCTGCGTTTTTCGCCGCGTTTCGGCAAGAATGCGTCTCTGGGCGCCGGTGCGGCGATCGCGCACGCATCGCGCCCGCCCGGATCGCCCCGACGACCCGCCGCCGCGCCGCGCAACCCATCCTATTGCATTGCACAATCGTGATTTTACGTCCCCGGTGCGCTTGTCGCCGCCGGACTTGGCGGTTAGGTGTCGCGCGATCCAGTCCGAACCAGCGGAGCGGCGGCGATGGCGCAGGCGGCAGCCGAGGCAAAGAAGCGGGGCAGGGAAAAAGGCAACGGCAGCGGTACGCATGCCGGCCAGGACGGCGCGCGGCGCGAGCGGCTGCTGCGCGCCTACCATGACATGCTGCTGATCCGCCGCTTCGAGGAGAAGGCGGGGCAGCTCTACGGCATGGGGCTGATCGGCGGTTTCTGCCACCTCTATATCGGGCAGGAGGCGGTGGTGGTGGGGATGCAGATGGCGCTCGGTCCGGGCGACCAGGTCATCACCTCCTACCGCGACCACGGCCACATGCTGGCGACCGGCATGGACCCCAGGGGCGTGATGGCGGAACTGACCGGCCGTGCCACCGGCTACTCGCACGGCAAGGGCGGGTCGATGCACATGTTCAGCAAGGAGAAGAACTTCTTCGGCGGCCACGGCATCGTCGGCGCCCAGGTCAGCCTCGGCACCGGCCTCGCCTTCTCCAACTGGTACCGCGGCAACGACCGCGTCTGCCTGACCTATTTTGGCGAGGGTGCCTCCAACCAGGGCCAGGTGTTCGAGAGCTTCAACCTCGCCGCCCTGATGAAGCTGCCCTGCGTGTTCGTGATCGAGAACAACAAATACGGCATGGGCACCAGCGTCGAGCGTGCCTCCGCCTCCCGCGACCTGTCGCAGAACGGCGCACCCTGGGGCATCGCCGGCACGCAGGTGGACGGCATGGATGTCGAGGCGGTGCATGCGGCGGCGGAGCAGGCGGTCGCCGCCTGCCGCGCCGGCAACGGTCCCTATCTCCTGGAAGTGAAGACCTACCGTTATCGCGGTCATTCCATGTCCGATCCCGGCAAATACCGCACGCGCGAGGAAATCCAGAAAATGCGTGCCGAGCACGACTGCATCGAAACCGTGCAGCACCGGCTGGAATCGCTCGGGGCCGATGCTGCGGAACTGAAGCGGATCGACGACGTGCTCAAGCGCCAGATTCAGGAAGCGGCGGATTACGCGCAATCGAGCCCCGAGCCTGATCCGTCGCAACTCTGGACCGACGTGCTGGTGGAGGGCTGACGGGCATGGCGACGCAGATCCTGATGCCGGCCCTCTCGCCCACCATGACCGAGGGGAAGCTCGCCCGCTGGCTCAAGAAGGTCGGGGACGACGTGCGCGCGGGCGATGTCATCGCCGAGATCGAGACCGACAAGGCGACGATGGAGGTCGAGGCGGTCGATGAAGGCAAGCTCGCGCAGATCCTGGTCGATGAGGGGGCCGAAGGCGTCGCGGTGAACACGCCGATCGCGCTGCTCGCCGGCGACGGTGAGGATCAGGGCCGGGTCGCCCCCCCACCCCCGCCGCCACACGAAGCCCCCGCCGCGGCACGGCCCGCCGCCACCGCCGCCGCCGGGCAGACCGGCGCGGCGCCCGAGAAGGACTGGGGACCGACCGCCCATATCAGCGTGCGCGAGGCGCTGCGCGATGCGATGGCGCTGGAGATGCGGCAGGACGACCGCGTCTTCCTGCTCGGCGAGGAAGTCGCGCAGTACCAGGGCGCCTACAAGGTGAGCCAGGGATTGCTCGACGAGTTCGGACCGCGCCGCGTGATCGACACGCCGATCACCGAACACGGCTTCACCGGCATGGCGGTGGGTGCGGCGATGAACGGCCTCAAGCCGATCGTCGAGTTCATGACGTTCAACTTCGCCATGCAGGCGATCGACCAGATCATCAACTCGGCGGCCAAGACGCTCTATATGTCGGGCGGGCAGATGGGCTGCCCGATCGTCTTCCGCGGCCCCAACGGCGCCGCCTCCCGCGTCGCGGCGCAGCATTCGCAGTGCTATGCGAGCTGGTACGCGCATGTACCGGGCCTCAAGGTGGTCGCGCCGTGGTCCTCCGCCGACGCCAAGGGCCTGCTGCGCGCCGCCATCCGCGACCCCAATCCGGTGATCGTGCTGGAAAACGAAATCCTCTACGGGCAGAGCTTCGACTGCCCGACCGCCGAAGATTTCGTCGTGCCGATCGGCCGCGCCAAGGTGGAACGGCCGGGGACGCAGGTGACGCTGGTCGCCTTCTCGATCATGGTCGGGGTCGCGATGCGCGCGGCCGAGACGCTGGCGGAGGCCGGGATCAGCGCCGAGGTCATCAACCTGCGCAGCCTGCGCCCGCTTGATATCGCGACCGTGGTTGCCAGCGTGAAGAAGACCAACCGCATCGTCACGGTCGAGGAAGGCTGGCCGTTCGCCGGCATCGGCGCCGAAGTCAACATGCAGATCATCGAGCAGTGCTTCGACTGGCTGGATGCGCCGCCGATGCGCGTGCATGGCCTCGATGTTCCCCTGCCCTACGCCGCCAATCTGGAGAAACTTGCCCTGCCGCAGCCGGACTGGGTGGTGGACGCGGTGCGGAAGATCGTGTGAGGGAGGGAGCGTCGCGATGGCCACCAACATTCTGATGCCGGCACTCAGCCCGACCATGACGGAGGGCACGCTGGCCCGCTGGCTCAAGAAGGAAGGCGATGCCGTCAAATCCGGTGACGTGATCGCCGAGATCGAGACCGACAAGGCGACGATGGAGGTCGAGGCGGTCGATGAAGGTATTCTCGGCCGCATCCTGGTGCCCGACGGCACCGCCGGTGTCGCCGTGAACGCACCGATCGCGGTGCTGGTGGAGGCAGGCGAGAGCGTGCCGGAGGGCGCCGGCGCCGTCGCACCGCCCGCGCCCGCGCCCGCCGCCGCTGCTGCGCCCGCCGCCGCGCCGAAGCCGGAACCGGCGGCGGCGAAACCGCCCCCTGTCCCGGCCGCCGCCGCGCCCCAACGCAACGGGCATGACACGGAGGCGCGCATCTTCGCCTCCCCGCTCGCCCGCCGCATGGCACGCCAGGCCGGCATCGATCTCGCGGCGCTGAAAGGCAGCGGCCCGAACGGGCGCATCGTGAAAGTCGATATCGAAACGGCGCAGCGCGGCGCGCCCGCCGCATCCGCTGCCCCCGCACCCGCCGCCGCCGCGCCGGCGCCCGCCCCTGCACCCGCCCCTGCACCTGCGCCTGCAGCCGCCGCGATCACCGCGCCGCACACGCTGCTGCCGCACAGCAGCATGCGCAAGGTGATCGCGCGGCGGCTTGCCGAAGCCAAGCAGACAGTGCCGCATTTCTACTGCTCGATCGATGTCGAACTGGATGCGCTGCTGAAGCTGCGCGCCGACCTCAACGCGAAAAGCGCCAAGGACGGACCGGGCGCCTTCAAGCTCTCGGTCAACGATCTCATCATCAAGGCAGCTTCCGTCACCCTGCGCCGCGTGCCGAAGGTGAACGCAAGCTTCACCGATGCCGGCACGGTTCTCTACGACGACGTCGACATCTCGGTCGCCGTCTCGATCCCGGACGGCCTGATCACGCCGATCATCCGCCGGGCCGATCAGAAGGGTCTCGCGGCCATCAGCAACGAGATGAAGGATCTCGCAGCCCGCGCGCGCGCCGGCAAGCTGAAGCCGGAGGAATACCAGGGCGGCGGCTTCTCCATCTCCAACATGGGAATGTACGGCGTCAGCACTTTTGCCGCCATCATCAACCCGCCACAGGCGGCGATCCTTGCCGTCGCGGCGGGACAGCAGCGGCCGGTGGTGCGGAACGGCGAACTGGCCGTCGCCACCGTGATGACCTGCACGCTGTCGGTCGATCATCGCATCGTCGATGGCGCGCTCGGCGCCGAGTGGCTGGCGGCGTTCAAGCGCGTGGCGGAGGATCCGCTGAGCCTGTTGCTGTAGCCGGCGACGCAATGGGCGCGGGGCTGCGACTGCGGGAGGCCGCACCGGGCGATGAGGCGCTGGTGCTGCGCTTCGTGCGCGAACTGGCGGAATATGAACGCCTGCTGCACGAGGTGCGGGCGACCGAGGAGGCGCTGCACAATTCCCTGTTCGGTACCCCGCCGCGCGGCTACGCGCTGATCGCCGAGGAGGACGGGCGCGAGGTCGGACTGGCGGTGTGGTTCTTCACCCTGTCCACCTTCGACGGCCGGCCGGGCCTCTATGTCGAGGATGTCTTCGTGACGCCGGCGGCGCGCGGGCGGGGCATCGGCCGCGCGATCTTCCGTGACCTGGCGCGCCGGGCGCTGGCGGCGGACTGCACGCGCATGGAATGGTCGGTGCTGGACTGGAACGCACCGGCACTCCGCTTCTACCGCGCGATCGGCGCGCAGCCGGTGGCGGGGTGGACGGTGCAGCGGCTGAACGGTGCCGCGCTCACGGCACTGGCGGCGTGAGAGAGGGGAACCGGAATGGCGGAGCAGACATTCGACCTGATCGTGATCGGCGGCGGTCCCGGCGGCTACGTCGCCGCCATCCGCGCCGCCCAACTCGGCCTGAAGACGGCCTGCGTGGAGCGTGAGCATCTCGGCGGCATCTGCCTCAACTGGGGCTGCATCCCGACCAAGGCACTGCTGCGCTCCTCCGAGATCAACCATCTGCTGCATCACCTCGACGAATTCGGCTTCGCCGCCGACAATATCCGCCACGATCTGGCGAAAGTGGTGAAGCGTTCGCGCGCGGTGGCGAAGCAGCTCGCCTCCGGCGTCGGTCACCTGCTCAGGAAGAACAAGGTCACCGTGCTCGACGGCGCCGGGCGGCTGGCCGGCGCCGGCACCGTCGCGGTGGAGAAGGACGGCAAGGCGGTGGCAACCCTGCGCGCGCCGCACATCATCCTCGCCACCGGCGCCCGTGCGCGGCAGATTCCGGGGATCGAGGCGGACGGCAGGATCGTCTGGACCTACAAGGAGGCGATGGTGCCGGCGGCGATGCCGAAAACGCTGCTGGTGGTGGGGTCGGGTGCCATCGGCATCGAGTTCGCGAGCTTCTACCGCAACATGGGCGCCGAGGTGACGGTGGTCGAAGTGCTCGACCGCGTGCTGCCGGTCGAGGATGCGGAAATCTCCGCCTTCGCCCGCAAGGCATTCGAGAAGCAGGGCATCCGCATCCTGACCTCGGCGACGGTCAGGGCGGTGCGCCGTGGCGACGACCACGCCGTCGCGACCGTGGAGGCGAACGGCAAAAGCGAAGAGATCACGGTCGATCGGGTGATCTCGGCGATCGGCATCGTCGGCAATGTGGAAGGGATCGGGCTCGAGGGAACCGGCGTCGTGGTCGATCGTACCCATGTGCAGATCGACGAATTCTGCCGCACCGGAGAGAAGGGGGTGTACGCGATCGGCGATCTGTGCGGCCCTCCCTGGCTCGCCCACAAGGCAAGCCATGAGGGCGTGGTGTGCGTGGAAAAGATCGCGGGCGTCAACGACGTCCATCCGATCGACTGGACCAACATTCCCGGCTGCACCTATTGCCGCCCGCAGGTCGCCTCCGTCGGGCTGACCGAGGCGCGGGCGAAGGCGGAGGGCCACGAGGTCCGGGTCGGGCGCTTCCCCTTCATCGGCAACGGCAAGGCGATCGCGATGGGGGAGCCGGAGGGCATGGTCAAGACGGTGTTCGATGCGAAGACCGGCGAACTCCTCGGCGCCCACATGGTCGGCGCCGAGGTGACGGAGATGATCCAGGGCTACGCCATCGCGCGGACGCTGGAAACGACCGAGACCGACCTGATGCACACCGTCTTCCCCCACCCGACGGTGAGCGAAACGATGCACGAAGCCGTGCTTGACGCCTACGGCCGTGCCATCCACTTCTAGGCGGCGACCCCGAAGGGAATTGCGCGCATGAGCACGCGCGTGCTGATCGATCATCGTCAGGAGGGCGGCCGGGCCGGCGGCGGCGCCGCGCTCCGCCATCCGGAGAAGGCGAACCGGCCCGACAACCCGATCCAGCGCAAGCCGGCCTGGATCCGGGTGAAGGCACCGACGCACCCGGTCTATCACGAAACGCGGGCGCTGCTGCGCAGCAACCGGCTGGTCACGGTGTGCGAGGAAGCGGCCTGCCCGAATATCGGCGAATGCTGGTCGCAGCGTCATGCCACCATGATGATCATGGGGGATGTCTGCACCCGCGCCTGCGCTTTCTGCAACGTCGCCACCGGCCAGCCGCTGGCGCTCGACGGCGATGAGCCGGCGCGGGTCGCCGATGCGGTGGCGAAGCTCGGCCTGCGGCATGTCGTCATCACCTCGGTCGATCGCGACGATCTGGCGGATGGCGGTGCCGCCCATTTCGCCGCCGTGATCGCCGCCATCCGCGCCGCGGCACCCGGCACCACGATCGAGGTGCTGACGCCCGATTTCCTGCGCAAGCCGGGCGCGGCGGAGACCGTCGTCGCCGCCCGCCCCGACGTGCTCAACCATAATCTGGAGACGGTGCCGCGGCTTTATCCGTCGATCCGGCCGGGCGCGCGCTACTACCAGTCGCTGCGCCTGCTCGACCGGGCAAAGCAGCTCGACCCCGGCCTGTTCACCAAATCCGGGCTGATGGTCGGCCTGGGCGAATCGCGGGCCGAGGTGATGCAGGTGATGGACGATCTGCGGGTGGCCGATGTGGATTTTCTTACCATCGGCCAGTACCTCCAGCCCAGCGTCAAGCATGCGGCCGTCGCCGCCTTCGTCACCCCGGACGAATTCGCCGACTATGCCGCCCTGGCGCGCGCCCGGGGCTTCCTGCTGGTCTCCGCCACCCCGCTGACGCGCAGCTCCTACCACGCCGACGCCGATTTCGCGGCGCTGCGGGCGGCGCGCGGGGCACGCCGCTAGCGCATGCCGAGGCACGCGGAACAGAAGCTCGTTCCCTACAGTGACGAGCAGTTGTTCGACCTGGTCGCCGATGTCGGCGCCTATCCGCGCTTTCTGCCGTGGTGCGTCGGCGCCGAGGTGCGCAGCCGGACAGAGAGCGAACTGATCGCCGATCTCGTGATCGGTTTCGGCCCGTTCCGGGAGGGGTTCACCAGCCGGGTCGCCTTGCAGCGGCCGAGCCAGATCCGCGTGCGCTACGAAAACGGGCCGTTCCGCTACCTGACCAACCAGTGGCGCTTCACCGGCGCGCCGCGCGGCTGCCGGGTCGATTTCTACGTCGATTTCGAATTCCGCAGCCGTATCCTTCAAGCGGCGATCGGCGTCGTGTTCAACGAGGCGGTGCGGCGGATGGTCAATGCCTTCCTCAAGCGCGCCCGCGACGTCTACGGTCCGCCAACGGCGACGCTCGCTGTCACCGCCCCCCGCCCGATGGTGGTGAAGTCCGGCGGCGGGTAGGGACTCCGGCCTGAATTCCTTCCCGCCCAGCGAAAGGCGCCGACCGATGTCCCACGCCCCGCCCCGCCCGTCGCGCAATGCCCCACCGGTGCGCGTCAACCTCTATTCCGACACCCAGACCCGCCCGACGCCGGCGATGAAAGCTGCGATGATGGCGGCGGAAACCGGAGACGAGCAGGCGGGACTCGACCCCACCGTCGATGCGCTGTGCGATCGCATGGCGGCGCTGCTGGGCACCGAGGCGGCGCTGTTCCTGCCGAGCGGGACCATGTGCAACCGCGTCGCCCTGCTTACCCATTGCCGGCCGGGCGATGGCGTGCTGGCGCATGAAACCGCGCATATCCTCTCGGCCGAAGGCGGCGGGGCGGCGGCCCTCGGCGGCGTGCAGATCATGCCGCTCCCCGGCGCGCGCGGCCAGTTCGATGTGGCGACGCTGGAAGCGGCCCTGCTGCCGCGCTCGCGCTACGCGGTGCCGCAGACGCTTCTCGCCGTGGAACAGACCTCCAATCTCGGCGGCGGCGCGGTCTGGCCGGCGGCGCGGCTGCGGGAGATTGCCGCCTGGGCGCACGCGCACGGAATGGCAACGCACATGGACGGCGCGCGGCTGCTGAACGCGGTGGTGGCAAGCGGCGTGCCGGCAGCCGAAATGGCGGCCGGCTATGACAGCGTCTGGCTCGATTTCACCAAGGGCCTGGGGGCGCCGCTCGGCGCGGTGCTGTGCGGCCCGGCCGCCTTCATCGACCGCGCCTGGGTGTGGAAGCAGCGTTTGGGCGGCGGGCTGCGACAGGCCGGACTCTGTGCCGCCGCCTGCCTCTACGCGCTCGACCATCACGTCGCCCGGCTGGCGGAGGACCACGCCAACGCCGCCGCCCTGGCGCGGGCACTGGCGCAGGTGGAGGGAATCACGGTCGAGTCGCCGGAGACCAATCTCGTTTTCTTCGACACAAGCGGCACCGGCCTGCGCGCTGCGGATCTGGCGGCGCGGCTGCGGGAACGTGGCGTGCTGATCTCCGCCACGGGGGAATGGCGGGCGCGTGCCTGCACGCATCTCGACGTGGATCGCGCCCAGGTCGATCTGGCCGCGGCAATGGTGCGCGACAGTGTGGCAGGGCGGCGCTGAGTGCGCGGCCGGCGCAGGCGGCATGCCATGATCGCTCTCCCGCAACGGCGCCGGCTGTTCTAGGGTGCGGCAGCATCAACCAGGAGATTTCGAGGATGCGACGACTACTTCCCGTAACCGCAGCGGCGCTGCTGCTGTTCGGCTGGCAGGCTCAGGCACAGTCGCAGCAGGCGCCGGCCACCACGGAAAGCCCGGCCGCGCCGGCCGCGCCCGGCACCGCCGCCCCGGCCACGCCGGCGAAGAAGCCGGCGGCCCGGCGCATGACCCTGCAACAGCGCTTCGACGCCGCCAACGCCACCCATGACGGCCATCTGACCAAGGACCAGGCGACGGCGGCGAACTGGCCCTATGTCGCCAACAATTTCGCCGCGATGGACAAGGACAAAAAGGGCTACGTCACGGTGCAGGACATCCGCGCCTACGCCAAGGCGCACCATATGGCCCACCAGAAGCCGGCGCCCTCGGCGACGCAGCCGAGCAACGGCTGACGCTCAGGCCGCATAGGCACGCAGCCACGTCTCCACCGCCGCCGCCACCGTGGCATCGATTTCGGCCGCGGTCGGCGGCGGCGGCAGGGCAAGGGTGGTGCGCAGGAATATGCCGGACCGCAGCAGTGCGGCGAATTGCTGGGCGGCGACGCGCGGATCAGCCGTGCGACGTACCCGGCCGGCCTGCTGCTGCTGCTCCAGCCAGGCCGACAGCCGATCGAGGAAACGCTGCGGGCCGCTTGTGAAGAAGGCGCGGCCGAGCTCCGGAAACCGCCCGCTTTCGGCAACCGCGATGCGATAGACGGCGAGCGTTTCCGGCCGCAGCATGAACCGCAGCACGGTCTGCCCGATGGCGCCGAGCGAGGCCGGCAGATCCGCCGGCGTCAGGGTGAACAGCCGCTCCTCCACCATGTCGGAGAGCGAGCAGCCGTCCATCATGGTCGCGAACAGCGCGTCCTTTGACTGGAAATGCGCATACAGCGTCGCTTTCGACACGCCGGCGCGGTGCGCCACGGCATCCATGCTGACGGCGCCGTATCCGTGCGCCAGGAACAGCGCCCGCGCGGCCTCCAGCACAAGCTGCCGCTTCGGCGAGGCGTCCGGGCGGGACGCGGCAGCGGTCGGAAGCGCCTGAGCCGACATCGCATCACCTAGGCGGGCCGCCGCGCCGGCGTCAAGAGCGACACGGCAAATCGCACCGGCGCGCACCGCTCCCGACGAAAAAGCACTTGCCCGGAGCGCTTAGTTATCATGTATAACGGACGCCGTGAACAACCACACACCCCCTCCCCCGGCCGAGCGCTTCGCGACGCTGACGGAGAGCGTCGCCAAGGCGCTTGCCGCCGAGGGGCTGCGGCTGGGGCTGGTGGCGCCCTGGCTCGCCCTGGTGTGGTGCAAACTGCGCAGCACCGGCGCCCGCATTCTGCGGATCGCCGCCGCCCTTGAGGCCGGCACGCTGCGCCTCAGCCCGCCCCGCAAGCTCCCGCCGCTGCCGCCCCGGACGGAGGACGCAGCGCCCGGCGCCCCCAAACCCAAGCGAAAAGCAATCCCGC
>JAJZNE010000038.1 GCA_021847995.1 Pseudomonadota bacterium | reverse complement strand
CGTGCTCGACCGCCTCTCCCGCGTGCCCGGCGTGGGGCAGGCGTTCGTGTTCGGCGCGATGGACTACTCCATGCGCATCTGGTTCGACACCGACCGGCTGGTCAGCCTGAACCTGATGCCGTCGGACATCATCGCCGCGATCCAGTCGCAGAACCAGCAGAACGCGATCGGACGGGTCGGTGCCCGCCCGACGACGGAGGCGACGCAATTCCAGATCAACCTGCAAACCCAGGGCCGCCTGCTGACGCCGGAGGAGTTCGGGCGCATCGTGGTGCGCGCCAACCCGGACGGCTCCGTGCTGCGCGTCTCCGATGTCGCGCGGGTCGAACTCGGCGCGGCGACGATGGACACGCTGAGCCGGCTGAACGGCCAGCCCGCCATCTCCATCGGCATCTACCTCGCCCCCGGCGCCAACGCGGTGAACACCTCCCGCCTCGTCGCCCGCACGCTCGACGACCTGTCGCGGCGCTTCCCGCCCGGCCTGCACAAGATCGTCTTCTACGACAGTTCCGACTTCGTCGCCGACACCATCACCGAGGTTGTTCGCACGCTGGGCGAGGCGTTCGTGCTGGTGGTGCTGGTGGTGTTCCTGTTCCTCGGCAATCTGCGCGCCACCGTGATCCCGACCGTCGCGGTGCCGGTCAGCCTGATCGGCACCTTCGCCGTGCTGCTCGCCCTCGGGTTCTCCGCCAACACCGTCTCGCTCCTCGCCCTCGTGCTCGCGGTCGGCATCGTCGTCGATGACGCGATCGTGGTGGTGGAGAATGTCGAGCGGGTGATGGAGGAGCACCCCGACATGGCACCCGCCGACGCGACCAAGCTCGCGATGCGCCAGATCACCGGGCCGATCATCGCGATCTCGCTGGTGCTGCTTTCGGTGTTCGTGCCGATCGGCTTCATCCCCGGCATCTCCGGCCAGTTGTTCCGCCAGTTCGCCGTCACCATCAGCGTCGCCATGACGATCTCGGCGATCAACGCGCTCACGCTGTCGCCGGCCCTGTGCGCCATGTTCCTGCGCCACACCGGCCGGCGCGGCGGCGTGATGGGGCTGCTGATGCGCAGCATCGACGGACTGCGCGACGGCTATGCCGCCATGGTGCGGCGCTTCCTGCGCGTCTCCGTCGTCGCGGTGCTGCTGGTCGCACTCGCCGGCGGCGGCATCGCCTGGCTCGGCCTGCGCACGCCGAGCGGCTTCCTGCCGGAGGAGGATCAGGGCGCCTTCTTCATCGCAGTACAGCTCCCCGATGCCGCTTCGGTCGCGCGCACGCGGGCGGTGGCGCAGCTTGTGGAGGATCTGCTGCACAGGATGCCGCAGGTGCAGAACGTGCTCTCCATCGTCGGCTTCTCCCTGCTCGACGGCGGCGCGCAGAGCAATGCCGCCTTCATCGTCGTCCGCCTCAAGCCGTTCGCCGACCGCACCGCGGTGTCCGACCGCGCGCAGGCGGTGATCGGGCGGGTGTTCGGCGCGGCACGGCAGATCCGCTCGGCGATGGTGTTCCCGTTCAACCTGCCGCCGATCATCGGGCTGTCCACCAGCGGCGGGTTCGAATATCAGCTGGAAAACCTGGAGGGCCGCGACCCCGCCCAGATGGGCGAGGTGATGCGCGCCATGGTCGGCGCGGCCAACGCCGATCCGCGCCTCTCCACCGTGTTCTCCACCTTCACTGCCACCACGCCGAGCCTCTATCTCGACATCGACCGCGACAAGGCGCAGGCGCTCGGCGTCAACATCAACGACATCTTCACCGCGTTGCAGGCGACACTCGGCGGCATCTACGTCAACGACTTCAACCTCTACGGCCGCACCTGGCAGGTCAACATCGAGGGCGACGACGCCGACCGCAACGACATCCCGGCGATCTGGCGGATCTTCGTGCGCAACGGCCGCGCCACCATGGTGCCGCTGCGCAGCCTCGCCGAAATGCGCTTCGTGCTCGGGCCGCAGACCATCAGCCGCTACAACAACTATCGTTCGGTCACCATCAACGGCAAGCCCGGCCCCGGCGTTTCCTCGGGCGACGCGCTGGCCGCGATGGCGCAGGTGTCGGCGCGGACGCTGCCGCCGGGCTACGATTTCGAATGGACCGGCACCGCCTATCAGGAAATCCAGGCGAGCGGCCAGACCGGCGCGCTGCTTGGCCTCGCCGTGCTGTTCGCCTATCTGTTCCTGGTGGCACTCTATGAAAGCTGGGTGATCCCGGTGCCGGTGCTGCTCTCCGTCAGCGTCGGCGTGCTCGGCGCCTTCATCGGGCTCGATCTGTTCGGCCTGCCGCTCGATCTCTACGCCCAGATCGGGCTTGTCGTGCTGATCGCGCTCGCCGCCAAGAACGGCATCCTGATCGTCGAGTTCGCCAAGGAACAGCGGGAGGCCGGGCGTCCGATCCGCGAAGCGGCGGCACTCGGCGCGCGGATGCGGTTCCGCGCGGTGATGATGACCTCGGTCGCCTTCATCCTCGGCCTGGTGCCGCTGGTGTGGGCGAAGGGCGCGGCGATGCTCAGCCGGCACGCGGTCGGCACGCCGGTATTCGCCGGCATGATCGCCGCCACCTCGATCGGCATCTTCCTGATCCCGATGCTCTATGTCAGCTTCCAGTCGCTGCGCGAACGGGTCAGGGGCGGCCCGCATCTGCGGCAGGAGCAGCGCGCACCCGAACACGTCGCCGGCGAGTGACCTCGGCGCGGCGGCCTCGCCGGCCCCGGCGTCAGGTTCGCCGCGTCCAGCCTGCCACCGGGATGCGCGGCATCTCGAAGCGGTCGCTGCTGCGGGCGTACCAGCCGCGGCCGTGCATCCGCCCGATCAGATCGAGTTTCGGCGTGTCGATGTGGCAGCGCGCCGCATCCAGCACCGCATCGTCGCGCACATGCATCGCCACCACCCGGCCGAGCACGATGGTGCGATCCACCGCGACCTCCAGGATGATGAACCGCTCGCACTCCAGCGCCACCGGGCTGTCGGCGAGGCGTGGCGGCGCCACCCTGGTGCTCGCCACCGTCGCCAGCCCGGCCTCCGCCACCTCATCGACCGCCGCCTCGAATTCGATCGCGGTGACGTTCATCTGCTCGCGCAGGGCATAGGGCACCAGATTGACCACGAATTCGCCGCGCGCGCGAATGTTCGCGGCACTGTCCTTCCAACGCCCCGCCTCGCGCCCGGCATGCCGCCCGCCGATGCCGATGCCGACGATCGGCGGATCGCCCACCAGCGCGTTGAAGAAGGAGAACGGCGCGGCATTCAGCCGCCCCGCCGGATCGAGCGAGGTGATCCAGGCGATCGGCCGCGGCACCACCGTCGCCGTCAGCAGCTTGTAGCGGTTGTCGGGCGACAGCGCCTCGAAGTCGAACAGCATCGCACATCCCTGAACTCGGCCCGCCGCATTCCTGCCGCTGCCGCCGCCCGCTGTCCAGGCCCGGTGCCGCAGCCCAGCGGGGGGCGTAATGTCCGCCGCCGCAATGCTCAACCGCGCCCGTGGCCGATCAGCAACAGGTGTGGCGACGCTAAGTATAGCCTGCAACCCACTGTCGGGGCGCCAATCAATCCCGATTATGGCAGGATTGTGCCGCTATGCCGGCCCCGCCGGCCGCCGCCTGTTGCTGGTTTTTCCCCGCCGATGGCGATCAGGGGTTGACCGGACGGCCGAGACTTGCTCCCATCGCAATGGTCTTTGATCCCGGCCTATTCTGTGACCGGCCTATTCTGTGGCCGGCCTGTTCTGCTGTGCGACCGTTTTGGTCCCGCTGACGATCCGACGGCCCCGCCCCCCGGTGGGACCGCCTGAAACGAGAGGGAGATTTATCATGTCACCACGCGCCCGCCGGATGGTTCCCGGCATGCTGGCCTCCTTGCTGCTCGCTGCTCCGCTGATGGCGCCGCAGGCCCAGGCGGAGGCCCTCGACCCCACCGCCGCCGCGCCGCGCAAGGCGATGGAGCACCGCCGGCCGGCCGCCCGCCACAAACAGGCGCTGCGCCGCCGCAGCCCACCGGCGCCTTCCGCCCACGCCGTTGCCTTCTTCGACGACAGCACCGCCCCCGGCGGCGCCGGCTGGCATCAGAGCGGCATCGCCTCCTGGTATGGCGGCCCGCGCTGGCAGGGCAAGCCGACCGCGTCAGGCGCGCGCTACGAGCAGGATGCCCTCACCGCCGCGCACGCCACGCTGCCGCTCGGCAGCCACGTGCGGGTGGCGCTGGACGGCAGCAACCGCTCGGTCATCGTCACCATCAACGACCGCCCCGGCACCCGCACCCGCATCATCGACCTCAGCCGCGGCGCGGCCAGCGCGCTCGGCATCCTCGACCGCGGCATCGCCAGGGTGACGCTCTCGGACCCCTGACGCCCGCCCTTTCGCCCTCACGGCAGCAGCGTCTTCGGTCGCAGGTCGAGTTGGCCGGTCGCGGTGCAGCGCGGCGTGACATAGCTGACGCTGGCCTGATGCGGCCCCAGCGTTCCGGTGACGCGGAGCAGATAGGGCGGCTTGCCCGGCGGCTGCGTGTTGAGCCCGCCGTCGATCGTTCCGTCCTGCCCGACACTGCCGTGCAGCACCAGCGGGCCGGCGGTGTCCGGGGCGAAGGCGAAGCTCGTCCGCCGGCGCACCAGCGTCGCAGTCTGCGGCGCCCCGCAGCCGTTCAGCGTGCCGACATAGCGCTGCTCCACCGACAGCGGCGCCGAACATGCCGCAATCGACATCATCGCGCACATCGCAACCGTCCGGCCTCGCTTCATAATGGCCACGGAAATTTGATATAACCGAATCGGAGATTCTCCTATCGCGCGAAAATCCACCCTATTATTCACTATCTACTCCTTTCGTGAGCGGTCCGCCCATGTTCGCACGCCTCCCCACTCCCGACCCGGCCGTCCCGGTCTCCGCCCTTCAGGGTACCGCCATCCCGGCCTCGCCGCTCGCCGCGCTGCACGTCCTCCTGGTGGAGGACGATCCCGAAGTGCGGGAAGCGACGCTCGCGCTGCTGGAGGAGGAGGGCGCACGGGTCACTGCCCTGGCGGCCGGGGAACCGGCGCTCGAAATCCTGCGCGCTGGCGCGCCGGGTTTCGACCTGCTGTTCAGCGATGTGATGCTGGGCGGCCCGCTGAGCGGCTTCGATCTGGCGGTGGAGGCGCTGGCGCGGCTTCCCCATCTGCCGGTGCTGCTGGCCACCGGCTACGCCGGCGCGGTCGGTCCGCCGCCCGCCCTGCCGGGCCGCGTGCCGCTGCTGCACAAACCCTACCGGCGTGTCGAGCTGCTCGCCGCCGTCACCACCGCCCGCTGCCGCGATCAGGCCGCCGGGGCCTGATCCTGCACCAGCGAGACGATCCGCCCGATCCTGCTTTCCGTTGCTAATACGCGAAATGTGATGATCGGCGCCAATGACGGCCCGTGAGGCCGCCCTTATCCTGCCTGCCAGGCGCGGGCAGGAGAGCGCGGCAATGCGCATTCTGGTGGTGGAAGACGACGCTGGCGTCCGGGACACATTGTGCGACCTCCTCGGGGCGGCTGGCCATGACGTGACTGCCGCGACCGGATTTGCCGAAGCCCTGGCACTGCTGCACCGGCGGCAATGGGACGCGATGCTGGCCGATCTCAACCTGCCGGGCGGCAGCGGCCTTGATCTGGCGGCGACCGCGCGGGCGCGGGGTCTCGGTGCCATCATCTGCTCCGGCCATCCGACCAGCATCGCCGCGATGCAGGCCCAGGGCCTCGCCCATCTGGTCAAGCCGTTCTCGGCCGAGGCGCTGGAGCAGGCGCTGCGCGCGGTGACCCGGCGGGACTGACGGCGGGCCGCCCCACCGCCCCGGCCATCGCCCGCCGCACTGCCGCCCCGTCATGCAGCGGCGCCAGCCGGGCCGCACCATCCGCCGCCGCCGCCGCGTTCGCCGCCGCGTCCTGGTGCAGGTGCCACAGACGCGCCGCCATCGCCGCCGCGTCGCCGGCGATCAGCGCCGGCGGCACCGCCAGCCCTTCGGCCGCGACCGGCGAGCACAGGCACGGCACGCCGTGGGCGAAACTGTCCAGCACCTTGCCCTTGATCCCGGCGCCGAAGCGCAGCGGCGCGGCGCTCACCCGTACCCGGTGCCAGACGGAGGCCGCCGCATCGGCCGGGCTGTCGAGCAGCGTCACCGGCGCGCCGGCAGGGACGGTCAGCGCCGGCGGCAGGCCGAAGCCGGCGATCACGCACGGCACCTCGCCACGCTGCCAGAGCAGCGGCATCACCCTCTCCAGCAGCACCCGCGCCGCGTCGCGGTTCGGCGCGTGACCGAAATTGCCGATGAAGCCGATGCCGGCGCGCGCGGCGAACGGCGGCAGCGCCGTCGCCGCCGGCGTCACCGCCCACGGCACCACCGCGACCCGCAGCGCCGGCCAGGCGGCGCCGAGCAGCGCCGCTTCCGTCGCGCTGTGGGTCACCACCACATCGGCCGCCGCCAGCGCCGCCGCCTCCGCCGCGCACAGGCCGGCGAGTGCCGCCGCATCGCCGCCCAGCACCGTCTGCGCGCGGCGGGCGCGCAGACTGGCGAGATCGGCGAGCACGAACAGGATGCGCACGCCCGGATTGGCGGCACGCACCGCCATATGCAGATCGAGCATCGGCCGCATGCGGTGCAGCCAGGCGATGCGCACCCGCCCGGCCAGACACGCCAGCGCCGCCGGTGCCTCCGCCAGCGTGGCGAACGTGACCGCGTAGCCGAGCGCGCGCAGCGCCGCCGCGTGCGACAGCACCGCCGCCGAGGCGGCATCGCGCGCGGGGTCCGGCGCTGCCTCATCGACCATCAGCGCAACCGGTTCCCCTTCATCCGGCCGCCACGCCGCCGCCGGCATCGGCATCGGCACGATCCGCAGCGGCGAACCCGGCAGA
Source organism: Pseudomonadota bacterium (assembly GCA_021847995.1). GTDB lineage: Bacteria > Pseudomonadota > Alphaproteobacteria > Acetobacterales > Acetobacteraceae > JAFKFJ01. The sequence goes on along the minus strand of JAJZNE010000038.1, from coordinate 10,773 downwards.
TGCGCCCCGTCCGCCGCCGTCACCGTCAGCCTTGTGCCGGCCGGCAGCGGCGTCGCGAACCAGCGCATGAACGCCGCCGCCCCGGCGCCCTCGCCGGCGCGGGCCAGGTCGGGCCGATACTCATCGGCGGTGACGCGCGCCAGCAGGCGGCCATCGCCATGCAGATCGAGCACCGCCGGCCGCGCGCCGAGCCGCGCCCAGCCGCCCGCCCCGAACCGTCCGGCCCATTCCAACCGGCCCCTTAAAGTTGTCATATCGCAATTTTCTTGACGGACCACGCCACTTCCGGTTAGAAGACACCAAGAAGATTTATCAGCGGCAAGCTCGATCGGCCGAAACCACACCAGGGGGACGCAGCGGCGACGCCGATGGGCGACACGATCAATACGGGTGCGCCCGTACCGCAAACCGTACCGCAAAGGGTGGTCCCTTTCCGCCGGTTGCATCTTTCTTTGCACGCGCGGCTCAACCTGCTGGTGGCACTCTGCATCGTACCGCTGCTGGCGCTGACGGTGGGCGGGGATTATATCGAATACCGCACCGTCCGTACCGCGGCGGAAACGCAGGCCCTGGCGCAGGCCCGCCAGTTTGCCGACGACGTGGCGGATTTCCTGCAAGTCGAGCTGGCGGCTCTCCAGACACTGGCATTGTCGGGCGATCTCCACAGCGGCGACCTCGACCGCTTCCGCGCCAAGGGAACGGCGTTCCTGGCCCTGCGCGGCGCGCCGGCCGGCCTGAGGGTCAACGACCAGGCAGGGAGCGCCGTGTTTCTGATCGGGCCGCCCGGCGATACGCCCTCGACGGCCACGTTGCGCCGCGTGTTCGAGCAGGGCCAACCGGCCGTCTCCGGCTACCACGACGCGGTGTTCGACGGCCGGCCCGGATTCTGCCTGCACATGCCGGTGACGGTGAACGGCCGGGTGGCCTGGGACCTCCAGCTCACCCTCGATCTCGCCGCGCTGGCGCCGGTCATGGCCGCACAGGATCTTCCCAGCGCCGACGCGCTGCTCGTGGCCGACGGCAGCGGTCGCATGCTCGCCCACCATCCGTCAGTGCCGTGGCTCCCCGGCACGACGCTGCCGCCGGATCTGCGGGCCGCGTTGTCCCAGGCCGCCGCAGGCGACCAGACCGGCAACCGCGCGGACGGCACGAAAGTACGGCGGTTCTTTGCCACGGTCCCGGGCGGCTACTGGCCCGACGGCAACTGGCGAGTCGTGCTCGGCATCCCGTCCAGCATTCTGCTCGCACCGCCCTATCGCTCGGTCGGCAGCGCGCTGGCCGGCAGTGCGGCGCTGCTGGCGCTCGGGCTGCTGCTCGCCCACGTCGTGGCCCGCAGCATCGCCGCCCCGATCACGCGCCTGCAACGGCTCGCCGCGGCACCGGACAGTGCCGATCTCCGCCGCCGCTCGACCGGCCTCGCCGAAACGGATGGCGTCGCGGCCGCCCTCCTCGCCGCCGACGCCAGCCGGCGGGACGCCCTGGCACGGTTGCAATCGCTGGCGGACACGCTGGAACGCCGCGTCACCGACGAAGTGGCCGCGCGCGAGGCGGCACAGATGGAGGCGGCGCGCGCCGAGCGGCTGCGGGCGCTCGGCCAACTCGCCGGCGGCATCGCCCACGATGTGAACAATGTGCTGCAAACAGTCAGCCTGACCAGCCAGTTGCTGGTGGCGCGCAGCGGCGATCCGGTGGAAGTCGGGCGGCTGGCGCGTCGGCTGGTGCACGCGGCGCAGCAGGGAAGCGCCATCACTGGTCGGCTGCTCGGCTTCACCAGGGTGCACGGTCCGCCGGCCGCCAGGCCGTTCGACCTGAAGCCGCTGCTCGATGAGTTGCACGACATGCTGGCAACGACGCTCGGCCAGTCGGTGCGGATGTCGATCGCGTTGCCGCCCGACCTGCCGAAGGTGCTGGCCGACCGCGAGCGCACGGAGACGGTGCTGATCAACCTCGCGATCAACGCGCGCGACGCGATGCCGCACGGCGGAAGCCTGCTGATCACCGCGGCGGTCGCGGATAGCGAACCGCCGGTCGCGGGACGGCCGGGCCGGCATATAGAGGTCGCCGTGGCCGATACCGGCGAAGGCATGCCGCCCGAGGTGCTGGCGCGGGTGACGGAGCCGTTCTTCACCACCAAGCCGGCCGGCCGCGGCACCGGCCTCGGCCTCTCGCTCGCCCGCAGTTTCGCCGAACAATCGGGCGGGGCCCTCGTGATCGAGAGTTTTCCCGGCCAGGGCACCACGGTCCGGCTGCGGCTGCCTTCCGCCGTGCCGGCCTGACCCTAGACCCGCGTCCAGACCGCGCCCGGCGCCGGCGCGGCGGTCAGCGGCATCTCCGTGATGTCATTCAGCGGGCGGCCATAATCGGGGTGGTCGAACAGGTGCGCGACGAAAATCTGCTCGTGCCACAGCCGCGGAATCCGCGGGCCATAGAAGCGCAGGCCGCGCACCTGCGCCAGCTTGCGCATCGCGTGCGCATCGTTGAACTCCGCGATCGCAAGGCGAACGCCGGCGAATTCGTTGTGTGCGCTTTCCAGATCGCCGACGATGTCGTCGAAATAGCAGGCGACGCGCGGCAGCAGACGCGCGGCCGGCGCCTCGAACAATTGCAGCGCCGCGCGCGTGGACGACCAGTAGTCGAGATCGAAGGCGGCGAACCCGACCGGCGGCAGTTCGGCGCGGCGGCAGAACGCGGGCACCGTGTGCCCGACCTCGCCGATCACAAGCTCGGCCGAGCGCAGCCGTGCGCGCAGCCTTTCGGGGTCCATGCGGTAATAGCCGCCCTGCCAGCGATACGGCATGTCGCGATGATCGCAGGGCGGCGGCATGCCGGTGCCGGTATCGAAGCCGAAGACGGCGATCCCGACCCCCGTCTCGCGCGCCACCCGCACGGCGTGCCGCTCCAGCGCCACCAGCCCGTTGCCGCCGGCAACGCCGAACTCGATCGCCGCCATCCGCGCATGCCCCAGCCGCTTCGCCAGCAGCGCCGCATTGAGCAGGCCGTAGCCGTATTCGGGATAGGGCAGGCTGCCGAGATTGAGTTTCCAGCGATAGCCGAGAAAGTCGAAGCGCCGGTCGAGCGCGCGCAGCAGCAGGAAGCGCAGCGGCACCGGCTCGGACAATACGCGCAGCAGACGTCCCGGCATGCCCGCTGCCCTCAGCCGATCGCCTGCGCCAGCAGAAACCCCGATCCGCCGCCAAGCCCCGGGCCGGGATGGGTGGACGCGCCGATATGGAACAGGCGCGGGACGTGGGTGCGATGATTGACCGAGGATTTGAACGGCCGCCACAGAAAGAACTGATCGAGGCCGCAGAACCCGCCATAGGGATCGCCGCCGACCAGATTGACGTTCATCGCCTCCAGATCGGCCGGCGAGCAGGCGACGCGCTTGCGCACCGTTCCGGCAAATCCGTCGATGTGCTGCGCCAGGATCGCTTCCACCCGATCGGCATAGCGCTCGCGCAGCTCCGCCGTCCAGCAACCGTCCGGCGGTACGGCGAGCACGCCCGCGGCATCACCCTTGATCCGGCGCGGCGCTTCCGGCAATTGCAGCCACAGGATCGCGCACCCCGCCGGCGCGCGCGTGGGATCGAGCGCGGTCGGCTGCCCGACGCAGATCGTCGGCACCGCCGGCAGCATGCCCCGCTCCGCCTCGTTCGCCGCGCGCGAGACGCCGTCGAGGCCGGGCGTCAGATGCAGCAGCGCCACCTCCCCCAGTCCCGGCGTGCGCCAGCGCGGCGGCGCGGACAGGGCATAGTGGATCTGCATGTTGCCTTTGCCGTAGCGATAGCGCCGCACGCCCGCGGCAACCGCCTCCGGCAGGGCCGCACCGCCGAGCAGGCGCTCGTAAAGCTGATGCGGCGTGGTCGAACAGATTACGCCATGCCGCGCGGCAATCTCCTCCCCGTCGGCAAGGCGGACGCCGCGCGCTGCACCATTCGTCTCGTCGCGCAGGATGCGCGCGACATCGGCGCCGGTGCGGATGCTGCCGCCCTGGTCGGTGATCAGCGAGTCGAATGCCGCCAGCAGGCGCCCTGCCCCGCCCTGCACCACCGGCGCGCCGGCCGCCTCCAGCGCAAAGGCAATGACGCGCGCCATCTGGCCGGAATAGGCGCTCTCGGGGCCGAGGCCGGTGTGCAGCACCCACGGCGCGAACAGCGCCTGCATCTGCGGCGAGGCGAAATTCGTCTCCAGCCACGCGCGCGCGGTGCCGAGCGATTCGCCCAGGAAGGCGGCAAAGTTGCGCAGGCCCCGCCGCCACGCCTCCCGCACCAGCAGCTTCACCGTCGCGCGCGACCACAGCGCACCGCCGAGCAGGGCGAAGATCAGGTTCAGATCACCGCCCATCGCCCCGATCTCGCGCGCGAAGCCGGCGCCGTCGCCCGGTGCGAAGGCGTCGAACGCGGCGATGTTGGCGGCACGGTCCATGCGCAGCACCGCGCTGCTTCCGTCCGGCAGCAGCACCCCGGTGGGTGTCGGACAATGCGCGAAGACGACGCCGCGGCGGGCGAGATCGTCGGCCAGCGCGGCATAGGCCGGCGAGGTGACGAACAGCACGAACGTCGTCGCCATCACGTCGTGGACGAAACCCGGCTCCGTGATCGCCTCGCTGCGGATGCAGCCGCCGATCACGGGGTTGCGTTCCAGCACGGTGACGCGGTGCCCCTTGCGCCCGAGCAGCGCCGCCGCGACCAGTGCATTGATGCCGCTGCCGACGATCACGTAATCCGCCGCCGCCATCACCCTTCTCCCGCCCCGGGGGCCGTGAATCTGCGGCGGCGAGTCTGCACGCTTCGTCACACCGGCTCAATCCCGCCCGGCTCAATCCCGCCCGGCGCGGCGCTGCCCGCGGGCGACCCGCCCCGCTCCGGCGCGGGCGGACAGGGCACCGCCAGGTTTGACGTTGCCGCGGCCAGCCCGTAGAAGGAACGGCGCAAACGCCGTGCATCCCGTCTCTCCCGGCGGAGGGGTGGCCGAGCGGCTGAAGGCGGCGGTTTGCTAAACCGTTGTACACTGTAAAGGTGTACCGTGGGTTCGAATCCCATCCCCTCCGCCAGTTCAGAACAGAAGTGGGCACGCCGGCGGGCGCCGATTTTATGCCCACTGATGCGGCAAGCGTCCTCAGCAATTCGCCCTTCGATCCTATGATCCGCACCTCGCGATCCGCGACCTCGACGCGCTGGGCGAGCGCGCGCAGGTGGTCGCGGCGGTAGCCGCCGCCGGGCAGGCGGATGCGTTCGCGGGCCTTGCGGGCGAAGGTGGCGACATGGTCCGGTGTGATCGTCGCGCCAGTGCCCTCGGCGGCCTGGCTGGCGCGCGTGGCGTCGGCTTGGGCTTGGTCGCGGGTGGCCTTTTCAACTCGGCCACCCGTTCCTTCAGCGCCGGGTCGTCCAGGTCCGCCACGCCACTTTCGATGACGTCATAGAGGCGCCGAAGCCGCGCGTCGGCCTCGGCGGCGCGCTTGTTCAACTCGGCGATGTGCGCGTGACGGCGATCGGCCCGTTCCTGCCTTCGGTCGAGAACAGCGGCGAGGATTTCCTCCAGCCGCTCGGGGTCCAGCAGGCGCCGCTCCAGATGGCCGACCACGAGGTCGTCCAGCTTCTCCATCGGGATCGACCGGCCCTTGCAGCCGGTGGCGCCCTGCCGGGCGGCGATGGAGCAGGTGTAATAGCGGTAGCGCCCCCCCTTGCCGGTGCGGATGGTCATGGCGCCGCCGCAGCCGGCGCAGAAGCAGATGCCGGTAAGCAGCGTCGGACCGCTGACCACGCGGGCGGGCGTGACCTTCGGGTTGCGGGATTTCAGATGCGCCTGCACCGCATCGAAAGTGGCCTGGTCGATCAGTGGTTGCACCTCGACCGGGATCACCTCGGCCGCCGGCTTGAGCTGCTTGGCCTTGCTGCGCTTGTTGAACTCGTGCCGGCCGATATAGGTCGGCCGCGTCAGCAGCCGGTGGAGCTGGCCCACACCCCAGCGGCCACCATCGCGGGTGAAGATGCGCCGCGCGTTCAGATGCTTGACGATCGCCTTGACGCCCATCGGGCCGGAGGTGCCGTCACCTTCCAAGGCCAGCTTGAACGCGAGCCGCACAGTGCCGGCGTGCAGCGGGTCGATCTCCAGCTTCTTCTTCACCTTCGCGCCGCGCTGCTCGGCCGCAACCACGCGATAACCGATCGGTGGCAGCGAGCCATTCCAGAAGCCCTGGCGCGCACTCTCCTTCAAGGCGCGCAGCACGTGCTTGGCGCTCTCCTTGGACTGGTATTCGTCGAACAGCGCCATGATCTGCCGCATCATGGTGTGCATCGGATCGTCACCCAGCTCCTGGGTGATCGAGACCAGCTTCGCGCCGGTCTTCGCCAGCTTGCGGACGTAGAATTCCAGCTCGAAATGGTCGCGGAAGAAGCGGCTGAAGGAATGGACCACCACGATGTCGAAGGCGGGCGGTTTGGCGGTGGCGGCCTCCACCATGCGCTGGAACTCGGGGCGGCGGTCGTTGGTGGCGGAGGCGCCGGGCTCCACGTAGGTTTCGACCAGTTGGTAGCCGCGCGCGGCGCAATAGGCTTCGCCCTGGCGGCGCTGGTCGGGGATGGAAACATCGTGCTCGGCCTGCCGCGCCGTCGAGACCCGGAGGTAGAGGGCGGCGCGGAGCGGCACGGTCATAGCACGGTTCCGATCGGATCAGGATCGGCCGAACAGCTCGTCGAAGAGGTCGCCGAACCAGGCTTCGAGCACATCAACCTCGGCCGGCGTGACCGGCACGGGCGCGGGCTAGTCATCGACCACGCGCCAATCGGCCAGGTCGTGCTTGAGCGGCCGCCCGAGCCGGCGCGTGGGCGGCGCCGCATAGTCATAGAGATCTGGCGGCGGCGCACGGAGCGTTGGGAGGTCGTGCCGATGGCGAACATGCGAGCGGGCCATGCGGCGGAGGTGGCGCGTCCCTCGCCGGTGCGGAATGGCCCCCGGTCGGGCGTCGCCGAATCGGCGCCGATCGGCGGCAAATAGGCGGCCCGCATCAGGCGGCGGTCTCGATCACACGAAGATGGCCCCGCGGCTGGCCCTTCGTCCTGGGACGAACCACGATGTCCACATCCTGGCCGAGCGCGGTCAGGCAGCGGAGCAGCCGGTCGCTGGAAAAGCCGGTCAGCCTGCCGTTCATCAGCGCGGAGATTTTCGGCTGGTCGAGCCCAACCAGCCGGGCGGCCTCGGCCTGGGTCAGCCGGCGGCGCTTGATCGCATCGCGGATGTGCGCGGCAAGCTGCGCCTTCGCCAGTTCCTCCTCGGGTTCGGCGACGCCGAGATCGGCGAACACGTTGCCGGAGCCTGGGGTCACCGTGATGTCGTCGTTATGCTGGCCAGCCATTGCTCGTGATCCTCTCTCGCCCGCTTGAGCCGCTGCTCGATCAGCGCGATCTCGTGGCGCGGCGTGGCGATGCCGCTTTTGGATTTCTTCTGGAATGCCTGGAGGACATAGACCGCGCCCGCGAAGCGCACCGTATAGACGGCGCGGTAGGTGTCGCCGTCATGGTCGTCCACCACCTCCAGCACGCCGGCCCCGCCGAAGCCGCGGAGCGGCTTGGCCCAGGGCGCCTTGCGCCCCAGCTGCGCCTCCCACAGCGCGCCGCCGACGCGAAGGCGCACGGGTTCCGGGAAGGCGCGCACGTCCTCGCGGCTCGACCCGATCCAGCGCACCGGCTTGGGCTGCGGTTCATCCTCGGCCACCACGTCACCTCGTCATGCTATAAATAGCATGTAGCCGACCCCGATGCCAGGGGGCGAAGATGGGAGCACCCTGCTCCCAATCAGCCTTACGCACCTCAAGCCGCTGCCGGGCCGGGGCCGCGCGGTCAAGGGTGCGCCGCTCGCGGCGCATCGCCTCCGGCGACGGCGAAGCCGCCATTGACGGCGTGGTCCCGGTCCGGCCGTTTGCGATGAGGCGCGTAAGGCTGATGTCGGCCGTGCCGGCCCGGTTTCGGACGCTGAGCCATGGTGTTCGTCGGTGCCGATTCGGCGGAGAAGCCGCGGTGGCACTGCGGAAAGGCGGGGTAAGAGGCCGATCAGCGGAGATTCCGCCGTGCCATGCCGAAATTCGGCGGCACGGTGGGCGCGGTCGATAACCCAATGTGCAGACACGATAATCTGTCGCAACGAGCGGCAACAGTGCCGCAGGCCTTTATCTTGCCCGCACTTCAAACCACCCCATTCTCCGGGCCCGCTGTCGAAACGACGATGACTGCGCTGAAAAAAACCGCCCACACATGTAACAGGTTGTGCGCCCCATCTCCGGGAAGATTGAGGGCCAGGTGGCTGGCTCTCGCCCAGGCGACCGCCATTGGCGCCACAGACAACGGAGCATGAAGATGGATACGCAGCCTGCTACCCGCGACACCGCGGACACCCTCAACCCGAACTGGGGCGATGATGCGCCCAGGGGCGGCAAGGCCGTCATGAACCGCATCCTGAAGGAGAAGGCGACCGTACCGCTCTTCTCCGCGCAGACGCTGGTCCAGTCGATGCGGGATGTCGGGTACAACCACACCACGTCAGCCCTCTGCGAGCACGTGGACAACGCTATCCAGGCCGGCGCGACCGAGGTGCGCGTCTATTTCCGCCAGGAAGGCAAGGGTGGCAACAAGAAGATCGACGTCGCTGTCTATGACAACGGCAGCGGCATGGCCCCTCCCGTCTTGAAAATCGCGATGGCCTTCGGCGGGTCAATGAGTTTCGGCAACCGCCAGGGCATCGCGCGTTTTGGGATGGGGATGAAGACGGCGGCTCTGAGCATGAGCTCGGTGCTCGAAGTATATTCGTGGCAGGAGCCTGAAGCGATCTACACGATGACGCTCGACGTTGAAGCCATCGGCAAGGAGCGCGCGAACCTGGTCGAACTGCCGGACCCTACTCTGATTACCGAGCTGTCGGATGAGGTCGCCGACTTGTTCCACAAGCCGCTGTCGTATCCGACCAATCGGACTGAGCAACACCTTCTCGCAACCGACGCCAGGAATGTCGCTGACAACCTCGGTTCCTCGGGAACGATCGTGTACATGCCCGATTGCGACCGTCTCCACTACGCCAAGGCAAGCACGCTTGCTCGGCCTGCCGCGCCGTCGAGACGCGCAGGTAAAGGGCGGCGCGTAGGGGCACGATCATGGCAAATGTCTCCGTGTCAGATCATAGAGCCGGCCCGAACAGTTCATCGAACAGGTCGGCGAACCATCGCTCGAATACCTCGATCTCGGCTTCTGTGACGGGCACATGGGCCGGCCAGTCGTCGGTGACGGTCCAGGTCGAAAGGTCATGCTTCGGCGGCCGGCCCGGAATCGGCCAATGATAACCAAGCAACGCTTCAAGCTGCTCGGAGACCATAGGAATCGATTTGATGACAGGCCGGGGCATGTCTGTAGTATCGCGCCGGTGGGCGGCAAGCCGAATGGCCCATGATTGCGCCACGACGCGCCCCGATACACTTCGGTCGCGGCGCGTCTCATCATTCCTCTTTTCGGCCCGTTTTCGGTGACACCGCCAAACCGAGGAACACCATCACTCCCTGGTTGAGCCGGACCATGTCCTCGTCGTCCAGCCGGCCAATCCGCTCGCCCACCTTGGACTTCGGAACAGTGGTGATCTTGTCCACCATCAGTCGGGAGAAAGAGCGCAGACCGTTGCGCTCATTCGGCTCCACAGGCAGCCGGAACAGGGGCGCCTCTGTCGGGTCTGTGGTGAAGGCGCAGATCGTGATCGAGTCCGTCGCGTCGAACGCATCGTCCTGCACGATGACGACGGGACGCTGCTTGCCCGCATAGTCCTTCCCGCCGGAAACGGTCCAGACCTCGCCCCGCCTCATTCATCGTCCCAATCGGAGACGGCGTCGATGAACGCCTGATCCTCGGCCGCATGGACGCTCGCCGCCACGGCCAGCGACTGCCGATGCGCCTCCGCCCTAAAGGACGAGGCGCGCACGTCCGGCACCCAAATCTGGATCGGCCGCAGACCCTGGGCGCGCAGCCGGTCGCGGTGTTCCTGAACCTTTACCTTGGTGGGCTTCGCACCCCTCGCCTGCGCCATGACTCGATCCTCTAAACATGGTTACATGTAACTTATCGCGAGCCACTCGGCAAGGGGGCGGTTCGGGAGGCCGGCAGGGATGAGAGCGACATAAAAAGCTATGCCAAGGCAGCCGCCAAGCCTCTGACGACGCTGGCTTTCTCCGTGCATATCGGCCGTTTGATGTGCATGGCCAGCAGACTCTTCAGTAATTTCAATGCCCGACCATGCACGGTCGCTATGGCTCGGTGGACGGCTGCCTGTCCACGCCACCCCAAGCGGGCAGTAGCGTATTCTGGGGAACCTGTGGCGGCCTGCGCCTTGCTTTTATCCTATTGAATTTACGTGCAAAACTTACCCTCGTTAGCCCATCTTATTCACCGTGTTTCTGCGTGATTGGCTTACCGAGCGCCGGACGCGGTTACCCAACGCGCTGGCCCATCGCGGTTTCAGACCATAGCTGGCAGGCGTTGGGGACTATCGGGACTTGGCGGGTTCGGGGCACGAGCCCCGTCGGTCACGGCCCGGCCGGCTGGACGCAGCGGGCGAGGCTGGCGAACAGTTCCGCCTCGGGGCACGCCGCGGCGAAGGCGATGCGCACGCGGCTCGCCGTCTCGGTGATGCGCGCGGCGATCTTCAGCAGTCGCGCCCGCAAGGTGGTGAACTCGGCGCAGGCCAACGGCTGGGGCCTGGGGATGGCATCACGGAGTGTCAGCATCAGCCGGTAGGCGCCGG
>JAJZNE010000174.1 GCA_021847995.1 Pseudomonadota bacterium | reverse complement strand
GCACCGCCGCCGGCGCGCCGGCGCGGCGGGCGCGGGCGAGGAACGCCCGCTCCGCCCGCCGCACCATCGGATGCAGAATCGCCTCCAGCCGGCGCAGCGCCGCCGGCTCGGCCAGCACCGCCCGGCGCAGCGCCGCCCGGTCGAGGGCAAGCCTGCCGCCGTGCTCGGCAACCGTGCCGGGGAAGGCCCGCGCGATCGCCGGCAGCGCCGCCCCGCCCGCGGCCTGCAGCCGATGCACGCAGGCATCGGCATCGAACACCGGCAGCCGCGCGCGCCGGAACGCGGCGGAAGCGGTCGATTTGCCCATGCCCATGCCGCCAGTCAGCCCGATCACCTTCATCCCGGCAGCAAGCATGATGGCCGCTTCACTGGCAAGCACGCCGGCATTGCCCGATACCGCCCGCGCCCGTGTATGCTGCCCGCGGCGCAGGCCCGCGACGGCGCGCGCGCAGGGGGGACGGGGATGGCAGCGCAACTCGATGCCCTGGCGCCGGCACAGGCGGCGCGGCCCGGCAGCTATCGCTGGACGATCTGCGCCCTGCTGTTCGCCGTCACCACGATCAACTACATGGATCGCCAGGTGATCGGCATCCTCAAGCCGGTACTCGCCCAGGAACTCGGCTGGAGCGAGATCGCCTACGGCCACATCGTGTTCTTCTTCCAGCTTGCCTACGCCGCCGGCTATGCTGGCATGGGCCGGCTGATCGATCTGGTGGGCGTGCGAACTGGCCTCGCGGTCGCCGTGACGGTCTGGAGCCTGGCCGCGGCGGCGCACGGGCTGATGCGCATGCCGGCCGGCTTCGCCGCCGCCCGCTTCGCGCTTGGTATCGGCGAGGGCGGCAACTTCCCCGCCGCGATCAAGACCGTCGCCGCCTGGTTCCCGGTCGCGGAGCGGGCGTTGGCGACCGGCCTGTTCAATGCCGGCAGCAATGTCGGCGCGCTGGTGACGCCGATCGTGGTGCCGTGGCTGACCGTTGCGTTCGGCTGGCGCGCGGCATTCTTCGCGACCGGGCTGGTCGGCTTCGTCTGGCTCGCCGCCTGGCTCGCGCTCTATCGCCGCCCGCCGGTGCCGGCCGGACCCGCGGGGCCGGCGCGCCTGCCATGGCTCGCCCTGTTCCGCTATCGCGGCACCTGGGCGTTCGTCGTCGGCACCTTCCTGACCAGCCCGGTATGGTGGTTCTATCTGTTCTGGGTGCCGGATTTCCTGCACAAGGCGCACGGCCTCAATCTGACCGCGCTCGGCCCGCCGCTGGTCGCGATCTATCTGATGACCGATGTCGGCAGCATCGGCGGCGGCTGGCTGTCGTCTGCCCTGATCGCGCGCGGGGTCGCGGTGCTGCGGGCGCGCAAGCTGGCCCTGCTTCTCTGTGCCCTGCTGGTGGTGCCGATCTTCGCCGCGCCGCGGGTGGAGAGCCTGTGGCTGGCAACGCTGCTGATCGGTCTCGCCGCCTCCGCCCATCAGGGGTTTTCCGCCAATCTCTTCACCCTCGTCTCCGACACCATGCCGGCGGCGGCGGTGAGTTCGGTGGTCGGGCTGGGCGGCATGGCGGGGGCCATCGGCGGCATGGGGGTGGCCGAGGCGGCGGGCCTGGTTCTGCAAGCGACCGGCAGCTACGTCATCCTGTTCACCTGCGCCGCCGGGGCCTATCTGCTGGCGATCCTGCTGATGCACATGATCCTGCCGCGTCACGGCAAAATCGCTTGACCCGGCGGCGCCGGATGGCATTTCTCCGCGCGGCGGATCGATCTCCGGGCGGCCCGGCCACGTCGTGCCGCCCTGAACAGGGATCGTTTCCGCATGATCGGCTGGATCGAAACGCAGAGCCTCCCCGTCGTCATCCTGATCGCGTTCGCCGTCTGCTACGCGATCGCGCTGCTGATCTGGCTTGCGGCCGCCTCGCTCGGGAAAACGCGGCTCGCCGATGACCTGAAGGCCACCACGCCGGGCATGATGCCGCCGCTGTCGGTGTTCGTCGCCGTGCTGGTGGGGTTCATCGCGGCCCGGGTATGGGCGAATTTCGACCGCGCGCACGCCTATGTCGGCGCCGAAGGCAGCGCCCTGCGGCAAGCCGGCATGCTGGCCGACGGGCTGCCCGCCGACTCGGCCGCCGCCCTGCACGCGGCGATCGCCGACTATCTGCACTTCGTCGCCGCCGAGGACTGGCCCGCGATGCAGCGCGGCCGGACCGACCTGCAACAGGAACCGCCGGCGCTGACCGCGGCCTTCCGCGCCGTGCTGGCCGCCGCCCCCGCCGGCGCCGGCCAGCAGCTTGCCCAGCAGCGCGCGACGATCGCGCTGGAGGAGGTGCTGGCGGCGCGCCACGGCCGCATCCTGCTCAGCCGGGAGGAGATTTCGCCGGCTCAATGGATAACGATGATGCTGACGGGCATCATGGTGCTGCTGGTCGCGGCGATGGTCCATCTCGACCGGCGGCGGACGGTGGCGATCAATCTCGTCATCTATGCCTCATCGCTGGCAGCGTGCCTCGCGATGCTGCTGCTTTATGACCTGCCGTTCGGCACCGGCGGCCGTTTCGTCGCCGCCGACCCGCTGCACGAACTGGGAGCCGATCCGCGCTGAAGAACCGGCGCGGGCGCCCGCCCTACCACCAGCGCAGCCGCGCCATCGCCGCGCGCCGCCACTCATAGCGCGGCGGTGCGGACCGTTCCGCATCGTCCATCGGCGCATAGTCGGTGTAGCCGCGGGCATCGCCGCCGTAATAGAGCGCCGGGTCGGCGGGCCGCAGCGTCGCGCGCGTGCGCAGGCGCTGCACCAGGTCGGGGTTGGCGATGAAGGCACGGCCGAAGGAGATCAGGTCGGCGCGCCCGCTGCGCAGCGCCGCATCGGCGCGATAGCGGTCGAAGCCGCCATTGGCGATGTAGATGCCGCCGAACCGCCGGCGCAGCTTCGACCAACTGAACATCGGCCGGCGCGTCCGCGTCTCCGCGACATGGAGATAGGCGATGCCGCGCGCCCCCAGCGCCTCCGCCGCCAGTCCGAACAGGCCAGCCGGATCGGGATCGTGCATGCCGCCCCAGGGATTGATCGGGGAAATGCGCACGCCGACGCGCGACGGTCCCCATACCGCGCTCACCGCCTCCGTCACTTCGAGCAGGAACCGCACGCGGTTGGCGGCCCGGCCGCCATAGGCATCGGTGCGGCGATTGCTGCCCGCGCGCAGGAACTGATCGATCAGGAAGCCGTTGCCGCCGTGCAGCTCCACCCCGTCGAAACCCGCGGCCCGCGCGTTCTCCGCCGCGCGGGCGAACTGCGCCACCACGTCGGCGATCTCGGCGGCGGAGAGTTCATGCGGCACCGGGAACGGCAATTCCCCCGCCGGCGTTTCCGCCATGCCGGGCGCGGCGAGTGCCGAGGGGGCGACCGGCAGCGCGCCATCGGGTTGCAGCTTGGGGTGGGACACCCGCCCGACATGCCAGAGCTGGAGGAAGATGCGCGCGCCGCGCAGATGCACCGCATCGGTGGTCTGGCGCCAGCCCGCCACCTGGCGGGCGCTGTGGATGCCCGGCGTGCCGGGATAGCCCTTGCCCTGCGGCGAGACCTGCGCCCCCTCCGCCACGATCAGCCCGGCGCCGGCGCGCTGGGCGTAATATTCGGCGTGCAGGGCGTGCGGCGCGTCGTCGGCATCGGCACGCCGGCGCGTCATCGGCCCCATCACCACGCGGTTGGTCAGCAGGTAGGGACCGACCCGCACCGGAGAGAACAGGCCGTGCGCGGCGGCGAGCGGAGCGATCTGGTCCATGCGGCATCCGGCGGAGGTTGAACAGCCCCCCCAGTGTGGGGCGTCGCCGGGCGCCTGCATCTTCACGTCTTCGCAAGAATTGCCACCGCGCGGCCAAGGCGTCTTGAACCACCCCCGCCATCATCTAGCCTGCGCATCGACAGAGGATGGAGGGCCGGCGATGGCGCTTGGGTATGACCGCGCCTATTTCGTGGCGCGCCAGCGCGGCTGGGACATCTCGGCGGCAGCGGTGGCGGAGGTGATGCTGTCGCTGTTCCCGATCCGCTCGATGGTGGAGGTGGGTTGCGGCACCGGCAACCTGCCGGCCGCGTTCCGCGACCGCGGGGTGGCCGACGTGTTTGGGCTTGACGGGCCGAACGTGCCGCACGATCTGATGCGCCTCGATTCGGAACAGGTGATGTCGTGGGATCCGGCGCGGCTGGCGCCCCTGCCGCGCCGCTTCGACCTCGCTTGTTCGCTGGAGGTCGGCGAGCATGTGCCCGCCGCACGGGCTGCCGACTTCGTGCGCATGCTGACCGCGGCGGCGCCGGTGGTGGTGTTCGGCGCCGCCATTCCCGGTCAGGGCGGCCCCGGCCATGTCAACGAACAGCGGCAGTCCTGGTGGGCGGCCCTGTTCGCGGCGCAGGGTTTCGTTGCATTCGACTGCATCCGCCCGGCGATCTGGCGGGTGGAGGGGCTGGAGTGGTACTATGCGCAGAATATCCTGGTCTATTGCCAGCCCGACAGGGTGCCTGCGGGCCACGTGCCGGTGACATCGCGCCTTCATCTCGATCTGGTGGCGGAGCGGGTGGCGGCGCCGCTGCGGCGCGGACCGGACAGCATTTCCGGCGCCCTCGCCGCGCTGCGGCGCGATGGCGCGGCCCTGGCACGCGCCGTCGGGCGGCGCGCCGGCTTCAACTCTGCTCCACTCCGTCCCACGCGCGCGGGTGTGAGTTGAGCCGATGAGCGCCGCCGCTAGCGTCCCCGCGCACGGAGGGCGGCGCGTGGCGGACGGGACGATCTACGACCGGGCCTATTACAGCGACAAGCAGTCCGGCTGGTCGGCGAGTGCGGCGGCGATCGTGCCGGCAGTGCTGCGCGTCTTTCCGGCACGCTCGGTGGTCGATGTCGGCTGCGGGACCGGCAATCTGCTGGCGGAATTCGCCCGCCACGGCGTCAGCGATCTGCTCGGCATCGACGGCGATCATGTGCCGCGCGACCAGCTCGCGGTCCCGCCGGCACAGTTCCGCGCCGCCGACCTGCTCACCCTGACCGGGATCGGCCGGGGCTTCGACCTCGCCTGTTCGCTCGAATTCGCCGAACATCTGCCGCCGGCGCGGGCGGAGGGGTTGGTCGCCCTGCTCGCCGCTGCGGCACCCGTCATCCTGTTCTCGGCCGCCGTGCCGGGACAGGGCGGGGTCGGTCATGTCAACGAGCAGCGGCAATCCTACTGGGCGTCGCTGTTCGCCGCGCACGGGCGCGTTCCGGTTGACTGCATCCGCCCGGCGATCCACGACGCGCCGGGCGTGGCCTGGTATTATGCGCAGAACACCCTGGTCTATTGCCCGCCCGAGCGGGTGCCGGCGGGGTGGACGCCGGTCGAGAACCCGCTCTATCTCGATCTGCTGGACGATCATGTGTTCGGCCCGATGACACGGCCGCCCGACAGCATCCGGGGGGCGGTGCGCGGGTTGCGGCGCGACGCCGCGGCGCTGTGGCAGGCCCTGCGCCGCCGCGCCGGACGCGCCTGACCATAACCGGCCGGGGCCGGCCGGGGCCGCTACAGCCCGCCGCCGTTGCCGCCGGGGCCGGTGCCGGACGGGCCGGCGGACGCCGGCTGGCCGTTCGGGTTGAAGCGGCCGATATTGCCGATCAACTGCTGCATGAACGTCGCCTCGCTGCCCGGCGAGGGTGTCGTGCGCTGCACCATCTGCACCGGCAGTGCATCCGCCCGGTCCTTCTGCGCGATCCGCGTCAGCGTGCCGGCGGCATCGAAGCTCACCACATAGACATGCTGATGCAGCACGCCCTGGGTCGCGGCGATCACCGGGCGGGTGATCTGCGAGATATAAATCCAGGTATTGTCGTCGAACGAGGCCTTGGTGGTCGGCGTGCCGAGCAGCGCCGTCACGTCCTTGCGCGTCGAGGTGCCGGGGACGAGTTGGCCGAGTTCGTCGGGATCGATCTCCGCCCCGCGCGCCTGCGGCGGGAAGGAGAACACATCGAACGTATGGCAGCCGCCCAGCAGCGGCAGCGCCACGGCAACGATCGGCAGCAGGCGGGCGCGGCGCAGGTTCGGCATGACTGTCCCTGGACATCGAGCCGTCCCGGCGATTGACCGGCCGGCGGCGAATGCTAGGTGTGGCGTGTCATGGCATCCGCGCGCTTGTCAACCCGAAGCGGCGCCCGGCCGGAAGGATGGCAGAGGTGCTCGGTTTCCTGAACCGCTCCCGTCACGCGCCGGCGGCGGCGGCACTCTATGCCGCGGCGGTTGCGGCGGCGCGCGATCCGGCCTATTATATGGTTTTTGGCGTGCCCGACACGCTGGATGGGCGCTTCGATCTGCTCGGCCTGCACGCCTTCCTGCTGATCCGCCGCCTTCAGCACGCACCCCCGCCCGGCCCGGCGCTGGCACAGGGGGTGTTCGACGCCATGTTCCGCGACATGGACCACACCCTGCGCGAGCTTGGCGTCGGCGACCTGTCGGTGGCGCGCAGGATGAAGCAGATGTGGGAAGCCTTCCACGGCCGCGCCGCGGCCTATGAGGCGGCGCTGGAAGATGCCGACGGGGCGGCGCTGGCGGTGGCGCTGGCGCGCAATGTCTGGCGCAACGGCCCCGCCCCGCACGCCGCCGCCCTCGCCGCGGCGGCCCGTGCCCACGATGCCCATCTGGCGGCGCAGCCGCTCGCGGCCTTCGTCTCCGGCACTGCGACCTTCCTGCCCGGCGCAGCTTCGGCGGGGACGCCATGACGGGGACGGCGGAATTCGCCCGCCCCGTGCCGGCCGACCGGATCGGCCCCAGCGGCCTGGACCAGGAGATCATCGCGACCGCGGCGGAATGCGCGGCGCTCGCCGAACGCCTCGGCATTCCCGCAGTGCTGGCGCTGTCGGCCCGGTTCCATCTCCGCCGCGGGGCGGAGGGGCGCATCGCGGCGACCGCGCGGCTCACCGGGCGGCTGGTGCGCGACTGCGTGGTTTCGCTCGAACCGTTCGAGACAGTGATCGCCGAGGACTTCACCCTCGTCTTCGTCCCCGCCCCGCTGCTCGACGAGGCAATCGACGTGACCGCGGCAGCGGACGACGTTCCCTATTCCGGGGGGATGATCGACCTCGGCGAAGCGGCGGCGGAACAGGTGGCGCTGTCGCTCGATCCCTATCCGCGCCGCCCGGACGCGACCCTGCCGGCCGCGGACGAGGCAGCGCCGGCCTCGCCCTTTGCGGTACTGGCAACGCGCCGCGCCCGCCACTGAGGGCCGACAATCCCCCGCGTACCCACTTGACCGGGATGTAGCTCAGGCTACATCAAGCGGCACCTGAAAGTCTGGCAGCGGGCGCGGAGGCGGCGGCATGCGCTGGAACGCGGTGAACCCTGGGATGGCCCGCGCGGTCGCACGGCCCGGTGCGGTGATGCTGCGGGAGGATGTGCTGCGGGCGCACGACCGCCGATCGGTCGCCCAGGCACGGGCCGCGCGCCGGCGGCTGCGCCTGCTGTGGATGCTGGTCGGCCCAGGCGTGCTGGTGATGCTGGGGGAGAACGATGGCCCCAGCATGGTGTCCTACGCCACCACCGGGGCGACCTACGGCATCGGGTTCTTCGTTCCGTTCATCCTGCTGACCTTCGTGATGGCGTTCGTAGTGCAGGAAATGACGGTACGCCTCGGCGCGGCGACGCATCGCGGCCATGCCGAGCTGATCTTCCAGCGGTTCGGGCCGTTCTGGGGCTATTTCGCGATGGCCGACCTGGTGTTCGGCAATCTGCTGACCCTGGTGACGGAGTTCATCGCGATCCAGGCCGGCGGGCTCTATTTCGGCGTGCCGGCATGGGTCTCCGTGGGCTTCGGCATCGCCGCAGTCTGCGCCTCATTGATCTTCCGCCGCTACGCGACGTGGGAGCGGACGGCGATGGCGCTTGCCGTGTTCAACCTTCTGTTCGTGCCGGCAGCGCTGTTCGCCCACCCGAACGGCACGGCGCTCGCTCATGCGCTGCTCACCTGGGGGCCGCTGCCGGGCGGGGTCGGCACCGGGTTCGTCACGCTGCTGCTGGCCAATATCGGCGCCACGGTGACGCCGTGGATGATCTTCTTCCAGCAGAGCGCGGTCGTGGACAAGGGGCTGACCCGCGCCGACATCCCGCAGGGGCGGATCGACACGGCGATCGGCGCGGTCGTCGCCGCGATTGCCGCGATCGCGACACTGGTCGCCGCGGCGCCGCTGTTCGCGGCCCATATCGATGTCTCCAGCTTCGCCAGCGGCGCCGATTTCGCGACCGCGCTGCGCCCGCTGCTCGGCACGGCCGGGGCGACGCTGTTCGCGCTCGGCATCATCGAGGCGGGGGTGGTCGCGGCGATGACGATCTCCACCAGCTCCTCCTACGCGCTGGCCGAGACGCTGCGCACGCATCACAGCCTCAACCTCGATTTCGCCCAGGGCAGGCTGTTCTATTCGGCGGCGATCGTCTCCGCCGTGATCGCCGGCGCGATCGTGCTGATCCCCGGCGCACCGCTGCTGGCGCTGACGCTGACGGTCAATGTCATCGCGACGCTGCTGATGGCGCCGGCGCTGCTGTTCCTGCTGCTGCTGGTCAACGACCGGGAGATCATGGGCGATCTCGCCAACACCTGGCGCGCCAATCTTGCCGGCGGCACCATCACCGCCGGCATCGCCCTGGTCGGCGTCGCCTATGGTGTCATCACCGTCTTTCCCGGCCTGCTCGGCAAGTAGGATCGGCACCGTGACCCGCCCTGACGACCCCTCCGAGGCGCTCGACCCGACGCAACTCACCGCCGCCACGTCGCTGCCGCTGCCGCGGCGCCGGCTCGGCCGTGGTGTCACGCTGCTGCTGGTGCTGATGCGCGTCTATGTGCTGGTGGCGCTGCCGATCGTCGGATACGCCTTCGTGCGGGCGCTGCTGGGCGGTTCGTGACCGGCCGGAGCGGCGCCCTACGCCGTGTCGGCAATCAGTTTCGCCAGCGCCGCCCGCGCCCGTTCCACCGCCGGCCAGGGCACCGTGCCGAGCGGGAAATGTGCACCGAGAACGACGCTGATCAGGGCATTGACCTGATCGAGGGCGGTGGACACATCCGCGCCTTCACGCTTGCCTTCACGCTGGCGGTCGGTCAGTCGGTTGCGGAACGCGACCAGGCATTGCGTCGCCTGTGCGAACTCATGTCCGTCCTTTGCCGGACGGGTGCGCAGGGCCGCGTCCAGCGCCGCCAGTGCCGCATGTTCCGGTGCTGCATGTTCCGGTGCGGCATGCTCATCACCGGCCATGCCCGCTCCCTCCCGCCCGCGCGAGGCGGCCTGGCCGCAGGGCGCAGGTGATCGCCTTGGTGGTGTGGATGGAGGTATTGGCATCGCCGGTGATCGCCAGCAGCACGTTGGCGATGTCGCCGCGCGCGTAGCCTTCCCACCCGAACACCCAGGGCATGCCGATCTGGTGGATGGTGCGGCCGTCGATGGTCAGCGGGCGCGTCCGCTCCGTCACCATTGCGCGCACCTCGATCTCTCCACGCAGCGTTGACAGCACCGTCCAGTCGAGATGCCGGATGCCGAGATCGCGTGCCAGTTCGGGGGAGATTTCGACGAACGCCTCCGGCTGCAATTCCGCCGTGTGCGGCATGATGCGGGTGGGAATGCCGCCGCAATGCAGCTCGGTCAGCCGGAATGTCGAGAACACGTAGGGAAAGCGCGGATCGCACGCCGGATGCAGCTCGTTGCCCGGCCGTGGCCACAGCTTCGCCGCCGGATTGTGCTGCTGGCGATAGAGCGCGTTGCGCACCGGGCTTTCCACCGGCTCGTAATAGGTCGGCAGCGGCCCGTCCTTGAGTCCGGTCGGCACGAACAGCATGCATTTGCCGTCGGCCTCCATGATGAACGGACTGTCGCCGCCGAGCGCGTCCATGCCGGTCGGATGCGTGCTCCAGTCCGGCCGGTAGTCGGGCGGCTTCGTCCTGACGAAATCCGGCACGTCGGTGCCCGTCCATTCGCGCTTGCCGGCATCCCACCAGACCATCCGCTTGCGTTCCGACCACGGATTGCCGGCGGGATCGGCGGAGGCGCGATTATAGAGCGTGCGGCGGTTGGACGGCCAGGCGAACGCCCAGCCGAGATGGCTGCCGGGACCGTCCGGACCGTCGGGCATGCGGGCGCGCGCCACGTTGTGTCCGTCGTGCGGATAGACGCCGGTGTACATCCAGCCGCCGCAGGCGGTCGAACCGTCGTCCCTGATCTGCTGGTAGCTCTGCAACTGCCTGCGATCGGCGACGGTGTAGCCGTTGATCTCCCGCAGCACCGCCGCGGGGTCCGGTTCGTGGCGCGCGCCGCGCTCCGGGTAGGTCCAGGTGAGATCGCGGATCGGTGCGTCGCGCGCCGCCGTCCCGCCGGCATAAAGCTGCTTCAGCCGCTTGCCGAGATGATAGATGAACCAGAGATCGGAACGGCTGTCGCCCGGCGCCTCGCACACCACATCGTGCCATTGCACGAGGCGGGAGGTATTGGTGACGGTGCCGTCCTTCTCGCCGGCCAGCGCGGTCGGCAGCAGGAACACTTCCGTCCCGATCTGCCCGGGCGAAAGCTCGCCACGCTGCACGAGGCGCCCTTTCTGCCAGAAATTCGCCGTCTCGGTGATCGCGAAATCGCGCACCACCAGCCAGTCGAGCTTCGACAGCCCGCGCTCGACAAGATCGGAATTGACGGCGCCGACGACGGGGTTCTGGCCGAGGATGAACTGCCCACGCATGACGCCGCTTACCATCGCCAGCGTCATCGGCAGTTGCGACAGATCACCGGTGAGCTTGGGCAGGTGTTCGTAGCACCATTGGTTGTCCGCCCGCGCCGCCGGGCCGTACCACGCCTTGAGCAGACTGACCATATATTTCGGCAAATTGTGCCACCATCCGGTCGGCGGCGTTTCCGCATCCAGGTAGTCGGCCAGCGTGGCGTGCGGATGGAAGGCATTCGGCTGCGGCAGATAGGTCGGCAGCATGTTGTAGAGGGTGGGGATATCGGTGCTGCCCTGGATGCTGGTATGCCCGCGCAGCGCCTGAATGCCGCCGCCCGGCCGGCCGACATTGCCGAGCAGACCCTGCAGGATGGCGCAGGCGCGGATGATCTGCACGCCGCTCGCATGATGCGTCCAGCCGACCGCGTAGCAGAATGTGGCGGTCCGCTCGCGGCCGGAGGCGCGCACGATCGCCTCTGCCACACGCAGGAAGACCTCCTGCGGGCAGCCGGTGATGCGCTCCACCATCTCCGGCGTGTAGCGCGCATAGTGACGTCGCAGAATCTGATAGACCGAATTCGGGTGCCGCAGCGTGCGGTCCTGCGCCGGCGGGCTGTCGGTCATGCCGCGGTAGCCGCCCTCCTGCGTCTGGGAGCGGTGTTCGGCGATCGAGGACGGCACGCGCTTGCCCTTGTACTGCCAGGAGGAATGATCGTAGCTGCCCTGCGCGGCATCGAAGCCGGAGAAGACGCCCCCGTTCTGCTCCGGGTCGCCGTAGCCGTCCTCGATGATATCAGCGATGTTGGTGTAGGCCATGGCGAATTCGCGGAACCAGTGGTCGCCTTCGAGGACATGGCGGATCAGCCCGCCGAGGAAGGCGATATCGGTGCCGGCCCGGATCGGCGCGTAGATGTCGCACAGCGCCGAGGTGCGGGTGAAGCGCGGATCGACATGGACCAGGGTCGCGCCGCGCCGCTGCGCCTCGACCAGGAAGCGGAACGCGACTGGATGGTTCTCCGCCATGTTGCTGCCCATCACCACGAGGCAGTCGGCGTTCGCGAGATCCCACAGCGCCGTCGTGCCGGCGCCGCGTCCAAAGGAGGTGCCCAGACCGGGAACCGAGGAGGAGTGTCAGATGCGTGCCTGGTTCTCGATACTCACCATTCCGAGGCCGCCGCCGAACAGCTTCTTGATCAGGTAGTTTTCCTCGTTGTCCAGGGTGGCACCGCCGAGCGAACCGACGCCGAGCGTATGGTTCACCACGCGCCCGTCCGGCAGCCGCCCGACAAAGGTTTCGTCGCGCGCTTCTTTGGTCAGTTGCGCGATGCGCTCCATCGCCCAGGCCAGCGGTCGGGTCTCCCATCGCGGGGAATAGGGTGCGCGGTACATCACCTGCGTCACCCGCTCCGGGCTCAGCAGCATGCCGAGCGTGCCGGCGCCCTTCGGGCACAGCGTGCCGGCGTTCACCGGGCTGCGGGGATCGCCCTCGATATGGATCGGACGTCCGTCCCTGGCGTAGACAAGCTGCGCGCAGCCGACGGCACAGAACGGACAGATGCTGGTGCCGACGCGATCGGCTTCCTCCAGCCGCGGACGCAGGCTGCGGGAAAGCGCACTCTCCGCCGCTTCCCGGCTGGGATCGGCGCCGCGCATCTGGCGCGGCAGCGACCAGTCATGCACGAATCCGGCAGCCCGTTCCATCATGCCGCGTCGCAGCCTGCGCATGCCCTGCTCCTGTTGCCGCTGCCGGTGCTGACGCGCGATGGCACGCAAAGTGCCGTGTTGCCGCACCCGATCGCGCAACCGTGTCCGCGGCGGCGCATTAGCGCAGTTCAACGTGACGGCAGGGAGGGGAGGATGCATACGGCGGAGGGCGTGGTGACGATCGTGCAGGAAAGCCGATTCCAGCTGGTCGATTCCGCAGGGGTCGCGCATCTGTTCCTGCTCGGCCACCGCGCCGCGGCGGAACCGGAGCAGCTGGTGCCGCTGCAACACCGTCAGGCGCGCGTGCGCGTGCAGTATCGCCGGGCACCGGGCCTGATCGGCCGCATCGCCCGGCGTGTGCAGGTTCTTGACTGACCTCGCCGCCCAACAAACCTGGCCGCCCAGGGGAACAATCGCATGGACATGCACCCGCGCGCCCGCGACTATCCCGCCTCGGAATTCGATCGTCCCATCCCGGACGAGGCGGAGCTGACCGCCGGCGTGCGGATCGTGCCCGGCCGCAGCTATGGCTTCTTCACCGATACAACGGTCTGCATCGGCTGCAAGGCATGCGAGGTGGCATGCAAGGAGTGGAACAACCTGCCGGCCGACGCGATCGGCCTGACCGGCCACAGCTTCGACAACACCGGCGCGCTGTCGGCCAATACGTGGCGGCACGTGGCCTTCATCGAACATGGCGTGCGCGGGGCGGAGCCGGCACCGTTCCAGAGCGGCTGGCTGATGATGAGCGATGTCTGCAAGCACTGCCACCACGCGCCCTGCCAGGAAGCCTGCCCGACCGGCGCGCTGTTCCGCACCGAGTTCGACACCGTGGTGGTGCAGCAGGATATCTGCAACGGCTGCGGCTACTGCGTGCCGGCCTGCCCGTTCGGTGTCGTCGATATCAACACGCTGGACGGCAAGGCCCACAAATGCACGCTCTGCTATGACCGGCTGAAGGGCGGGCTGGAGCCGGCGTGCGCCAAATCCTGCCCGACCGACAGCATCCAGTTCGGCGAGGTCGCCGAGTTGCAGGCACGCGCGCGTGACCGCGTGGCTGCGCTGCACCGGCGCGGCCGGACGGAGGCGTATCTCTACGGCGTGCCGGATGCGCCGGGGGCGACCGGCGGGCTGGACCATCTGCACGCCTTCTTCCTGCTGACCGCGCGACCGGAGACCTACAACCTGCCGGCGGCACCGGATCGCCCGGCGCTGCGGGTCGCGCCGAGCCTCGCTGCCGGGCTTGCCGCCATGGCCGGCCTCGCGTTTGCCGCGGCGGCCTTCCTCCTGCGACGGAGCTGAGGCATGCCGGACAGCATCACCTATTATGACCGCCCCCAGCTCAAGCCGGCGCCGTTCAATCCGGAGCTGGTGGGCTTCTATGTCTTCCTGGCCGGGCTGTCGGGGGCCGCGGCGGTGATCGCGGCGGCGGCTGATCTGGCCGGCGGGCGGCGGGCGGCGGGACTGGTGCGGCGCGGCCGGCTGCTGTCGCTGCTCGCGCCGGTGCTGGGCGCCCCGCTGCTGGTGCTCGACCTGCATACGCCGCAGCGCTTCTACAACATGCTGCGCATTGCACGGCCGACCTCGCCGATGTCGATCGGAAGCTGGCTGCTGATGGGCTTTTCCGGCCTCGCCGGTGCGACCGCTGCGGGCGAGGTGCTGGGCGGCGCGTGGCGCCGTCTGGCGCGGGTCGCGCAGGTGCCGACGGCGGTTGCCGGGGCGGGGATGGCGACCTACACGGCGGCCCTGCTGGCCGCCACCAGCACGCCGCTGTGGGCGATGGCGCCGCGGGCGCTGGCGGTGCGGTTCGCGGGCGCCTCGGTGGCGGCGGCGGCGGCGGCGCTGGCGATGCGGGAGGGATCGGCGCCGCACCGGCGCGACCTCGATGCGATCGCGCTCGCGGGTCTGGCGGCGGAGTTGGCCGGCGCCGGGGCAGCACGGCGGGCGGGGGCGGCGCGCGGGGTCACCACGCGGCTGCACACGCCCTGGCAGACGGTGGAGGGAGTGGCGGCGACCGCGCTGGGGGCGGCGGTGCCGGCGGGGGTGCTGGCGGTGCAGGCACTGCGTCGGCGGCCGGCGCCGGGGGCGGCGCTGGTTGCCATTCTTGCCGGCAGCGCGCTGCTGCGGATCGCCGTGATCGCCGCCGGCGAGGCCTCGGCCGCCGACCCGCGCATCAGCCTGGGCTTCACCGCGCGCCGCCGGCCCGTCTAGCGGGCCCCGAACCCATGTGACAGCGGGTGACAGCGTGACGTTTGGCCTATTCGATGCGGCGATTCCGATTCGGAGCCGCCCGCATGAGCATCTCCGACGATCTCTCCGGCAAGTCCCGCCTGGCCATCCTCCTCGAGCATTTCGCCACCATCCCCGACCCACGCGATGTCCGCCGCATGGCCTACCCGCTGGCCGAGATCCTGCCGCTGGTGGTCTGCGGCACCATCGCCGATTGCGACGACTAGACTGGCAGATGCAGCAGAACGATGTTGTCCGACACGGCGAGCGCGCCGCCGGTCTGATGCCAGCCGGCGCCATCGCAGTTTAGGACGGCGATTGCGTCGGGCGCCACCTGCGTACTGATTTCCGCGAGGCGCAGATTCATCATTTCGGTGTTTGCGGCCGGCGTGATCATTGCGGCCCCAACCCCGCGCTCGGGGCAAATGGCGCCGAAGATGTAGGCCGAATCATGCCGGTTGTCGCGCACCATGCGCGGCCGCGAGCCGATCGGTGCCCAGATATAGGCGTGTGTTCCCTGTTGACCGACGCGGGCTTCGTCCTGGAACCAGATCTCTACTGGTTTGTTGCCGTGAATGTCACCGAGCGCCTCGCGCACCAGGCTCGCGAAGTTTTTTTAAAAATCTCTTCCGCTTTCGGGTCTTTCTTTGGGTGCATCGGCCGCGGCTGCAGCCGGGTCAGGCCAAGTTCGCCAAGCCACGCACCAATGGTGCTTTCATGCGCCTCAATCGACCAACGGCGCGCCACTTCCGCCCGCAGATCGGCGCAGCGCCAGCGGACCACATGATGGATGGCAGGATCAGGGCCTTGAATGACCAGTTCCCGTAACGCCGCCTTCTGCGCGTCCGAGAGATAAGGCTGCCGACCCGGGCTCGTGCGCGATTTGAGCCCGGCAATTCCCGCCGCGTTGTAGCGATGCACCCAGTCGCTCAGGGTTTGGCGGTCCATGCCGTTCAGCGCCGCCGCCTCGCTCCGGGGCCGGCCTTCCAGCACCAGCGCCAACGCCAACATCCGGCGAACCTGCGCGCCATCAGCGCATTGGCTGATGCCGATCGAAGCTCCGCCGCCATGAATTCGTCCCGCGTGATCTTGACCGCCGCGCCCATCCCCTCACTCCCTGCTGCGAATCGACACACCGCAGCATCGAGTCAGAGTTCAAGGCGCCTGGGAATCCCCGAAGAGTCAGCCTCATCCCGAGTGGGTATCAGACCACATCGCCGCCTGGGGCGAGGCGCATCTGCCGTTCCTCCGCCGCCATCTGCCCTACCGGCTCGGCGTCCCCGGCGGACGCTGGCTGACCATCCTGATGAACCGAATCAATCCCGCCCTGTTCTCGGCCGCCTTCACCGCCTGGGTGCGCGCCACCTGGCCCGACCGCCCCGATTTCGTCGCCATCGACGGCAAGACCTCCCGCCGTTCGCACGACCGCGCCACCACCCCGCGCCGATCCACCTGGTCTCCGCCTTCGCCACCACCGCCCGCCTGGTGCTCGGACAGGAAGCGGTGCCCGATAAGGCCAATGAACTTACCGCCATCCTGGTGCTGCTGGCCCGCCTCGCCGAGCAGGACGGGCTGCGCGGCGCGCTGGTGTCCATCGACACCATCGCCACCAACGGTACCATCGCCAAAGCCATCCGCGACGCCGGCGCCGACTACCTGCTGGCGGTCAAGGCCAACCAGCCCAGCCTGCGCGCCGAGGTCGAGGCCTGCTTCGCCGACGCCCCGCCCGGCACGGTCGAGCCCCATGCCGAGCATGACAAGGGCCATGGCCGCATCGAGCAGCGTACCACCAGCGTGGTACGCGAGGTCGATTGGCTGTCCGGGGAACGCCGCTTTCCGGGTGAGTTGCGTCTGCCCGACGCCGCCAGCATCGTCCGCGTCGAGGCCCGCATCCAGCGCGGCGAGAAGACGCATACCGAGATCCGGTAGTGCATCACGTCGGTCAGCTTCACGGCCGAGGCAGCAGGCCGGGCGGTCCGCGGCCACTGGGAGATCGAGGACCGCCTGCACTGAGTGCTTGACGTCACCTCAAGGAGGACCAGTCCCGGTTGCGAAAAGGGTTTGGCGCCAGGAACATGGCGGTCGTGGGCCACTTCGCCCTCAATCTCGTCCGGGTCGGGAAGGACAAAAAATCCGTCAAGCTCCGGCGCAAGGTGGCAGGCTGGAACACAGGGTACCTGGAGGGCGTCCTCAACGAGAAAATCCGGTGAACCTGGATTCGGGGCCCTGCCCTGGGCGACGTGCCGGTTGACCTTCCCGCCTGACACGTTGCACCATCCTTCGCGCGGCGATGTACCGCGGCATTTCCGACGCGTCTTACCCCAGCACCCGGCGGGCCGCAGCGAGCGCTCCTCAGGTCAGGACGATGCAGGCCTGGACACAATTCTATGCCACGGTTGGCACAGCCGCCGCCGCATTGCTGGGGCTGTTGTTCGTCGTGGTTTCAACCAACGTCGCGGTCACGATCGGCCCCCGGGAGCCGGTGTCCAGGCGGCTGACCGAACAGGCTTTCCAGAACTATCTCGCGGTGATGATGGTGGCCTTCCTCGCGCTGTTTCCCGGCATCACCGCGACAGATTTCGGAATGGTCACGCTGTTCACGACGGCGATCTGGTCGGCGTGGGTCTTCGTCAGGTTCTGGCAGACCGTGGCCCTGCGACTCAAACAGCGGGAAGACACCTATCTACGGCGCCATATCACGTCCCTGATCGGGTTCGGAATCCTGCTGGTCTCGGCCTTTCGCATGGCGCTGAATCTGGGCAATGCGGACGACTGGTTCGCGGCGTCCACCCTTGTACTGCTGTTTTCGGCCACCGCCGTGTCGTGGGAATTGCTGCGGCGGATCGCCGATCGCACTCCGAAATGA
Organism: Pseudomonadota bacterium; assembly: GCA_021847995.1. Lineage (GTDB taxonomy): Bacteria > Pseudomonadota > Alphaproteobacteria > Acetobacterales > Acetobacteraceae > JAFKFJ01. Next base: position 200 of record JAJZNE010000174.1, on the reverse strand, counting down.
CCCGTTGCCCTGCGCCGGTGTCGCGAGCGGCCAGCGGCGTGGGCCCCGATCGACAGCCGAGGTCGCAGGCGATGCAGGGCTCCGAACTCATGTGACAACGGGTGACAGCGCGACGTTTCGTCGATTCGATGCGGCTATCCCGATTCGGAGCCGCCTCCATGTGCCCGCTTTCAGACCCGCTGCCCGGCAAGTCCCGCCTG
>JAJZNE010000096.1 GCA_021847995.1 Pseudomonadota bacterium | reverse complement strand
GGCTCTGGGGGCGCCTCAAGGAATGGCGGGCCGTCGCCACACGCTACGAGAAAACCGCCCGATCCTTCCTCGGCGTCCTCTGTCTCGCCGCAACAGCCGATTGGCTCAAGCCATAACAGAGCCTAGCGAGAAATAGGTCGAACTGCCGGGGGTGAGCGGTGTCACGAAGTTCACGTCGGCAGAATTGCCGGAACTGCTGATATGGGTGAAATAGCTGTCCGGGCCGCCGTAGCCTGTCTTGTCCTTCGCGTTGCCTGGCGCGCCATAGGTATCGATCCCCTCACCGTCGAAGCTGGCCAGCGACCCATTATGGGAAATAAAGAATCCGGATACCGATCGCTTTGAGTTGTTCACGACCCCGACTTCCACATCGGCGCTGCTCGACTCGATAAAGTAGCCTTTTCCGTTGGTCGCCGTCTCGTTGGCGATCGTCGTGCTTCCGTTGGGATTGATGGTGATCAGGTATTGGCAGCCGGTGGAGGAGCCGGCGACGATGCAGGGCGCCGCCCCGGCAAAGGCAGGACCGGCCGCGGCGACCAGCGGGAGCGCTGCGGCACCCGCCAACAGGTTGAACCGACGCCTCATCTTCCCGTCTCCCTTCATCATCAAGTGTGCCGCATCGGCACAGACCATAGACGGATACCGTATCGAAGCGGCATTTGCAAGGAAATTCTGCCGCGAGCGATACCGTTGTGATGAGGTTTCGTTACCCTTCGCTTGCCGGCCGCGCGGGATGGCGTCAGGATCGGCGTTCGGGCCGGAAGGGAGATGCGATCAATGACCGCCTCGCGGGCCGCCAGGGCGCAGCTCGTCGGCCTGTCATCGGCGAGCCGGCTGCTGCCCGGGCAGACAGCGGTGCAGGACTCGATTCTGGCCGCCCTGCAGGCCCCCCCGCCGCCGCCCGTGACCCGCAGGCAGCGCGACCTGGCGCGGGCCGCGCGCAGGGAGGGGGAGCGGCTGTCGCGTGCCGGCGACTGGGGCGGGGCGGTGAAGGCCCTGCACCGGGCGACCAAACACGATCCGGAAGATGCCGATCTGTGGCTCGCGCTCGGTCGTGCCTGCATCGATGCCGCACTCGCGGCGGACGCGGTGGCGGCGCTGATGCAGGCGATCGGGCGCCGCCCTGCCGAGGCCGAGGCGCATCTGCTGATCGGCACGGCGTTCGACCTGATGGGCGACGTCACGTCCGCACTCGCGGCCTTCACCCGCGCCATCGAACTGGCCCCGCACTCGCTCGACGCGGCGATCCGGCTGGCGGGCGCGCTGGCCGTCGCCGGCCGGCGGACGGAGGCGGCCGCGCTGCTGGAGCGGGCGGCGGGCGAGGCATCCAGCGTCCCCGCCATGCTCGCCCGTGCCCGCGCCCTGGCGCTCCAGGAGCGGCCGGAAGCGGCGGCAGAGACGTTGCGGGCGGCGGTGCTGCGCGAACCCGCCCATGCCTCCGCCTGGCGCCTGCTCGCCTCGGCGCTGGCGACGTGCGGCGACATCGCCGGATCGCGCGACGCGGCGCGGCGTGCCGTCGCCCTCAACCCGCTGGAAACCGGTGCCTTCCTCGACCTCGTGCGGGCGGAGACGATGGCTGCGGCCGACCGGCCGCTGCTCGCGCGCATGGCGGCGGTGCTGCCCGACCGGCGGCTGACGCAGCGGCAGCGCATGGTGCTGCATTTCGCGCTCGGCAAGGCGCACGACGATCTCGGCGAGCCGGCGGCGGCGATGGCGCAGTTCGATGCCGCCAACCGCCTGCGCGGCGGCATGTTCGCGTTCGACCGCGCCGGCCTGATCGCTACCGTCGATCGCATCATCGCCACCTTCACGCCCGCACTGCTGCACCTTCACGCGGCACTCGGCGCGCCCGATGACCGGCCGGTGCTCATCGTCGGCATGCCGCGATCGGGTACCACGCTCACCGAACAAATCCTCTCCAGCCATCCCGACGTGGCCGGCGGCGGAGAGATGCAATTCTGGCTGCAACCCGCGAACACCTGGCCGGCCGATCTGCCGCCGGACCAGGCGGCGGAGCTGATCGGCGGCATCGTGGCCCGCAACCGGCAGGCGCTCGATGCCGTCTCGCCCACAGCGCGGCGGGTGACGGACAAGAATCCCTATAATTTCGCCGCGCTCGGCATGATCAGGCTTGCCTTCCCCAACGCCCGCATCGTGCATTGCCGGCGCAATCCGCTGGATGTGTGCCTGTCGCTCTATACCACCTTCATCAGCGCCCGCACCGACTTCGCCGCGCGACGCGCCGACCTCGTGCTGTTCTATCGCCAGTACCGCCGGCTGATGGCGCACTGGCGCGCGGTGCTGCCGCCGGAGCGTTTCCTGGAGATCGACTATGAATCGCTGGTGACGGACCGTGAGGCGGAGACGCGCCGTCTGCTGGCGTTCTGCGGCCTCGACTGGCATCCCGCCTGCCTCGCCCCGGAAGGCAACCGCCGGGCGATCCATACCGCGAGCCTGTTCCAGGTGCGCCGGCCGGTGCAAGCCGGGTCGGTGGAGCGCTGGCGGCGCTATGAACCCTGGCTCGGCGAATTGCGTGCCCTGCTCGACGACCCAGGGCCACCCGACCGGGCATAACGCCACAATTTCCGTCCCGCCGCCCTTCATCCGGCCGGTGTCCGCCTCGCCGCCCAGGCCCGCGCCGGCGCCGCGGCCGGGCGGGGCTGCGCCGGCCAGCGGCGATGCAGCCACAGCCAGTGGTCGGGCCGCGCCCGGATCCAGCTTTCCACCACCTGGTTGATGGCCCAGGTCAGCGTGCGCACGTCGCGTTCCGCATCGCCGCTGTCCGGCAACGGCAGCGGCGCCTCCACCGTCAGGCGGAAGCGGAGCGGGCCGATCCGGTCGATGCGACCGGGGATCACCGGGCAGCGGCAGCGCAGCGCCAGTTGCGCCGGAAACGGCGTCGTCATCGCCGGGCGGCCGAGGAACGGCACTTCGATGCCTTCGTTCAGCTTCTGGTCCACGAGCAGGCCGAGGCGCCCGCCGCGCGCCAGATGGATCGCCGCCGCGCGTGCGCCCGCTGCCCCTTTGGCAAAAGCCGGCATCGATCCGTCGGCGCCGGCGCGCAGCGCCCGGATGGCGCGGTCGATCCCCGGATTGCCGGCGCGGCGATAGAGCGGGGCGAAGGCGGCGCCGCGATCCGCCAGGATCTTCGGCAGCAGCTCCCAGTTGCCGTAATGCGCGGAGACGTAGATCGCAGCACCCGCATGCGCCGGCGGTGCCAGCAGATGCGCTGCCCCGACGATCTCGTATCCCGGCCCCGCCGGCGTTTCCCGCAGCGTCGCCAGATGCGGCAATTCGGCGACGGTGCGGCCGAGATTGTCCCACATTGCCCGCAGGATGCAGGCGCGCCGGCTTTCCGGCAGGGCCGACAGCACCGTCGCCAGATTGCGTGCGGCGACGGCGGAAACCGGAAGCTGCGGCCCGATCAGGGCGGCGAGGCGACCGGCGGCGCCGGAAGCGGCGGCGGGTCCGAGCCGCTTCACCGCGCCCAGCAGCAGGCGCGCGCAGACATACTCGACAAGATGGCGGGCCGAACGGTGCAGCATGCGACACAGCGACCAAGGGTGTGGGCCGGACACGTCCCGGGCCGGTGCGCTGTCGTGGGGGATCGCCTGCGCCCGGATCAGAACCGAAGCCTCCGCTGAAGTGCGTGATGAGGGCTGGGGTTTTTTGCGACGCTACAACAGGCGCCGCGATGGCGCAGCGACCGTCGGCGAACGCCGGCCGGCGATGCTCAGCCGGCGCAGCGGCGACCGTGGTCCCGGGCGGGAGCGGAGGCATGGGAGGCGAGCCGGCGGATGCGCTCCGCGCGGGGCGGATGAGCATTGTGGAACAGCGCATAGAGGCGATCGGCGCCGTCGGCCGTCTGATTGACCCGGTCCAGCTTCGCGAGCGCGCCGATCAACGCCCGCGCACTGGCGTGGGAGGCGGCGAAATCGTCGGCTTCGTATTCCATCCCGCGGCGCCAGAAGGTTCGCGCGGGTGCGGCGACCGGGGCGGTCATCGGCATGAGCGCGACCGCCGCCGCCAGCCACGCCGCCGGCGCCGGATGCGGGCCGAGCATCGCCGCGAATGCCGCCGGGTGCCGCATGGAAAGTGCCAGTGCCGCGAAACCGGCAGCGGCCAGAACGGCGCGGTACAACAGGTCGCGACCGACATGGCGGCAGCGCCAATGACCGATCTCGTGCGCCAATACCGCTTCCACCTCATCGGGGGTGAGCAGCATGAGCAGGGTGTCGGTGAGCTCGACATGCAGGGACCGGCCGAAGCCGGCGAGCCGTGCATTGGCGCGCCGAGTGTTCGGCGGACTCGCGATCACGAGAACCCTGTCGGGCGCCAGGCCGAGCCGCGTCAGGGCAGGTGCCATTTGCGTCATCAGCCGGGGATCCGGTGGCCGTGCCGCCGCCGCCCGCCCTCCGCCGTTCCGCCGGTCAGGTTGCAGCGCGGACCGGGCGGCAAGGCCGATCGTCCAGAGCAGTGCCGCCCAGATCCACCAGCTTCCGGGCAGGAAGACGATCAGGGCCGCTCCCGCCTCGCCTGCCGCGATGCCCAAAGCTGTCCTCGGAATCAGCGGTGCGGCGGCGCGGGCGATGACTTGCCGCCACGGCAGACAAATTCCGTCTAGGCGCCGGTCGATCACGCGGGTGCGAAGAAGGCGCATGGCGGCGTCGATCATGGCCACGGCAAAGACGACGGTGGCGACCGTGGCGCCCGCCCCGAAGCGATGCGTCCGCCACGCGCCGGCGAGCATGGCGATCCCGCCGCCGAGGATCGCCCAGGTTGCCAAGGCCGCATCGAGGCCGGTGGCGACGGCAGCGAGCACGACGCGGCGCGTGCCACGGTCGCGAACCGGCTGCTCGGCATGATCCCTCAGATACCGAATCTGGCGCGACGACAGCCACAGTTCGCTCCCGAGCGCCACCGCGAACCACGCCGCGAGGATCGCTTCGAGCGGCACTTCTCACCCCCGGCCGACGCCCGGCGTTGCCGATTCCGCGGCGCGTTCGTTCGGTATGCGCCGGGGCAAGCGCGATCGACCCTGACTACACATGACATGAGCCGGAAAAAAGGCTGCCTGCATCGGCGCGCCGATGCCGCGGCACCGCATCCCTTCTGCCCGCAGCAGCGGAATTCAGGCGGGGGGGCAGTTGACGTGTACCGGTATGCCCGAAACCCGCCGGGCGTGCGACCGCGGGGCGCGCACGATCAGCGATCATGCTGCGCACAAGCTGCGCCGGTCACGGCGAATTCGCCCATGAAATCGGCAAGAGCCGCGACGCCTTCCTCCGGCATGGCGTTGAAGAGACAGGCGCGAATGCCGCCGCGTGCTGGATGGCCTTCCAGATGCACCAGACCGCGACGGCGCGCCTCCGCCAGGAACAGCGCATCGCGCGCCGCGTCCGGCAGGTGAAAGCAGACGCTGACATGGGACCGATCAGCGGGCCGCGCGGAGCAGGAATAGAGCCGGCTGTCATCGATGGCGCGGTAGAGCATCGCGCTGCGCTGCCGACAGCGCGCCGCCGCCAGGCGGAGACCTCCCTGCCGGCGCAGCCATTTCAGCATGCGCCCCGCAACGAAGACCGAAAAGATCGGCGGCGTATTCACGCGGCTGCGGGCGCCTGCCTGGCGCGTGTAATCGAGCGGTGCCGGCACCTCCGCGCGCGTACGGCCGAGCAGATCGGCGCGCACGATGACGACTGTCAGGCCGGTCGCGCCGAGATTCTTTTGCGCGCTGGCATAGACGAGACCGAAGCGGCGGAACTCCAGCGGATGCGTGAACAGATCCGCGGTCAGGTCCGCCACCAGCGGCACATCACCCAGATCGGGAAAGGCATGGAATTGAATCCCGTCCGCGGTCTCGTTGCCGGTGACATGGCAATAGACGGCATCGTCCGGCAGCCGCCACGACTGGACCGCCGGAATTTCGCCGCACCCGCGGGCGGCAACCGCAACATCGCACACCTCACCGGCTTCGGTGATGGCGCGGGCGGCCCACAGACCCGTGTCGATATAGGCCGCACGTTCGCCGGGCCGCAACAGATTGAGGGGAACCAGCCGGAACTGCGCGAATGCCCCGCCCTGCATCAGCAGGATCCGATAGTCATCCGGCAACGACAGCAGCGCGCGGGCATCCTCCTCGAATTCATCCTGGATCGCGGTATACTCGGCGCCACCGAAGGGCAGTTCGAGAATGGAGCGGGCATGGCCGTGCCACCCCCCGACCGCCTCCCGCACCTCGTCCAGTACCTCCGGCGGCAGCACGCCGGGGCCGCTGGCGAAACTGATCACCGCAGCGGCGTCAGAACAGCGCTGCCCCATGCGCCCCCATGATCATGAAAAAGATCGCCGGTATCGACAGAATCGTGTTGGTCCGCGACGACAGGAAGGTGATCCGGGTGCAGCGGAGACGCTCGCGGTCCGAGGCCGGGACGAAGCCCAGAACCTTTTTCTGGTGCGGCCATAGCACGAACCACAGATTGGCCACCATCAGCAGGCCGAGCCACACGCCGAGGCCGATCGGCGCGCTCGCCCCGCGGAGCAGCAGCGCATCGACCAGTTGGCCGCGGTTCAGCATCATCACCACCCCGCTCGCGAGCGCCACCAGCGAGGCGTAGCGGAACGTGCCGTGCTCGCGCTGCGCCGCCGCGATGAACAGGTCGCGCATCGCCGCCGGCGGGTCGTCGGGCAGGATGCGCCGGTAGCGCGGCCGTGAAATCACGTTCGCCCAGTTGTGGCCCATCCACACGATGATGGCCATGACATGAACGACGCGCACGAAGGGATCGGCGGCGAGCCAGATCATGAAAGGCCCGATGACGCCAGTATGCGGGCAAGGAAGGCCAGTGCCACGGTCAGGATCAGGCCGGCCAGCAACGTTCCGCCCAGGCTGTCGTGCGGCCACATGACCGCCTCCTAGGCCACGTTGAAGCCGCGCTGGCGCATGATCAACCCGTTCGACCGGCGGTCAGCCATCGCCATCGCGACCGCTTCCCCGACGAGGTGATGGTGCGGAGATCTGCCGCACACCGGATCGGTGGCGGCGGCATCGCCCGTCAGCAGGAACGCCTGGCAGCGGCAGCCCCCGTAATCGTGCCCGCGCTCGGGGCATGTCCGGCATGGCTCCTGCATCCAGTCCTCGCCGCGGAACTTCCGGAAGACCGGCGAATCCCGCCAGATCCATTCGAGCGCATGGTCACGCACGTTGGGGAATTCCAGTCCGGTGATGACGCGCGCCTCCTGGCAGGGCAGTGCCGCCCCATCGGGGGCGATCGTGAGATGAATGTTGCCCCATCCTTTCATGCACGCCTTCGGGCGGTCGTCATAGTAGTCGCTGATGACGAAATAGATCGTCATGCGGCGCCCGAGCCGGGCACGTCTTTCCGCGACCACCCGCTCCGCCGCCGCGATCTGCTCGCGGGTCGGCAGCAGATCGGAGCGGTTGACCAGGGCCCAGTTGTAATACTGGAGATTGGCGAATTCGACATACTCGATCCCGAGCTCCTCGGCGAAGTCGAGCAGCGTCGAGGCTTCTCCGATATTGTGCCGGCTCACCGGCACGTTCAACACCATGGGGAATCCATACGCCTTGATGGCGCGGGCGGCGGCCAGCTTGTGGGCATGGGCCTCGGCGCCCACCAGACGATTGTTGAGGTCGGCATCCATTGCCTGGAGGCTGAGCTGGATCTGCTTCAGGCCGGCGTCGCGCAGCGCGCCGAGGCGGGTTTGACTCAGTCCCATGCCGGAGGTGATGAGATTGGTGTAATACCCGAGCCGCGTTGCTTCGCCGACCAGCTCCTCCAGGTCGCGCCGCTGCATCGGCTCGCCACCCGAGAACCCGAGTTGGACTGCACCGAGCGCCCGTCCCTGCCGCAGCACATCGATCCATTCGGCCGTGCTCAGTTCCTCCCGGTAGACGTCGAAATCCAGCGGGTTGTTGCACCACGGACATTTCAGCGGGCAGCGGTAGGTCAGTTCGAGCAGCAGCCAGAGAGGAAGACCATGCCCATCGACCGTGACCGTGGTCTCAGCGCTTGATGCGAATCCAGCCTCGCTCATGGGATTGCTCCAGGAATTCGAGGATATCGCCGGCGATATCCTGCTGTTCATGCTTCTCGGTAAGATTGTCGATGAGAACGCCGATCTCGGCGGTGTTCGCGACTTCGGCGAGGATTGCGCCGGCAGTGGCATTCAGCTTCACGAGGCCTTCGGGATAGAGCAGGACATAGGCCTGCTGCCGTTCTTCCCAGCGGAAGAGATAGCGCGGATCGAGCTCGACCACGTCCGATCGCTGCAAAGGCGCGCCATTGCTCATGGGCGTTTTCCTCAGAGCGAAGGGGGATCCTTCGGATCCCCCTTCCTGGTCAATGACGACGGAGTGACAGCGCAGGTTGGTCAGCGAACATAGACGTACGCGGTCACTTCGAAGCCGAGGCGAAGATCGCACCAGTCGGGCTTTACCCACTTCATGACGGTTTCCCCTGTCGGTTCGGGTGACGAGCGAGGCGATGGTCCCCCGGTCTGGGCCAGGCCGGGGGTATGGCCTCGATCGTGAGGATGGGCGCAAAAATGTGCCCCCTCATTGATCTGGATCATTGTGGCCGACGCCGCGGGACCGCATGGCCGCGATGCCCCGGTCGCCGCCGGCCAAAAAATCGCGCCTGTCCTGGCGTGCCGCCCTTGCCGGGAGGCGGGCGGTCTGTTGCAATCGGTGCGATGGACGCGCCCCTTGCGACGATGCTCGGCACCGGCTTCCTGCTCGGCTGGTCGGTCGCCTGGCCGCCGGGCCCGATCAATGCCGAGATCGCGCGCCGCTGCCTCGCCAGCGGGTTCTGGGCCGGGTTCGGGCTGCTGCTCGGCGCCTGCGGCGGCGATGCCCTGTGGGCGCTGCTGGTCGCCGTCGGCGTCGGTGCCGTGTTCACCGGCGCCGTGATGCACGCCCTGCTCGGTATGCTCAGTGTCGGGCTGCTGCTGGCACTCGGCTTCGTGTTCGCCCGCGGTGCCTGGCGCGACCTGCGCAGCCGGTCCGGCAGCGACCCCCGGCCGGCGCGCTTCGACAGCAGCCGGGCGAGCGTTCTGCTCGGTGCCACCATGGCGCTGACCAGTCCGTGGAACGTCGCCTTCTGGCTCGCCGCCGTCGGCAGGCCGGAGATGACGCGCTACGGTCTCGCTGCCCTGCTGGTGCTGGTGGCGGCGGTGATTCTGGGCGCGCTTACCTGGGGCGCGCTGTGGTCGGCGATCGTCGTCCTGCTCCGCCGCCGCACCGGCGGACGCGGCTGGAGCGTTGCGGTGAAGGCGCTGACCGGCGTGCTGATGCTCTATTTCGCCGCCCGCTCCGCCCTGTCGCTCGCCGGCCGCTGAGACGCAGCCCCGCCATCCGCCCTGTTGACTTCGCCCCCGACGCTGCGGCCCACTCCGCCCCGCATCCGAGGGGCTTTGCCGTGCCGCACGCGACCGACGCCGCGCGCTTCGTCGAAGGATCGACGCTGCGCCATGTCGTGGTGATGGCCGGGACCGGCGCGATCGGGCTGGTTGCCGTGTTCGCGGTCGATCTGCTGAACCTGCTCTATCTCTCCCTCCTCGGCGATCCGCGCATCGTTGCCGCGGTCGGGTTTGCCGGTGCGGTCGGGTTCCTGCAGTTTTCGCTGGTGATCGGCATGACGATCGGCCTCGGCGCCATCGCATCGCGCGAGATCGGGGCCGGCGATGCGGCGTCGGCGCGGCGCATCGCCGGCGGCAGCCTCGCGGTGACGCTGGCGGCGACCGCGCTGCTCGGCACGACGACCGCGCTGCTGCGCTGGCCGATCCTGGCGATGGTCGGGGCGTCGGGGCCGACCGAGGCGCTGGCGGCCGAATTCCTGCTGATCGTGGCGCCGACGCTGCCGCTGGTCGCCGGCGGCATGTGCTTCTCCGCCCTGCTGCGTTCGGTCGGCGATGCGCGGCGGGCGCTCAACGTGACGCTGTTCGCCGCCGTCGCCGCGGCGGCGTTCGATCCGGTGCTGATCTTCGGCCTGCATCTCGGCCTGCTCGGGGCGGCCATCAGCACGCTGTTGTCGCGCCTCGTGCTGTTCACGATCGGTTGGCAGGGGGCGATGCGGCGGCATGATCTGGTGGGGCCGATCGTGCCGGCGGCGATCGCGCGGGATTTGCGGCGCGTCTTCACCATCGCCGGCCCCGCCATGCTGACCAACCTCGCCACCCCGGTCAGTTCGGCCTATGTCACGCACAGCATGGCACGGTTCGGGACCGAGGCGGTGGCGGGGCAGGCGAGCATCGATCGGCTGGTGCCGGTGGCATTCGGCCTCGTGTTTGCGCTGACCGGCGCGGTCGGGCCGATTCTGGCCCAGAATCTCGGCGCCGGGCGGCTCGACCGGGTGCGTGGGGCGCTGCGCGACAGCCTGCTGTTCGTGGTGGTCTCGGTCGCCGTCGCCTGGCTGCTGCTGTTTCTCGTCCAGGGGCCGATCGTCACGGTGTTTGCCCCGCACGGCGCGGCGGCGGCGCTGGTGCGGCTGTTCTGCACCTGGCTTGCCGGCAGCTTCCTGTTCACCGGGGCCTTGTTCGTCGCCAACGCGGCGTTCAACAATCTCGGCTTTCCCCTGCTCTCGACGCTGTTCAACTGGGGGCGGGCGACCCTGGGCACGATCCCGCTGGTCGCACTCGGGGCGCAGTACGGGCCGCCGGGCGTGCTGACCGGGCAGGCGGCAGGGTCGCTGGTGTTCGGGATCGTCGCCGTGATCGTGGCGTTCCGCGTCGTCGGCCGGCTCGGCGACCGGAGGGAGACGGTGCATCCCGACGCCCCCGCCCTCTCCGGCGCCTCCGCGACCGCGGCGCTGGCAGCGCTCACCGCCCCCGCGCGGGAGGAGCAGCGGCCCCGTGCAGCAACATAATCCCGCCCCGCTGCCGGGGGCGCCACGCCCGCACGGCCGGCCCCGCGGCCGCGGCGGCGCCGGCATGCGGGTCCAGTTCGGCGCCTTCGAGATACAGAAGCGCGGGGTGACGCGGTTCGACCTGCGCGACCCGTACCATTTCGCGCTGTCGCTCAGCTGGCCGCAATTCGCGCTGCTGTTCCTCTGCCTCTATCTCGGCATCAATATCGCCTTCGCGCTGCTGTTCCTGCTGGTTCCAGGCGCCGTCGCGAATGCCCGCCACGGCAATTTCGGCGATGTGTTCTTCTTCAGCATGGAGACGCTGGCGACCGTCGGCTACGGCGCCATGTCGCCCGCCAGCCTCTACGGCCACCTGATCGCGGCGGCGGAGATCATCGTCGGCGTCGCGTTCTCCGCCATCATGACCGGCCTCACCTTCGTCCGCTTCTCCCGCGCGCGGCCGAAGGTGCTGTATGCCGAGCGGCCGGTGGTGGCGCGGTTCAACGGCCGGCCGATGCTGATGCTGCGCATCGCCAACGGCCGGGCCGGCATGTTGGTCGATGTCCGGGCCGATCTCGCCGTCCTGCTGCGCGAGGAGACGCACGAGGGCCAGACCTTCCGCCGCATCCACGATCTGAAACTGCTGCGCGGCCGGCTGCACATGTTCCCGCTGACCTGGACGCTGATGCATGAGCTTGACGAACTGAGTCCGCTGCACGGCCTCGACGCGGCGGCGCTGGCGGAGCGGGATGCGCGGCTGTTCGTGGCGGTCAAGGCGCATGACTATGTGCTCGGCGCCGATGTCTACGATGCCCGCACCTATCGCGCGGAGGAGATCGCGTTCGGCATGCGCTACGTCGATGCCGTATCGGTGGACGCCTCCGGCCATACCGTCGCCGATCTCGGCCGGCTGAGCCTGATCGAGCCGGAAGACCCGCCGCGTTTCGCCGACCCGGTGCCCGCCGGGGCATGACCCCTCCCGCCGCTGCCCTGACGCCGATCCTGCGTCCCGCGAACAGTCGCCTGCGGGTAGGAACGTGATGACGCGCGAGGTCGATGGCCTCTATGCGTGGCTGCGGCTGATGCTTTCGGTGCTGGTTTCCACCGTGGGCGGGGTCGGCATGTGGTCGGTGGTGGTGGCGCTGCCGGCGGTGCAGGCGGCATTCCATGTGCCGCGGGCCGGCGCGGCGCTGCCCTATACGCTGACCATGATCGGGGTCGCCGCAGGCAACGTGGTGATGGGCCGCCTGCTCGATCGCGTCGGCATCCGTCCGCTGCTGATGGTCGCGGGCGCCGGCCTCGGCCTCGGCTATTTCGCGGCCAGCCGCGCGGGAAGCCTGGGCGGGTTCGCGCTCGCCTATTTCGGGCCGATCGCCTTTCTCGGCAGTTCGGTGACGTTCGGGCCGCTGATGGCCGATGTGTCGCAGTGGTTCGTCCGCCGGCGCGGCCTTGCGGTGTCGATCTGTGCCGCCGGCAATTATTTTGCCGGGGCGATCTGGCCGCCGTTGCTGGCGACCTGGATCGAGCATTATGGCTGGCGGCAGACGCATCTGTGGACGGGTCTGATCTGCGCCGGTGTCATTCTGCCGGTCGGGCTGCTGCTGGGCCGCCGGGCCCCGGCTTCCGCCGCGGCCGGCAACCAGGCGGCCGGTGCCCTGCGCGGCGGCATCGGCGATCTCGGGCCGGGCGCGGCGCAGGTGCTGCTGTGCCTCGCCGGCGTCGGGTGCTGCGTCGCGATGGCGATGCCGCAGGTCCATCTGGTCGCCTATTGCAGCGATCTCGGCTACGGGCCGGCGCACGGGGCGGAGATGCTGTCGGTGATGCTGGCCTTCGGCGTGATCAGCCGCGTCGGCTCGGGCGCCATCGCCGACCGCATCGGCGGGCTGGCGACGCTCCTGCTCGGCTCGCTGCTGCAATTGCTGGCGCTCGTGCTCTATCTCGGGTTCGACGGGTTGGGATCGCTCTATGTCATCTCGGCGCTGTTCGGTCTGTTCCAGGGCGGCATCGTGCCGAGCTATGCGATGATCGTGCGGGAGTATTTCCCGGCGCGGGAGGCTGGGCTCAGGATCGGCATCACGCTGACCGCGACCATGCTGGGCATGGCGCTGGGCGGCTGGATGTCCGGCGTCATCTTCGACCTGAGCGGCTCCTACCGCGCGGCGTTCCTCAACGGGATCGGCTGGAATGCGCTCAACGCCGGCATCATGCTGCTGCTGCTCCACCGAGCCGGGCGGCGGGAGAGGGCGGCTGTGGCGGCCTGACGACGGGAAGGGCGGGGGGCGGGACTTTCAGGCCGGCGCTGCCGGCGTGGCGCGGGCGCCGGCGAACTGGTCGAACGCCTCCAGCGCCGCCGCGGCGTACATCACGCTCGGCCCGGTGCCCATGTAGATCGCGGTGCCGACCGCCTCCAGCACCTCCGCCCGCGTCGCCCCCCGCTTCACCGCCGCCTCGGCATGGAAGGCGAGGCAGGGTTCGCAGCGGATGGCAACGGAAATCGCCAGCGCCACCAGTTCCTTGGTCTTCGGATCGAGGGCGCCGGCGGCGATCGCCGCCTGGGCGATGGCGGAGAAGCCGTGCATCACGTCGGCCGCGCCGGCGCGCAGATCGCGCGTCGCGGCGCTGTAATCGCGGGTGACGGATTTCCAGTCGTTCAACATGGCATCGGTGCTCCGTGCTCAGGGGCCGGGGGACGCGCAGGTGCGGATGCCGAGCACGGCATAGAGCGGGCACATGCCGACGAATGCCGTCAGGAGCGGCACGACGCCGATCCAGGCCCACACCGGCCCGCTCATCACCGCCCAGGCGATCAGCGCCACACCGACGAGCGCGCGCAGCACGCGATCGGTCACGCCCATGTTCCTTGCGATCATGGCACCCTCCTTCCGCGATCGGCGGGCACAGAGTGACGGTGCGGCGATCGGCCGTCGTTGATCCTGGTCAAGCCGGAGCGAAACAAGCCCGACTGCCTCATCCCGGCCAGGGCGGGCCGGTGGCGGCGGGCAGGGGGAACAGACTGAACGGCCGCCGCCTGCGCTTTCTTTTGCGCGGCACGAAGGCGGGAAACGGGCCGTCCGGCCTTCTGGTCGGCTCCGCCGGTTTCTTTTCCGCCGTCTCCGGCGCCGGTTTCGGCAGCGCGGGCGGCCTGGTCCGGCGCGGTGGGCGGCGCGGGGGAAAGAGGCCGGGCGGGGGTTTGACCCCGAGCATCCGGCAGATCGGGCGGAGATGGTGCGCCACCTGCGGCGCGGCCTGGATCAACTCGGCCATGTCCGGTTCGACGAGGAGATATTCGAGCTGCGAGCGGCCGAAGCTGAGCGCGGTGACCCGCCTGAGCAGCCAGCCGAAGCCTGTCGGGATTTCTTTTCGCCTGGCTTTGGCGTGGTCCGGCCGGGGGGATGCGTCCTCGGTCCGGGGTGCGAGCGGTGGCAGCGGCGGCAGGGGCCGGGGCGGGTGAAGGCGCAGCGTGCCGGCCTCAAGGGCGGCGGCGATGCGCAGGATGCGGGCACCGGTGCTGCGCAGTTTGCACCACACCAGGGCGAGCCAGGGCGCCACCAGCCCGAGCCGCAGCCCCTCGGCGGCGAGGGCTTTGGCGACGCCTTCCACGAGGGTGGCGAAGCGTTCGGCCGGGGCGCGGGGGTGGGGCAGGTTCACGGGCGAGGTTATAATTGATAACAAGGGGCCAGGGCAAGGGGGATTTGCGGCGGGTGTCCCCGGCCGCGGGGCGGTGGCCGTGGATGGCTTCGTGGGGGCACCGCTCGCCATGACGGTGATCTGTCCGGAGGTCGGGCGGGACGGCCGGTCAGGCGCGCTGCCAATCACCCTGCCTGGTCCGCATCGGCTGCGCCCGGCCCCGGTCGCCCGCTTTTGCCGACGCGCGCTAGCGGATGCGCGCCAGTGCCGCATCCAGCCGCGCCACTTCGGCCTGTGACGCGGCAAGGCGTTCACGCGTTTCCTCCACCACGTCGGGATCGGCGCGGGTGGTGAAATCGGCGTTGGCAAGCTTGCGCGTCAGCGTCTCGCCATCGCGCAGCACCCTGGCGCGTTCCTTCGCCAGCCGCGCGCGTTCAGCGTCGAGGTCGATCAGGCCGCTGAGCGGCAGGACGATGGTCGCCTCATCCAGCACCGCCTGCGCGCTGCCGGCGGGGATGTCGCCGGCGAGCGGTGCGAACTCCGCCGCGCGGGCGAGGCGCATGATCGCTTCCTGCCAGCGCCGTCCGCGCGCGATCGAGTCGGGAGCGGCATCCTTCAGCAGCACCGGAGCGCGCTGCGACGGCGGCACGTTCATCTCCGCCCGCACCGCCCGTACCTCGCCGATCAGGCGCGTCACCCACCCGAGTTCCGCCCGTGCCTCCGCCGCATCGGCCACCGCGAACGGCACCGGCCACGCCGCGCGGATCAGGCTGCATGGCGCGCCGTAGCCGAGCCGGTCCCAGATTTCCTCGGTCACGAACGGCATTGCCGGATGCAGCAGGCGCAGGATCAGGCCGAGAACATGCGCAGCCGTCTGCTTCACCTCCGGCTGATCGAGCGCGGGCTTGGCCAGTTCCAGGAACCAGTCGCAGAACACGTTCCAGGTGAAGCGCCAGGCGGCGGCGGCGTATTCGTCGAAGCGGTATGCCTCCAGCGCCGCCGTGGCCTGCGCGACGGCATCGGATGCCTCGGCCAGAATCCAGCGCGTCAGCGGCAGCGTCGCCTGGCCGGGCGTGAAGGTGGCGTCCGCGGCGATCGCGTTCATCTCGCAGAACCGCGCCGCGTTCCACAGCTTGGTGACGAAGCTGCGCTGGCTTTCGACGCGCGACGGGCCGAGCTTGATGTCGCGGCCCGGCCCGGCCAGTGCGCAGATCGCAAAGCGCAGCGCATCGGCGCCGAAACGGTCGATGAGGTCCAGCGGGTCCATCACGTTGCCCTTGGACTTGCTCATCTTCTGCCCGCGCTCGTCGCGCACGAGGCCGTGGATATAGACGTGGCGGAACGGCACGTCCGGCATGAAGTGCAGGCCCATCATCATCATCCGCGCAACCCAGAAGAAGATGATGTCGAAGCCCGTGACCAGCACGTCGCCGGGGTAGTAGCGCGCCAGCTCCGCCGTCCCGGCGGGCCAGCCGAGGGTGGAGAACGGCCACAGGGCGGAGCTGAACCAGGTGTCCAGCACGTCCTCGTCCTGTGTCAGCGCCGCCGGCCCGCCATAATGGCGTGACGCGGCGGCGGCGGCTTCCGCCGCATCGTGGGCGACGAACACCGTGCCGTCCGGGCCGTACCACGCCGGAATCCGGTGGCCCCACCACAATTGCCGGCTGATGCACCAGGGCTGGATATCGCGCATCCAGGCGAAGAAGGTGTTTTCCCATTGCTGCGGGACGAATTTCGTCCGTCCCTGCTCGACCGCCGCGATCGCCGGCCGCGCCAGCTCGGCGGCATTGCAGTACCACTGGATGGTCAGCAGCGGCTCGATCGGCACGCCGGAGCGGTCGCCGTGCGGCACCTGATGGGTGTGCGGCTCGATCTTTTCGAGGAGGCCCAGGCGTTCGAGTTCGGCGACGATGCGCTGCCGCGCCTGCGACCGTTCGGTGCCGGCCAGGCCCTCCACGAAGGGCGAGTCGGTCGCGATTTCATCGAGCGTGATGCGTCCGGCACGGTCGATCACCGACGGCATCGGCAGGTCGTGCCGCCGCCCGACCTCGAAATCATTGAAGTCGTGGGCGGGCGTGATCTTCACCGCGCCGGTGCCCTTGGCGGGGTCGGAATAGCTGTCGGCGATCACCGGGAGGATGCGCCCGACCAGCGGCAGCACGACGGATTTGCCGATCAGGTCGCGATAGCGCGCATCCTCGGGATGCACCGCGACGGCGGTGTCGCCGAGCATGGTTTCCGGCCGCGTCGTCGCCACCACCAGCGACCGCGACGGATCGTCGGCGAACGGATAGCGGATGTGCCACAGGCTGCCGCGCACCTCGCGGCTTTCCACTTCGAGATCGGAGATCGCGGTGTGCAGCGCCGGATCCCAGTTGACGAGGCGCCGGTCGCGATAGATCAGCCCCTCGCGATACAGGGTGACGAACACGCGCCGCACCGCGTCCGACAGGCCGGCATCCATGGTGAACCGCTCGCGCGGCCAGTCGAGCGAGGCGCCGAGGCGGCGCAACTGGCGGGTGATGCTGCCGCCCGACTCCGCCTTCCACTGCCAGACGCGACCGACGAAGGCTTCGCGCCCGAGCGTGCGCCGGTCGCTGCCCTCGGCCGCCAGCAGCCGTTCCACCACCATCTGGGTGGCGATGCCGGCGTGGTCGGTGCCGGGCTGCCACAGCGTGTCCCGCCCCTGCATGCGCCGCCAGCGGATCAGGGTGTCCTGCAACGTGAACGTCAGGGCATGGCCCATGTGCAGGCTGCCGGTGACATTGGGCGGCGGGATCATGATGGTGAACGGTTCGGCGGCGGCGCGCGGATCCGCCGCGAATGCGCCCGCCTGCTCCCAGCCGGCGTAGAGACGCGGCTCGATCTCCGCGGGCGAGAAGGTCTTGTCGAGCATGTCAACCAATCGGGTCAGGGCACCGGCAGGGCAGCAGATGCCTCGGTGGGGCGAAGGGAGGGCCGCGCCCCGTCAGGACAGGGCGCGGCCGACCACCCGCTCGATCTCCGCCCGCACCAGGCGCTCCACCAGGGCCGGCAGGTTGCTGTCGAGCCAGGTCTTGAGCAGCGGCCGGATCTCCTCGCGCACCAGATCCTCGATGGTCGGGCCGCCGGCACGCACCGCGACATGCTGGCGTTCGGAGGCGAGCGTGCGCAACAGCGAACCGACCGAGGAGGAGGCCGCCGCCGCCGTCTCCGGCGCCAGCCGCGCGCTCTGCGCCGGTGTTGCCGGCGGGGCGGGCGGCGCCGGGGGCACCGGCGCGGCGCTGTGCGGCGCCGCGGGCGGGGGCGTCGGCGGAATGGCGGCGGGCGGCTCGGCGTGGATGTGCGGCGGCTCGACATGGACCGGCGGCGGCTCCACGTGGACCGGCGGCGGCTCGACCATCATGGAGGGATCGAGCGGCACCACGTCGCTGCCGGACGGGGACGACGCCGGCCCGGTCGCCGGTTCGGTTTCGTCTTCGCTCAGGATACGGCGGATCGAGGCCAGAATATCCTCCATCGACGGATCGCCACCGCCCGGCGTGGCGGGCGGGGTATGGTCTGGCGAAGGGG
>JAJZNE010000150.1 GCA_021847995.1 Pseudomonadota bacterium | reverse complement strand
GGCAAAGCAATCAAGGGCCGCCGGTCACGGGGCGGTAGCCCTGGATGGCTGCGTCGCTGCGCTCCTCGCCATGATGGAATTTCACCGGGCGGCGTGGTGGCCGCGTTACGGTGCGCTCCGCTCGAACCGCGCCCGGTCGGCCGGCAGCAGGCGGACGCGCAGGTGCAGACCGTCCGCCCCGTCCTCGCGCGCCAGCACCTCGCCGTGTTCATAGAGCCAGGCAAGCCGCGCCCCTTCGGCATGGCCGAGCGTGTACTCGGCGATCTCCATTCCCGCCGCGATGCGCGCGTCGATCGCGGCGCGCAGGGCGGCCAGCCCCTCCCCCGTCACCGCCGAGACGGCGACCGATCCCGGACGCTGCGGCACCGCGGCGACCCCGCCGAGCAGATCGGCCTTGTTCATCACCTCGATGCAGCGCGCCGGCCAGTCCGCGTCCAGCATGCCGTCGGCCACCATACCGTCCAGCACCGCCAGCACGTCGGCACGCTGCGCGGCACTGTCGGGATGGGCGATGTCGCGCACGTGCAGGATCACGTCCGCCTCCGCCACCTCCTCCAGCGTGGCGCGGAACGCGGCGACCAGTTCGGTCGGCAGTTCGCTGATGAAACCCACCGTGTCGGACAGGATCGCGCGCCGGCCGGAGGGCAGGCGCAGGCCCCGCATGGTGGGATCGAGCGTGGCAAAGAGCTGGTCGCGCGCCGTCACCTCCGCCCCGGTCAGCGCATTGAACAGGGTCGATTTGCCGGCATTGGTGTAGCCCACCAGTGCGACGACCGGGAAGGGCACGCGCCGGCGCGCCGTGCGGTGCAGGCCGCGCGTGCGCCGCACCTGTTCCAGCTCGCGCCGCAGCCGCGCGATGCGCTCGCCGATCAGGCGCCGGTCGGCCTCGATCTGCGTCTCGCCGGGGCCACCGAGGAAGCCGAAGCCGCCGCGCTGGCGTTCGAGATGCGTCCATGACCGCACCAGCCGGCTGCGCTGGTAGTCGAGATGCGCGAGTTCGACCTGCAACGCGCCCTCGCGCGTGCGGGCCCGCTCCCCGAAGATGTCGAGGATGAGGCCGGTACGGTCGATCACCTTGCAGTGCCAGGCGCGTTCCAGGTTGCGCTGCTGCACCGGACTGAGCTCGGCGTCGATCACCGCGACGGCGACCGACTGCGCCGCCAGCGCGGCACCCTGGGCGGCCACCTGGCCCTCGCCGAGCAGGGTCGCCGGGCGGATCGCGCGCAGCGGCAGCACCGCCTCATGGACGATGACGAGGCCGATCGAGGCGGCCAGCCCCACCGCTTCGGCCAGCCGCGCCTCTGTGGCCCGGCTGGCCTCGCCCGGTCGCTCGGCGCGATCCCAGGGCAGGATGACCGCGGCGCGCGTTGGCGCGCCGGTCGCATCATCCCCCGGCAGCGGCCGGCTCCCGTGCCGGGATGGTCAGGGTGGTGGACGACCCCTCCGGCCGCGCTGCATCGAACAACTGAATGGGCGCACCCGGCATCACCGTGCTGATTGCGTGCTTATAGACGAGCTGGGTATGCCCGTCGCGGCGCAGGAGCACGGAGAAATTGTCGAACCAGGTGATGATCCCCTGGAGCTTGACGCCGTTCACCAGGAATACAGTGACCGGGGTCTTGTTCTTGCGCACATGGTTCAGGAAGACATCCTGAACGTTCTGCGATTTCTCACTGGGCACGAGGTGATCCTCTTGTTGTCTTTCGGGTTGGCGGTACTCGGGCGCCCGACCCCTGGCATCCGGGCCTGGGATGCGGCACCGAGCATAGTCCTTCTCCGTCCCGCCACAAGCGCACGACCCCGTGCGCCGCGGAGCGGCAGTTGCGATGCCAGCATACACGATCGCCGGCGGGATGGCCAGCGGCGTATACTTCGGGTCGGTGGATGGGCTTGCGCGGCTTACGGCAGCGGCATCGGGCTACCGGGTGGAGCGGACGGATGCGGTGTTAGCCGTCACCGGATGCCGAAGGCGCGGCGACGCGGACTGGCGACCACCGAGGAGGATGACCGAGGGGAGGCGCAGATCTCACGCCGCCGGAAAGGGCAAGGCCGGCTTGCGTTCGCGTTCGGCGGCGCTGTTGTGCCGGTAGGTCTGCCAGGTCGGCTGATAGTCTTCGGTCGCCTGATCGCCCCACTGAACCCACCCCGGCCGCGTGCCGCGCGCAAACAACTCGATACGCGGGCCGGGGCTGCACGCTTCGATGAGGTCGAAAATCTCGTCGGGCTTGCGCGAATGCTCACGCTTGCGGGTGCCGAGATAGTTCACCCGGGTTCGGCCCGGTGCCAGCGTACGCGCGTTTTTGCCGCGGACGCCGAACAGCACGAGTTCGGTGACGTTGCGGAAGTAGAAGCCGACGCCACGCCCGTCGCTGCCGCCATCCTTCCTGATCTTGTGCCAAACGATGTTTGACTTGTAGCTGAACCCCCATGCCTGCATCACCTGTAGCCCCTCGGGCAGCAGGGCGTTCGGCACCCATAGATAGAGGTGCGCGGGGGTCGCCGCGATCGCGGCCACGGGCAGCGCGGAAATCGCCGCTACGTCCAGCGTGCCGTAACGCGACAGCCGCTTGTGCTCGGGCGCCATCTTTCCGGTGCGGTTGACGAATTGCCACGGCGGGTCGGCAAGGATGCAGGCGAAACGCTCTGCGCCCGCCGCCGCCCGAAGCTCCGCGCCCGCGTCCGGCACCCCGGTATGCCTGACCATGCCCATGCCTTCCCCCGCGCCGATGGGCCGGTATCGCTGCACGCGCATCCGCGATTCGTCAATCATCCCGCGCGCGACGGAAGCGGCCCCGGCAGTGGCCGGGTGACGCGGCCACCAAGCGGGCGAAGGCGCGGCCGGCGGCGACGGAGGGACGCCGCTGTCGATCACCTTTGCGAAACGGTCGCGATTCTCGCACGATGTCGCGGAACCGGCCCGCCTCCGCCCTGTTTGCCCACGCAGTAGCGGGGGAGCATGACGATGGCGGAAACCGTGGCGGATGTGATCATTCAGACGCTCATCAACTGGGGCGTGGGGGTGGTGTTCGGGATGCCGGGGGATGGCGTCGGCGGGCTGATGGAGGCGCTGCGCAAGCGCCAGGACGAGATCGCCTTCGTCCAGACGCGCCATGAGGAGGCGGCAGCCCTTGCCGCCAGCGGCCATGCGCGGCTGACCGGGCGGCTCGGCGTCTGCCTTGCCACCGCCGGGCCGGGCGGCCTGCATCTGCTGCCCGGCCTCTATGATGCGAAGTTCGACGGCCAGCCGGTGCTGGCGATCACCGGCATGCAGCACCACGACCTGATCGGCACGCATGCCCAGCAGGACGTGGCCCTCGATCGGCTGTTCGCCGACGCGGCACCCTACAGCGAGCGGGTGATGGGACCGGCGCATGCCGAGACGGTGGCGGAACTCGCCTGCCGCAGCGCGGTCGCCATGCGCGGCGTGTCGCATATCGCGGTGCCGATCGATGTCCAGTCCGCGCCGCTCAGCCGGGCCCTGCGCGCCTCCCGCGCCGCCGCGCGGCCCGGCGCGCCGCCCGGCGCCGGCGCCGCGCTGCCGGCGGAGGCCGATCTCGCCCGTGCCGCTGCGATCCTCAACGAAGGCCGGCGGATCTGCATCCTCGCCGGCCGCGGCGCGCTCGGTGCCGGGGCGGAACTGTCTGCGGTTGCGGAACGGCTGGCGGCGCCGGTGGCGGAGGCGCTGCTCGGCCGCGGCACGCTGGCCGACACTCACCCGCACCTCGTCGGAACGCCCGGCCTGCTCGGCACCCGCCCGGCGCAGGACGCGATGGAGGGGTGCTACACGCTGCTGATCGTCGGCAGCCTCTTCCCCTACCTGGAATACTATCCACGCCCCGGCCAGGCGCGGGTGGTGCAGATCGATGCGCATCCCGGCCGCATCGGGTTGCGCGTGGCGGTGGAGGCCGGGCTGGTCGGGGATGCCGCCGCGGTGCTGCGGGCGCTGCTGCCGCGGCTGGAGCGCCACGACGACCGGCTGTTCATCGAGCAGGCGCAGGGCGGCATGGCGGAATGGCAGGAGGAACTCGACAAGCAGGCGACGCGCGGCGACACGCCGATGAAGCCGCAACTGGTGCTGAGCGCGCTCGACCGGGTGCTGCCGGGGGATGCGATCATCACCGTCGATAACGGCGCCTACACCACCTGGGCCGCGCGCTACCTCCGCATGCGCGGCACGCGGCGGTTCGCCTGGCCGGGCACGCTGGCGACGATGGGCTGCGCCCTGCCCTACGCCATCGCCGGCGCGCTCGCCCATCCCGGCCGCCCGACCGTTGCCGTCACCGGCGACGGGGCGCTGGCGATGGGCCTCGGCGAACTCGCCACCGTCCTGCGCCACCGGCTCGACATCAAGATCGTCGTGATCAAGAACAACGCCCTCGCGCAGGTGCGGTGGGAGCAGATGGTGTTCCTCGGCAATCCCGACTACGGCACGGAGTTGCATCCGATCGACTTCGCCGCGGTGGCACGCGGCTTCGGCATGACGGCGTTCACCATCGAGCGGCCGGAGGAATGCGCCGACGGGCTGGCGGAGGCGATGGCGACGCCGGGGCCGGCGCTGATCGAGGCGGTGGTCGATGCGCACGAGCCGCCGCTGCCGCCCAAGGCGACGCTGACGCAGGCGGCGCAACTGGCGGAGGCGATGGCGCGCGGCCTGCCCAGCCGGCGCCGCATGGCGCTGACGCTCGCCTCCGACGCCGTGCGCCAGGTGGTCTGAGCCGCCGGGCTGTCGGCGGCGACGGAGGGGCCGCGGGGACGGAGGGTGGAGGGACCGGCCATCGTCATTTTCGGCGCCGCGGTCCGCCGCGACGGCTCGCCGAGCGATGTGCTCCGCCTCCGGGTGGAGGCGGCGCTCGGGTGCGCAGGCGGGCGCGCCGGCGTGCTCTTTGTGCCGACCGGCGGGATCGGGCGGCACGGGCCGGCCGAAGCGGACGTGATGGCCGGGCTGCTGATGGCGCGCGGCGTGCCGGACGTGGCGATCCTGCGCGAACGCTCAGGGACCGACACGCTCTCCTCGGTGCGGGCGGTGGCGCGGCTGCTGCGCGGGCGGCGCGCGCCGGTGCTGGTCGCGACCAGTTCCTATCACCTGCCGCGCTGCGTGCTGCTGCTGCGCCTCGCCGGCCTGCCGGCCCGGCCCGGCCCGGTCCGCGTCGCGGCCCCCGCGCAGCCGTTGCAGACGCGCTGGTACTGGCGCCTGCGCGAAGCCGCCGCGCTGCCGTTCGATACCGCGCTGCTGCTGGCGCTGAAGCTGGCCGGGCGGCTGTGACGGCGCTAGGCCGGCGGCTCGCCCGCCACCGGCGCGCCGCCGAGGGCTGCCATCAGCGCCGTTACCTCGGCGATCGCCTGATCGGCCAGCGCCGCATCGGTGCCCTTGGCGACGATCGCGACCCCGTTGCCGCTTTCCCGGTAGTACGGATAGCTGCCGATATCGAGGGCGGCGTAGCGCGCCTGGATCGCCGCCAGTCCCTCCGCGATGCGCCCTTCCGGGACGCCGGCGGCATGCACGGCGCGCGAGACGATCGGCCGGCCGCCGGCGAGGCGCGGTGCCAGGCTTTCGAACTGCGCCTGCATCACCCGCGGCACGCCGGCCATGACATGCACATTGCCGATGGAGAAGCCGGGCGCGACCGTCAGCGTCGTCTCGATCAGCGTGGCGCCGCGCGGCATCGTCGCCATGCGCTGGCGCGCCGCGTTGAACTCGCCCGGCCGGTAGGATGCGGCCATCTTCGCCCAGGCCACTTCATGCGGCTCCCACGGCACGCCGAAGGCGGCGGCGATGCATTCGCTGGTGATGTCGTCATGCGTCGGGCCGATGCCGCCGGTGGTGAACAGGTGATCGAAGCGCGCCCGCAGCTCGTTCACCGTCGCCACGATCACCGCCGCCACGTCGGGGATCACCCGCGCCTCCCGCACCGGGATGCCGATCTCACCGAGGCGCGTCGCCAGGAAGCGCAGATTGGCGTCCTGGGTGCGGCCCGACAGCACCTCGTTGCCGATGATGAGCACGGCGGCGGTGGGGTTGGGGGCGGCATCGTCGGGCATGGTTCGGGCGCTCCGTCAGAGGAAATCGCGCAGCAGCGGCACCAGCGGCCGGTCCGCCGGCGGCATCGGGTATTCCGCCAGCCGCTCCGGCCGCACCCAGGCGAGCGTCTGCCCCTCGCGCGGCTGCGGCGTGCCGCGCCAGCGGCGGCAGAGATAGAGCGGCATCAGCAGGTGAAAGGTCGGGTAGGCGTGGGAGGCGAAGGCGAAGGCGGCGAGGCAGGCATTGGCGACCCCAATGCCGAGTTCCTCGTGCAGTTCGCGGATCAGGGCCGCTTCCGGGGTTTCCCCGGGGCGCAGCTTGCCGCCGGGGAATTCCCACAGCCCGGCCATCTTCCTCCCTTCCGGCCGGCGCGCCAGCAGCACGCGGGTATCGGCATCGATCAGGGCGCAGGCGGCGACCAGCAGCAGCGGCCGGGCCTCGGCGTCGGCCACCGGCGCCGGCGCGGGATCGGCCACCGGCACGCCGAACAGATCCTCGCGCGTCGCGGCGAAACGCAGCACCGGCTGCCCGGCGCCGCGGGCGAGGAAATGTTCCTGCCCGCGTCCGACATGCCTGAGCCCGATACGCCGCAGCACGGCAACCGAGGCGGCGTTGTCGGTGGCGACGCTGGCGGCGATGGTGTCGAGGTCGAGATTGGCCAGCGCCCAGCGCACCAGCCGCCCGGCGGCCTCGGTGGCGACGCCGTGCCCCCAGAAGCGCCGCCCGACCCAGTAGCCGAGATGGCCGGTGCGTGCCGCCCGCTCGATGCGCAGCCCGATGCCGCCGACGATCACCTCCTGCGCCCCTTCCCGGCCGGTGATGGCGAGATGGAAGGCGTCACCCGCGGCAAGCGCCGCGCCGGCCGAGCGGATCCATTCATCGGCAAGCGCGCGCGGATAGGGGAAGGGCACGGCGGCCAACGTGCGGCAGACCTCCCAGTCGTTGATCAGACGGTGCAGGGCGGCGGCGTCCTCCGCCCGGTAGGGCCGCAGCGTCAGCCGCTCGGTGGCGAGTGGAGCGAAGTCGGCGGCATCGGTCATCGCGGCGGGGACGGGCGGGGCATGGCCAGGGAGTGCCCAATGCGCAGGCCGCGCGCAAGCCCCCGCCGGGGCCGCAGCGGGGGCGCTCGTCAGACGATGTTGCGCTCCAGCAGCGGCCGGCCGGCCAGCACCCGTTCCCAGCCGAGCGGCGAAAGGTCGAGCGTGGCATAGGCGCCGTCGGCCAGCAGTTCGGCGACGCCGCGGCCGGCGGCCGGGGAGTGCTGCATGCCGTGGCCGGAGAAGCCGGCGGCGAACACCACGTTGGCGACCGCGGGATGGCGGCCGACGATGCCGTTGTGGTCGAACAGGTTGATCTCGTAGTAGCCGGCCCAGGAGGAGGTGATCCGCAGCCGCTCGAACGCCGGCACGCGCGAAGCGAGCACCGGCCAGATGCGGCCGGTGAACATCTCCTCCTCCACGTCGAGCGGCGGTTCGTCGGGGTCCGGCTCATCCCCCGCGGGGGAGCGGCCGGCGAGGAAGCGGGCGCCGTCGGCGCGGAACCAGATGCCGGTGGGGTCGATCACCAGCGGGCAGCCGGGCAGCGGCTCCGGACAGGCGATCACGAACACCATGCGCTTGCGCGGCACCACCGGCATGGCGATGCCGAGCGTCGCGGCGACCCGGCCGGACCACGCGCCGGCAGCCACCACGGCGGCGTCGCAGGCGAGTTCCGTCCCGTCCGCCAGCCGCACGCCGGTGACACGCCCGCCGGCCTGCGCGAAGCCCGTGCATTCCGCGGCGAGATAGCGCACGCCGAGCGCCCGCGCCTTGCGCCGCAGCGCCATCAGCAGCGCCGGCCCGTCGAACGAACCCTCCCCGCGCTCGCCGAACGCGCCGAGGGCGAGGCCGTCGGTGCTCAGCCAGGGAAAGCGGGCGGCCAGCGCCGCCGGATCGAGCAGCGTGATCGCCGCCCCCTCGCCGTGCTGAACGGCGACGTTCGCCTCCAGCAGCGCCGCCCCGGCGGGGCCGGCGAGGAACAGATAGCCGTGTTCGCGCCAGCCGAACGCCGGCGCGTCACCCCCGATCGCCAGCGCGCGCGGGGCGGCGTGCAGGAAGGCGAGGCCGTATTGCGACATGCGGATGCTGACCGGCGCAGTGAATTGCTGGCGGATGCCGCTCGCCGACAGCATCGAGGAGGCGCGGGCATAGGTCGGATCGCGCTCCACCACCACGATCTCGCCCGCAAAGCGCGGATGGGTGGCGAGATGCCAGGCGGCCGAGGAGCCGATCGCGCCGCCGCCGACGATCACCACCCGCATGCCGCGCCGCTCATCCTGACCGTGTGCCGAGCCATGCCGGAGAGAGTAGCCTGCCACCCCGCTCCTGCGCCAGCCACAGCGCGAGGCTGGGAGCGCCGAGGGCGATGTCGCGCAGCCGCTTGACCAGGGAAACAGCGAGGCCGAGCGCCGCCGGCAGACCGAACAGGCCGCACACCAGGACGAATCCGCCCTCCTGCACGCCGAGCGCGCCGGGGATCAGGAACGCCATGCCGCGCACGGCGTGCCCCAGGCTTTCGATCACCAGCGCCGGTGCCGCGCCGACCGGGCGGCCGAGGGCGCGCAGGACGATCCAGACCTCGGCCCCGCCCAGCAGCCAGGCGAGCAGATGCCACAGGGCGGCGAGCGCGAGCCGCCCGCGTGCCCGCTGTATCGCCGCCAGCGCCGCGTCCAGCCCGTCGATCCGCCCGGCAAGCCCGAGCCGCCGCGCCCCGCGCTCGGCCAGCCGCGCGAGGCCGAGGCGCTGCGCCGGCACCAGGATGGCGCCGAGCGCACACAGCACGGCGAGGCCCATCACCATCCAACCGGACACGGCGCCGGTGCCCCGCGCCAGCACGAGCAGGGCGAGGCCGAACAAGGTGAACGGGATCTGCGTCACCAGTTCGACGGTGGTGTCGGCGAGGGTGGCGGCAACCGCCTGCGGCAGCGCCAGGCCGCCCTGCCCGAGCACGCGGATGGCGGCGAGCAGGCCGGCCACCGGCAGCACCGGCAGCAGGCTGTTCACCCCTTCCCGCAGCCAGCGTGCCAGCACGAAATGGCTGAGCGGCGGCGTCGGCCCCGGCACCACCGCCCGCCACGACAGCGCCGTCAGCGCGATCTGCACCAGATGCAGCGCCAGCACGACGAGCAGCCACCAGCCGGCCTGCGCCAGCAGGCCGAGCACCCGGCCGACGCCGACATGCACCACCAATCCCGCCCCCAGCCCGACGCCGAGCAGCAATGCGAGAAGGGTGGAAAGCCGCCGGAGCCGCTCAGGAACCGGCATGCGCCGGTCGCGGGCGCAAACCGCGCGAGGGCGGCGCCGGCTCGCTCTCCGCCGGCACGCCGAACAGGCCGACATAGGTGGCGAAGCGGTCGCGCAGCTCCTCCGGATCGATGCCGTGGGCGGCGAAGCTGTAATGGTTCTCGCCGTAGCCGCCGCGCGGACGCGCCGCCAGCAGCGCCTGCATCGCCGCCTCGGCCGGCGGCGCGAGCGCCATGCCGAAGCGGT
Source organism: Pseudomonadota bacterium (assembly GCA_021847995.1). Taxonomy (GTDB): domain Bacteria; phylum Pseudomonadota; class Alphaproteobacteria; order Acetobacterales; family Acetobacteraceae; genus JAFKFJ01. The sequence continues at coordinate 9,316 of JAJZNE010000150.1, read as the reverse complement.
CGTAGAGCCGCCGCACCGTCTCCATCGGCCGCTGCACCAGGTCGCGATAGCGCAGATGCAGCACCTGCGCCGCCGGGAAGGTCGGCGCCCGCGCCTCCGCCACCATCCGTCCGGCGCCGTCCACCCAGTCCTCCACCACCGTCCGGCCGATGCCGCACCGATCGAGCCGGCGGGTGAAGGGGCTGCGGAGGATTTCGGTGAGCTGGGCGACCGAGGGCAGCACTTTCAGCGGATCGCGGTGCAGGAACACGACGCGCGCATCGGGATAGGCGAGGCGCAGGGCGTCGAGCGCGAATACATGGTCGGGGGATTTCAGCACCCAGTGCGGCACCTGCGCCGCGCCGGGATGCCGGGCGCGGTGCTGGTGCTGCAAATGGCAGAGGAACCGGCGATGGAAGCGGTAGGCGGCAGTGTGGCCGTGCGCCTGGAGCCACGCCTTGTAGGCCGGCACGTGATAGACCGTCTCGAACCGCAGGCTCTGGATCACGTGGGCGGTGATTTCGGTGCATTCCTGCGGCGCGCAGGCATCGAGCGGATGGACGCTGCGCAGCGCCGGGGCGAGCCGGCCGAAATGCCGCAACTGCCGCTCCACCTGCGCGATGCGCCGGTCGCGCCGGGCGCGGGGATCGCGATAGGGATGGATCGTCTGCCACACCAGCGGCGCGGCGGCGGCGGGGTCGGCGACCAGCAGGCGATGGAGGAAGCTGGTGCCGCTGCGCGGCAGGCCGGTGATGATGAGGGGCGCCGCGATCGGCTCGGCCAGGATCGCCGGCGCCCGCCCCTCCTCCGCGCGCAGGCGGGCGAGGTTGCGGAGCAGGCGCAGCAGATCCCAGCGCAGGCCGAGACGTCCGAGCACCGACAGCTCGGCTTGCGACGCGGCGGCGGCGAGCAGCGCGCCGAGCGGCTCGGCGACGCCCTCCGCCTCCAGTTCGCGGCCGGCCCCTGCGGCGGCGATCAGGTCCGCGCCGTCGCCCGGCCAATGGCGGCCGAACAGGCACGCCGCCAGTTCGGTCGCCCGCCAGCGTGGCGGACGGCCATGTCTTGTTGTCATTCCCACGCTGCCTCGTGCATCCGCACCGTTGGCCGCAACGACCGGGCCCGTCGGGGGTTCGAATCGTCGATCGGCGCCGTCGATGACATGAACGTCGCCCCTGCCCCGATCGACTGCAAGGGGGGAACGAGCGCGCGGGGCGGCGCGGGGCGCGACGCCGTCATCCCCCGGTCGCAACCCGTTCTGGCGGGGCGCGGCCGGTGGCGACCAGGAAGCAGCCCGCCAGCGCGTCCCCGGCCGGCGCCGCGACCGGGGCGCCGAGCCGTGCCGCCAGCAGCGGACGCAGCGCCGCCGCCAGTCCGCCGGCGAGCCAGAGCGGCAACGCCGGCACCGGATCGAGCACGCCGGCGAGAGCCGCGAGATGCGCGACGGCGCGGTCCCGGATGGCCAGGGCGGCATGCTCCCCCTCCGCCGCCGCCGCCAGCACCAGCGGTGCCAGGGCCGCCAGCCGCTCCGGCCCCATCAGCCTGATCCAGCCGCGCGGCTCGGGCGAGAGCGCCGCGAGCGCCGCGGTCACGTCCGCAGCCAGACGGTCCGGCGCGATCACGCCGTCGGCGGCGGCGAGCGCGTGGCGCAGGGCGCGCTGCCCGATCCAGGCGCCGCTGCCGCGATCCCCGCCCACCCAGCCCCAACCGTCCCGCATGATCGAACGCCCGTCGCCGTAGAGCCGGTGGCCGACCGCGCCGGTTCCGGCGATGATGAGGGCGCCGGCTGCGCCGCCGCCGGCGCCGATCAGCGCCGCGTAGCCGTCGCTGATCGTCACGGTGCGGCCGAAGCGCGGCGCCGCGGCCAGCAGCCCGTCGCGCGCTGCGGCGATGCCAAGCCCGGCACCGCCGAGCGCCAGCGTGACCGGCGCGCGGTCCGTCGGATCATGGCCGGCGGCGGCGGCGCAGGTGTGCCAGAGCCGCGCCAGGCTGGCGGCGGCGGTGACGGCATCGGTCGCCGGGTTGCACGGACCGCTCTCGCCCGCCCCGTGCACGCCGCCGTCGGTCCCGACCAGCCGGCCGCGGCTGCGCGAGCCGCCGGCATCGACGCAGAAGATCAAGTGCGGTGGAATGCGGTCGATCGCTGGCTCCGATGCGCCCGGCGCGGCGCGGCTGTTGCGGGGCCGCTATGCCGACGCGCCGGCGGCACCGCAAGCGCCCGCGGCACGCGGCAGCAGCAGGATGACGGTGGTACCGACGCCGATTGCGCTTTCCAGCCGCGCCGCACCGCCGGATTGCGCGGCGAAGCCATGCACCTGCGGCAGCCCGAGTCCGGACCCCTGCCCGACCGGCCGCGTGGTGAAGAACGGCTCGAACGCGCGGGCGAGCACCTCCGGCGTCATGCCGGTGCCGGTATCGGAGCAGGCGATCTCCACGTAGGCGCCGGCGGCAAGCCCCAGTTTCCCGGCCCCCTGCGGGAACAGCGGGCGATTGGCGGCGGTGACCAGGAACCGGCCGCCATCGGCCATCGCCGCGCGGGCATTCTCGGCGATGTTCTGCAACGACAGCAGCAGCGCCGCGCGGTCGGCGGCGATCGGCCAGAGATCGCCGGCGAAGCGCAGTTCCACCGCGATCCGCGGACCGAGGCAGCCGGTCAGCAAGGTTGCCAGCGCCTCGGCGCGATCGGCGAGGTCGATCGGTTCGGGTTGCAGCAACTGCCGGCGGGCGAAGGCGAGCAGCCGGCGCGTCATCTCGGCACCGCGGCTGACCGCACCCTCCATCCTGCCGATCAGGCGTTCGCGCCGGGCCGGTTCCACCGCGCCCGGCAGCAGGTGCAGGCCGCCGCGCAGCACCGTCAGGAGATTGTTGACATCATGGGCGATGCCGCCGGTGAGCTGGCCGATCGCCTCCAGCTTCTGGGCCTGTAGTGCCAGGAGGCGGGCCTCCTCGCCGGCACGCAGGGCGGCCTGCAACTGGGCGCAGCATCCCTCCAGAAAATCGTTCTTGACACGCAGCCTGCGGCATTCCGCGAGCAGTTCGGCACGCTCGGCGGAGGGGTGGACGAGCGGCGAGAGCATAATGTCGTTGATCCCCTCCGTCCCGCCGGCACGGCCGGCGAGGCTCTCCTGCCGTGGGGCGGCCGGTCGTGCGTTGGCCTGTCCTGCGTCGGGAAGCATGCGCGGCCCTGGTCTGTCCCCATTCTCGTTGCGTCGCTCGCGGAAGCGTGCTTGGGATATCGCAGATGGCGGGCCGGCCGGCGTGTCACGGGAACGCGATTGCCGGTCACGCCATCGCGTGCGCCACCGTGCATGGTGGGCATCTGCGTTGCGGCCGGGGGGGTGTTCCAACGGCGGAAACCGGCACATATGAGGCACGCGCAGCACTGCGTCCCTCCTGCCCCCTTGCGTCGCCCGCCTTCCGCCGCCGCGGGGGCGGGGCGCCGATGCCGGGGGTGGATGGCTTTGGGCGTGGATAGCGGCGCGGGATTCGAGCAGGACGGGACATGGACGGATCGATCGCAGTCACGGCGGTGGTGGAACGCGGCGAGACGGAGGATCGGGTACCCATTCCGGGCGCCGGAACTCCGCTCGCGGAGCTGGTCGCGCGCGCGGCATCGCGGGGCTTCGTCTCGCGCCCCGAGCTTGATGCCGCCCTGCCGGAAGCAGGCGACAATCCGGACGAGCTGGAAAGCGCGGTGGCACTGCTGGGCGAATACGGGATCGAGCTGGTCGAGGCCGACGCCGGGGAGGACGCCGCGGACGGGGCGGATACGGCGGAGGCCGGTGCCGCGGCCGCGGCCCAGCCGGCGGAGCGCGGCAATCTTGCCACGGCGGCCGAACTCGGGCGCAGCGACGACCCGGTACGGATGTTCCTGCGCGAGATGAGCGGGACGGAACTGCTCAAGCGCGAGGATGAGGTCGCGGTCGCGCAGCGCATCGAGGCCGGGCGGGACGTGATGCTGGGCGGGCTGTGCGACAGCCCGCTGACCGGCGTGATGCTGGCCGGGTGGCGGGCGGCGCTGGCGGAAGGGCGGCTGCCGCTGCGCGAATTGATCGAACTGGAGGCGACGCCCGCCGCCGTCCCCGCCGAGACGGAGGAGGAGCCGGCGGCCGACGCCGCGCCCACCTCGACGGTGGAGGAACGGCTGCGGCCCGACGTGCTGGCGGCGATCGACGCGCTGCTCGCCGGCGACGGGGAGCGGGAGCGGCGCACCGCGCTGCTGCGCGACCTGCGGCTGCGCGGCGACCGGCTGGCGGAACTGGTGCAGCGGCTGCGCGAGGCAAGCCGGCGGCTGACGGCGCTGGACGGGCAGGCCCTGCGCGCCACGCTTGCCGCCAAGCTGCCGCGTGAGACCTTCCTGCGCCTGTGGGACGGCAGCGAGGCGGGGGTGCAGCGGGTGCAGCGCGCCGCCAAGGGCGGCCGGACGCTGCGTGCGACGCTCGCCGAGGTGCGGGCCGGGATCGCGGCGCTGGAGCAGGAGGTCGGCCTGCCCGCGCCGATCCTGCGCCGGGTGCATGAGGAAGTGACGCGGGGCGAGCGCGAGATGCGCCGCGCCAAGGACGAGCTGACGCGCGCCAACCTGCGGCTGGTCGTCCACATCGCGCGCAAATATGTCAACCGCGGGCTGATGTTCGGCGACCTGATCCAGGAAGGCAATATCGGCCTGATGCGCGCGGTCGATAAGTTCGACTGGCGGCGCGGTTTCAAGTTCTCGACCTACGCGACGTGGTGGATCCGTCAGGCGATCACGCGCAGCATCGCCGATCAGGCGCGCACCATCCGCGTGCCGGTGCACATGACCGAGACGGTCGGCAAGATCGCCCGCGCCGCGCGCCGGCTCGCGCAGGAGAGCGGGCGGGAGCCGAGCACGGAGGAACTGGCGGCGCGGCTCGGCCTGCCGCTCGACAAGGTGCGGACGGTGCAGCGGCTGGTGAAGGAGCCGGTGAGCCTGGAGGCGCCGGTCGGCGACGATGAGGAAGGCCGGCTCGGCGACCTGATCGAGGACAAGGACGCGGTGCTGCCGTTCGACGCCGCCGCGCGCAACAACCTGCGCGAGACCGCGGCGCGCGCGCTGTCCGGCCTGACGCCGAGGGAGGAGCGCATCCTGCGCATGCGCTTCGGCATCGGCATGAACCGCGACCACACGCTGGAGGAGGTCGGCCGTACCTTCAACGTGACGCGCGAGCGCATCCGCCAGATCGAGGCGAAGGCGCTGAAGAAACTGCAACTCGGCACGCAGTCCCGGGCGCTGCGCGGCTTCCTGGAGGAATAGCGGCGGGTGAGCGGGATCGGCCAGCCGCTGGCGCGCTACGCCGCCTGCCGCCGCGCCGGCGACTTTCTGTTCCTCTCCGGCGTCATCGCGGTCGATCCGCGGCTCGGCCGCGTGGTGGCGGGGTTTGCCGATCTGCCGCAGACGGTACGGGCGGAACTGGGCGAGAGCGGCGAATATTCGATCGACGTGCGGCAGGGGCCGATCCTGGCGCAGAGCTGGTTCGTGCTCGATCGCATCCGCACGATCCTGGCGGAACACGGCGCCGGGATGGCGGAGGTGTGCCGGCTGGTGCAGTATTTCCGCGATCTGCGCGACTATCCCCTGTACGCCCGCGTCCGCCGCAGCTTCTTCCCCGGCACACCGCCGGTCTCCACCGTGGTGGAAGTGTCGGCGATGCTGCCGGCGGCGGAGGTACTGGTTGAGGTGGAGGCGACGGCGTATCTGGCGGCCCGTCCGCCTGCCGAACACCAATGATGCGGCCGACGTCGCCGCGCTTCCACAACTCACCCAGCCGAAGCAACTTCACGTCTGATTCTGCGCCTCGCCGCCGGCCGGAGTGGGCCCAAATTACACGGCCGGGCTGGCGCGCCGGTGGGATGGCGTGGCGCCGATCGGCCGGAGTCGCGGCGATGCTGGGGATGATGCTGGCCGGCAGCGCGCAGGCCGCGGCGCCGCTGGTGCAGGAACGCACGGTTGCGCTGCCGCATGTCGCCGGCCGGATCGACCATCTGGCCTATGATGCGCGCCACCGGCATCTGCTGATCGCCGAGCGCGGCAACGGCAGCCTGGACGTGGTGGATCCCGGGCGCGGCACCGTCACCGGGCGGATCGACGGCCTCCCGGCGCCGCAGGGGGTTGCCTACGCGCAGGCCGCGGATGCGATCGTGGTGGCCAATGGCGGCGACGGCGCGCTGCGGTTCTTCCATGCCGACACCCTGGCGCCGCTCGGGCAGATCGCGCTCGGCGCAGACGCCGACGACATCGCCTCCGGCCCGGACGGCACGCTCGTCGTCGGCTACGGCGACGGGGCGCTGGCGATGATCGACCCGGCGGCGCGCCGTGTCACCGCGACCGTCGCCCTGCCCGCGCATCCCGAGGCGTTCCGGATCGACCCGGCGACCGGCCGCACCTTCGTCAACCTGCCCGAGGCCGGGCGGGTCGATGTCGCCGATCTGCGCCGCGGCAGCATCCTTGCGGTCTGGCCGACCCAGGGGCTGCGGGACAATTTCCCGATGGCGCGGTTGGCGCCGGATGGGGTGCTCGCGATCGGGTTTCGCAGGCCGGCGCGGGTGGCGCTGCTGGATGCGGCCGATGGGCGGATCATCGCGGAGGCACCTTCCTGCGCCGACAGCGACGATCTGTTCGAGGACCGGCGGCGCGGCCTGCTCTATCTGATCTGCGGCGCCGGCGCGGTGGACGTGCTCCGCCGTGACGGCAATGCGCTGGTGCCGCTGGCCCGTATCGCGACCGCGCCGGGCGCGCGCACCGCGCTGTTCGTCCCCGAACTGGACCGCCTGTTCGTCGCCGTCCCCGCCGGAAGCGCCGGTGAGGCCGCGATCCGGGTGCTGCGGCCGGCACCATGAGGGGCCGGCTGCGGGTGGTTCTGCCGCTGCTGCTCCTGCTGTTCGTGCTGGCAGCCTGGCTGGCGGTGCGCTTCGCGGTTCCCGGGCTGTCGTCGGCGCGGCCGACGCCGCCGGGCGCCGAGGTCGCCATCGCGCAATGGCTGCTGCATGCGAGCGTGCCGTCGGCAGAGGCGCGCCGGCACAATCCGCTGCGCGGCAGCGCAGGCGAGATCGCCGCCGGCGCCGCGCTGTTTCAGCGCCACTGCGCGGTTTGCCATGGCTTCGACGGCAGCGGCGCGACCGAGATCGGGGGCCACACCTATCCGCGCGCCCCGGCGCTGCGCACGGCGGTCGCCGCGGAGGCGGGCGACGGCACGCTGTTCTATATGATCCGCAACGGCATCCGGAACACCGCCATGCCGGCGTGGGATTTGCCGGACGAGGCGATCTGGCAGCTGGTGCTGTTCCTGCGCCACCTGCCGCCGACCGCGGCCCCGCAGGCGCGGGAGGCCGGCAGCGTCGCCGGCGCGCATCACGTCGGCTCCGCCGCCTGCGCGTCCTGCCACCGGGCGATTTTCGATCGCTGGCAGCAGACGCGCATGGCGAACGTGGTGCGCGATCCGCGCGCACATCCCGACGCCATCCTGCCCGATCTCGTCAAGCCCGACCCGCTGGTGACGTTCCGCCGCGACGACATCGCGCTGGTGTACGGCAGCCGCTGGAAGCAACGCTACTTCACCAGAGTCGGCAATGACTATTTCGTGCTGCCGGCACAATGGGACGTGACGCACGGCGTGTGGCGGCGCTACTTCGTCGAACCGCAAGCGGACTGGTGGGCAACACTCTATCCAGAGGACAATCTGCGCCGTCCGACCGGACCGCTCTGTGACGGCTGCCATTCGGTGAATTACGACATTGCCACGCATGCGGTGACGGAGTGGAATGTCGGCTGCGAACGCTGCCACGGCGCCGGCAGCGCGCATGTCGCGCAGCCGCGGCGCGACAACATCGTCAATCCGGCGCGGCTCGATGCCGTCGCCGCCAACGACACCTGCATCCAGTGCCATTCGCAGGGCCGCCCGCCGGGCAATCCGATCGGCGGCGTCTATTATGATTGGCCGGTCGGCTTCGACATCGGCAAGCGGCTGGCCGATTTCTGGGCGTTGGAGCGGCGGCGGGCGGGCACCGCCGATTTCTATTTCTTCGCCGACGGAACGGCGCACAAGAACCGCATGCAGGGCAACGATTTCGTCGAGAGCCTGATGTATGCGCGCGGCGTCACCTGCTTTTCCTGCCATGACCCGCACGGCAGCGACAACACCGCGATGCTGCGCGCACCGGGCAACGATCTCTGCCTCACCTGCCACGCGCCTGGCACGCCGACCGGGCCACGCGCCGCGACGCTCGCCGCGCACACGCATCATCGCCCGGACAGCCCCGGCAGCGCCTGCACCGCCTGTCACATGCCGGCGATCGAGCAGACGATCGGCGATGTGATGGTGCATGCGCACACGTTCCGCTTCATCCCGCCCGCTGCGACCGGCGCGCTCGGTGTGCCGAATGCCTGCACGCTGTGCCATCGCGACCGCGACCCGGCCTGGGCCAGTGCTGCGCTGCGCGGCTGGACGGAACGGTCGCCCTGGCGCGACGCGCCGTAGCGCGCCACGCCCGACGGGCGGATCAGCCGAGCTTGCCCTCCACCCCCTCGACCAGCCAGTTCATGCCGAGAATCTCGGGGTCGGTGAGGGCCTTGCCCGCGGGCACCTTGACGGCACCCGACTGATCCTTGATCGGCCCCTGGAACGGTGCCAGCCGGCCGGCTTCGATATCGGCCTGACGCGCCATCACCTCGTCGGCGACCGGTTTCGGCAAGGCGGGGTTGAACGGCGCCATCCGCACCATGCCGCTTCTCAGGCCGCCCCAGGTGTCGTGGCTTTTCCAGGTGCCGTCCATCGCCGCCTGGACTTCCTGCACGTAATAGCCCGACCAGTCGGACACGACGGAGGTCAGGCAGGTCTTCGGTCCGTAGCGGCCCATGTCGGAATCATAGCCGATGGTCCACACGCCGCGCTGTTCGCCGGCTTCCTGCACCGCGGCGCTGTCGGTGTGGGTGACCAGCACGTCCGCACCCTGGCTCATCAGCGTGTCGGCGGCGGCGCGTTCCTTGCCGGGATCGTACCAGGTGCTGACCCACACCAGCTTCTCCGTCACCTTCGGGTTGACCATGCGCGCGCCGAGCAGGAACGCATTCATGTTCTGCACCACTTCCGGGATCGGGAAGGCGCCGACGAAGCCGATGACGTTCGATTTGGTCATCCGCCCGGCGATGATGCCGGCGAGAAACCGCCCTTCGTAGAAGCGGGCGGAATAGGTGGCGAGATTGGGCAGGCGCTTGTAGCCGGTGGCGTGCTCGAACTTCACCTTGGGGAACTGCTGCGCCACCTTGACCGTCGGGTTCATGAACCCGAAGGAAGTGGTGAAGACGAGCTCGTTGGTCTGCGCGAGC
>JAJZNE010000015.1 GCA_021847995.1 Pseudomonadota bacterium | reverse complement strand
CCAATTCGCTGCTCGACATCGTGGTGTTCGGCCGCGCCGCCGCGCACCGCGCCGCCGAGACGGTGCAGCCGGGGGCGACGCAGAAGCCGCTGCCGCCGCGGGCCGGCGAGGCGGCGCTGGACCGGCTGGATGCCGCGCGCCACGCCGCCGGGACGACGCGCGTCGCCGAACTCAGGCTCGATCTGCAGCGCACGATGCAGAGCCACGCCGCGGTGTTCCGCAACAGCCGCAGCCTCGCCGACGGGGTGGCGAAGATGCGGCAGGTCTGGTCCGGGCTTGCCGACATCTCCGTTGCCGACCGCAGCATGATCTGGAATTCCGATCTGGTGGAGGCGCTGGAGCTGCAGAACCTGATGGCCAACGCCATGACCACGATCACCGGTGCGGAAGCGCGCCACGAAAGCCGCGGCGCCCACGCCCACGACGATTATCCGGAGCGTGACGACGAGCACTGGATGAAGCACACGCTGGCCTGGTGCGGCGACGACGGCGGAGTACGCCTCGCCTACCGTCCGGTGCGCATGCAGACGCTGACCAACGAGGTGTCGGTGTTCCCGCCGAAGAAGCGGGTCTATTGAAAGCCGCCCGCGGCGGTTGACCGGAAGGCACAGTCATGGCCGAATTCACCCTCCCCGCCAACAGCAAGGTGCGCGCCGGCAGGCTGCATCCCGCGCCGCGCGGGGCGAAGCGCGTGCGGGCGTTCCAGATCTACCGCTGGAATCCCGACGATGCGGAAAATCCGCGCACCGACACCTATGAACTCGATCTCGACGCCTGCGGGCCGATGGTGCTCGACGCGCTCATCAAGATCAAGAACGAGGTCGATGCCACGCTGACCTTCCGCCGCTCCTGCCGCGAGGGTATCTGCGGCAGTTGCGCCATGAACATCGACGGCACCAACACGCTCGCCTGCCTCAAGCCGATCGAGGAGGTGAAGGGTATGGTGCGCATCTATCCGCTGCCGCACATGCCCGTGGTCAAGGATCTGGTGCCCGATCTGACGCAGGCCTATGCGCAACTGCGCAGCATTGAGCCGTGGCTGCAGGCCGATACGCCGGCGCCGCCGGATGCGGAACGGCGGCAAAGCCCGGAGGAGCGGCGCCGGCTCGACGGTCTCTGGGAATGCATCCTGTGCTTCTGCTGCACCACCTCCTGCCCGAGCTACTGGTGGAACGGCGACCGCTATCTCGGCCCGGCGGTGCTGCTCGCCGCCTATCGCTTCATCGCCGACAGCCGTGACGAGCGTACCGGCGACCGGCTGGATGCGTTGCAGGATCCGTTCAAGCTCTATCGCTGCCACACCATCATGAATTGCACCCAGACCTGCCCCAAGGGTCTCAATCCGGCGCAGGCGATCGGCGCGATCAAGCAGCTCCTGCTGGAACGCCAGGGATAGCGGAAGGGGCCGTCAGCGCCGCATGTTCGCAGGCGACGTAGCGACACCCGAAGGACGGCGGCAGGCGTGGCTGGACAGCCTGCTGATCGATCACGGCGTGTTCCGCACGGTGTGGGACAATTTTGCCGCCGTCATCCCCGGCCGGCTCTACCGCTGCAACCATCCGACGCCGGCGCGGCTCGGGGCGCTGACGCGGCGGTATCACCTGCGCACCGTCATCAACCTGCGCGGCGCGCGGCGCTGCGGGTCGGATGCGCTGTCGCGCGACGCGGCGCGGCAACTCGGCCTCGATCACATCGACATGGCGTTTGAAAGTCGCGGCGCCCCGCACCGGGAGCGCATCCTGCGCTTCCATGCGATCTACCGCTCGATGGCGGCGCCGGCGCTGATGCATTGCAAATCCGGCGCCGACCGCGCCGGCCTCGCCGCCGGCCTCGTCATCCTGTTCGAGGGCGGCACCTCGCGCGACGCGCTCCGCCAGCTTTCCTGGCGCTTCGGCCATTTCCGCCGCTCGCCGACGGGCGTGCTGGATGCGTTCTTCCTCCATTACGCCTCGGTTGCCGAGGGACGGCGGCCGTTCCTCGACTGGGTGCGGGAGGAGTATGACGAACACGCCCTGCGCGCCAGCTTCCGCGCCGGCGGCCTCGGCACTTTCCTCACCGACACGGTGCTGGCGCGCGAATAGGCGACGACGGCCAAGGGCGTGCGCTCACGGCGCCGGCACGGCCGCGCCCGCAAGCCGGGCGATCGTCACTTTCCGCGTGGTGCGGTCCTCCAGCTCCGTGGTGGTGGGCACGGTGTGGTACGCGAACGGGGCCAGCCCGTCGCCGGGCAGATAGGCTCGGCCGGGATCGGCGATCCAGACATCGGCACCCTGCGCCATGCGGCGCAGCCACGGCAGCACATGGCGGGTCATCGGCGCCTCGTAACAGATATCGCCGCACAGGATCACATCCCACCGGCAGGCCTCCCCCACCACGTCCCGCGCCAGCACGCCGACCGTCGCGCCATTTGCCGCGGCATTGAGCGCGATGGCGGCGGCGGCCAGGAGGTCGATCTCCGCCGCCTCGACCCGGGCGGCGCCGGCGCGGGCGGCGGCGATGGCGGCAAGGCCGCAGCCGGCGGCAAAATCCAGTACCCGCCTGCCGGCAACCTGGGCCGGATGGTCCAGGATGTGCCGCGCCAGCGCCTGCCCGCCCGGCCAGGCAAAGGCCCAGAACGGCGGCGCGACACCCTTCGCCGCCAGCCACGCCTCGCTCGCCTGCCAGATCGGCGTGATTTCGGTGGCGAGATGCAGCGTCAGTTCCGGCACCAGCGCCGTCCGGGCCGGGGTGGTGTGGGCGCGGATGAAGGCGGCGGGATCGCTCACAGCCGGCCGAGCAGGATCGCCAGCCCCACCGCCAACCCGACCTCCCGGTTGGCGCGGAACAGGCGCAGGCACAGAGCCGGATCGTCGATATCGAGCCGCCACACCTGCCACGCCAGCAGCGCCGCCGGCAACACGAGCGCGGCCCAAAACGCGGGACTGAGGCCGGCCAGCGCCCCAGCCAGCGCCAGCGCCGCGATGGTCGCCGCATCGCACAGGGCGAGGAACGGCCGCGTCCACGTCCCGAACAGCCGCGCCGTGGAGCGCACGCCGACCAGGGCATCATCCTCCCGGTCCTGATGGGCATAGATCGTGTCGAAGGCCAGATCCCACAGGATCGCCGCGGCATAGATCGCCAGGAAGGCGGCATCGACGCGGCCGGTCGCCGCGACATAGCCGAGCGGCGCGCCGAAGCCGAAGGTGAACCCCATCACCAACTGCGGCCACCACGTCACCCGCTTGGCGAGCGGATAAAGCCCGACCAGCACCAGCGAGGCCGCACCCAGAAGCTGCGCCCGCGGGTTGAGCTGCAGCAGGATCGCAAGCCCGATCAGCAGCAGCACGGCGAGGAACGCCAGCGCCTGCCGCACCGTCAGCATGCCGGCGGCGAGCGGCCTTCCGGCGGTGCGCGTCACCCGGCGATCGAGGTCGCGGTCCCAGATGTCGTTCACCACGCAGCCGGCGGCGCGCATCACCACGCTGCCGACCCCGAACAGCAGCAGCAGGCGCAGGGTCGCGCCGGCCGGCAGCCGGCCGAGCAGGATCGACCACAGGCCGGGCAGGAACAGCAGCCAGGCGCCGATCGGCCGGTCGAGCCGTGCCAGCAGCGCATAGGGTCCAAGCCCGGGCGGCAGGCGCGCGACCCAGCCGGTGGCGACGATATCGGTGTGTCCGGTCATCGCCTGCTAATGTCCCGCCCGTCATGCCGGGGTCAATCCGCCTTCATGTCGCAATGCCGCTGGCGGCGGGCGCAGCACTCGCCGCCACACCGGCGCAGGCGCATTACCTCGGCACCGTCATGCGCCGCGGCCCGGGCGCCACGGTGCTGGTGTTCAACGGACGCGATGGGGAGTGGGAAGCGCGGCTCATTGCCCTGTCGCGCGATGCGGCGCGGCTCGAAGTTGCGCGCCAGCTTCGCCCACAGACGGAGGAGCCGGATCTGTGGCTCGTGTTCGCGCCGCTGAAGCGGGACGCGACCGACCTTGTGGTGCAGAAGGCGACCGAACTCGGCGCCGCCGCGCTGCTGCCGGTGCTGACGCGCCGCAGCAACACCGCCCGCGTCAATGCCGGCCGGCTCCATGCCATCGCCGTCGAAGCGGCCGAGCAATGCGAGCGGCTGACCGTGCCCCGCATCGCCCCCCCGCAGCCGTTCCCGGCCGTGCTGGCGGCGTGGCCACCCTCTCGCACGCTGTTCGCCGCGGTCGAGCGCGCCGCCGCCCCGCCGCTCCTGCCCTGCCGTGCCCCGTGCGCGCTGCTGACCGGACCGGAGGGCGGGTTTGCGCCAGAGGAGCTTGACGAACTGGGCCGGCACGCCCTTGTGAAGCAGGTGTCGCTCGGGCCGCGCATACTGCGTGCCGAGACGGCGGCGATCGTCGGGCTGGCGCTGTTGCAGGCGCCGGGCGGCGGATAGAACACCGGCCACCCCGCGCCAGAACCAGACGGAAACCAGATGTCCAACCCCGGAGAGGCCGACGCCACGCCGATCACGTCGGCCCGCCAGCTTGCCGACCACATCGCCGCGGGCTGCAAGCCGCGCGAGCGCTTCGCGATCGGCACCGAGCACGAGAAATTCGGCTTCCGCCGCACCGACCTGACCCCGCCGCCCTACGCGCCGGACGGCATCGGCGCGCTGCTGGCAGGCATGGGCCACGACGGCTGGGCGCCGATCCGGGACGGGGACAACCTGATCGGCCTCAGCCGGGGTGCCGCATCGGTGTCGCTGGAGCCGGCCGGGCAGCTCGAACTCTCCGGCGCACCGCTGGCGACCCTGCATCAGACGCGCGACGAGCTCAACGCGCATCTCGACGCGGTGCGGGCCGCAGCGGCGCCGCTCGGCCTCGGCTTCGCCCCGCTCGGCTTCCACCCGACCGCTTCACGGGCGCAGATGCCGTGGATGCCCAAGGGACGCTATGCGATCATGCGCCGCTACATGCCGCGGGTCGGCGCGCTCGGCCTCGATATGATGACGCGCACCTGCACCGTGCAGGTCAACCTCGACTATGCCTCGGAAGCCGACATGGCGCGCAAGCTGCGCGTTGCGCTGGCCTTGCAGCCGGTCGCGACGGCGCTGTTCGCCAATTCCCCGTTCACCGAGGGACGGCCGAACGGCTATCTCTCGTTCCGTGCCCAGGTGTGGACCGACACCGATCCCGACCGCACCGGCATGCCGGCCGCCTTCTTCGCGCCGGATTTCGGGTTCGAGCGCTATGTCGAATGGCTGCTCGACGTGCCAATGTATTTCGTCCACCGCGACGGCCGCTATGTCGATATGGCGGGTGCCCCGTTCCGGCAGTTCATGGCCGGCGCCTTCGCCGACGGGCCGGCCGGCCACGCCACGGTCGGCGACTTCGCCGATCACATGACGACCGCGTTCACCGATGTCCGCGTCAAGCGCTTCCTCGAAATGCGCGGCGCCGATGCCGGCACGCCGGCGATGATGCTGGCGCAGTCCGCGCTGTGGGTCGGGCTGCTCTATGACGAGGCGGCACTGGCGGCGGCCGATGCCCTGGTGCGCGCGGCGCCGTGGCAGGCGTATGCGGCGCTGCGCCCGGCGGTGCCGCGGCTCGGCCTGCGCACGCCGTGGCAGGGCGGCACGCTGCGGACACTGGCGCGCGCGATGGTGGAAATCGCGCATGACGGGCTGCGGGCGCGCGGGCGGCGCGATGGCGGCGGCGCCGACGAAAGCGGCTATCTCGCGCCGCTGCAGGCGATCGTGGCCGGCGCACCGACGCAGGCCGAGCATTGGCTCGCCCAGTTCAACGGCCCCTGGCAGGGCGACGTCCGCCCGATCTTCACCGCCGCCGAGGTCTGACCGCGCGCCACCGCGCGACGGCTTGCCAATCCGGCCTGATTCGATATTTTATCGTTTTATGGTCGCCAGCGCATCGCAAGGCCAGCCGGCATCCTTCTTTCCCCCCTCCACGCACCGCCTCGTGCTGCGGCTGCGGCTGATCGGGCAGATGGAAGCCTGGACGCTCACCGGCCAGAACGTGCTGCCGAGCGGGCGCAAGACCCGCGCCCTGCTCGCCGCACTGGCGCTGTCGGCACCCCGGACGGTGCTGCGCGCGCGTTGCCGAGCTGCTGTGGAGCCGTCGGCCGCAGGAGCAGGCGCGCGCCTCGCTGCGGCAGGAAATCCACCGGCTGCTGGAGGCACTGGGGCCGGCGGGGCCGCGCGTCCTGCTGGTGGCGCGCGAGCATCTGGCGCTGCGGTCGGACGCAGCCTGGGTCGATGTGGAGGAAGTCCTGCGCGCCACCGCCGCGAAACCGGCGGCGCTGTCGCTGCTGGACGGGGCATTGCTGGAGGATCTCGACGGCACCGATGCCGCCTTCGACGCCTGGCTGCTCGGCGAGCGGGAGCGCCTGCGCGACCGGGCACGGGCGGTCGCCGAAGGCGTCCTGCGCGAGCAGACTGCGGCAGAGGCGATCATCGCCGCGGCCGGGCAATTGCTGACCATCGACCGCACCCATGAAGGCGCCTGGCGCGCCCTGATGCGCGCCCATGCCGCGCGGGGCGAGCGCGGGCTGGCGATCCAGGCGTTCGAGCGCTGCCGGGCGGTCCTGGCCGAATCGCTGGACGCCCAGCCGTCGGCGGAGACCGCGCGGCTGCTCGACGAGCTGCGCAGCGCGGGCGCACAGCGGGCGCAGGCGGTGCCGTCGGCCGGGCCGGACCCGGCGGCGCGACCTGATCCGTCGCCGCAACGACGCGGGTGGCCCCGGGTTGGCGTCGTGCCGCTGCACGCGATCGGCGGCGGCGAGGCCGATGCCGCGTTCGGCCTCACCTGCGCCGATGAGATCACCGCGGCGCTCACCCATTGCCGGGGGCTGTCGGTGGTGTCGTCGGCGGCACTTGCCCGGCTGGCCGGCCCCATGCGCGACGAGGCGGCGATCGGCCGCGTCTTCGATGTCCACTATCTGCTCGACGGGACGGTGCAGCGGGCGCATGGCAGGCTGCGGGTCGCGCTGCGTCTGCTCGACCTGCGGGCCGGCAGTCAGGTGGTCTGGTCGCACCGCTTCGACCGGCACGGCGATGACCTGCTGGCCTTGCAGGACGAGATCGCCGCCGAGACCGCGGCCCAGATCGATCCGGAGATCCTGCGGCTGGAGGCGCGCCAGGTGACGATCCCGCCCGGTGCGCAGCCGACCGCGCAGGATCTGACCCTGCGGGCGCTGGCGCTGATGGAACGGCTGCAACGCCCGTCCTTCCTGCGCGCCGGTGAGATGTTGCAGAAGGCCGTCGATCAGGCCCCGGATGATGCGCCGGCGCATGCGTGGTTCGCCTGGTGGCATGTGCTGATGGCGGTGCAGGCGTGGGTGGAGGAGCCGTCCACGGTCGGCGGCCGTGCCGGCCGGCTCGCCGAGCGCGGGATCCTGCTCGACCCGCAGGACGCGCGGGCGCTGACCATCGCCGGGCATGTCCGCGGCTTCCTGCAACGGCGGCCGCGGGAAGCGGTGGCGCTGCACGAACGGGCGCTGGCGTGCAACCCTCACCTGGCGCTGGCCTGGGCACTCTCCGGTGTCGGCTACATCGATCTCGGCGATCTCGACGAGGGTGAGCGGCGGCTGCGGCGCTATCGGACCCTTGCACCGCTCGACCCGCTCGCCCCGCTGTTCGACAGCGCGCTCTGTACGATCGCGCTGCTGCGGCGGGATCATGCCGCGGCCATGCTGATCGGGCGTGGACTGACCGAGGCCAATCCGGGACTCTGCGCAGGCTTGAGGCCATATCTCGCCGCCCTCGGCCATCTCGGCCGGCGGGATGATGCCGCCGTCATCCGGCTGCGGCTGCTGGCGCTCGATCCGGGGTTCACCCTGCGCCGCTTCGCGCACACCACGGCATTGGCCGACACGGCGCAGCATGCGCATTACACGGAGGGGCTTCGCCTCGCCGGCGTGCCGGAATAGGCGCGGACAGGCCGGTCCGCACCGGCGCGGCTAGGCGGCCGTGCCGCCCACGGTCAGCGCCGAGAGTTTCAGGGTCGGCTGCCCGACGCCCACCGGAACGCCCTGCCCGTTCTTGCCGCAGGTGCCGATGCCGGGATCGAGCGCCATGTCGTCACCCACCATCTCCACCCGGGTCAGCGCGTCCGGCCCGTTGCCGATCAGCGTCGCGCCCTTGACCGGCGCCGTCACCTTCCCGTCCTCGATCAGATAGGCCTCGCTTGCCGAGAAGACGAATTTGCCCGAGGTGATATCGACCTGGCCACCGCCGAAATTGACCGCGTAGAGGCCGCGGCGCACGGCGCGGATCATCTCCGCCGGCGGGTGGCTGCCGCCGAGCATGACGGTGTTGGTCATGCGCGGCATCGGCGCGTGGGCGAAGGACTGGCGACGGCCGTTGCCGGTCGGGCGCACGCCCATCAGGCGTGCGTTCAGCCGGTCCTGCATGTAGCCGCGCAGGATGCCATCCTCGATCAGCACGGTGCGGCCGGTGGGCGTGCCCTCGTCGTCCACGGTCAGGCTGCCGCGCCGGTCGGGCAGGGTGCCGTCGTCCACCACGGTTACGCCCGGTGCCGCGATCCGCTGGCCGAGCAGCCCGGCGAAGGCCGAGGTCTGCTTGCGGTTGAAATCACCCTCCAGCCCGTGACCGATCGCCTCGTGCAGCAGGATACCGGGCCAGCCGGGACCGAGCACCACCGGCATCTCGCCCGCCGGCGCGGGCCGGCTGTCGAGGTTCAGTACCGCCTGCCGCAAAGCCTCCGACACCGCCGCCTGCCAGACCCCGGGGCTGGTGATGCGGTCGTAGCCGAACCGGCCGCCGGTGCCGAAACTGCCGGTTTCCCGCCGCCCGTTCGCGGCCACCACGACGGCGACATTGAGCCGCACCAGCGGGCGCAGATCGGCGACGCGCCGCCCGTCGGCGCGCAGGATCTGCACTGCCTGCCATTCGCCGGTGAGCGAGGCCATCACCTGCTGCACCCGCGCATCCCTGGCGCGCGCGAAGGCGTCGATCTCGCCGAGCAGCGCGGTACGCGCCTCGAACGGCATCAGCGCCAGCGGATTGGCGTCGGAATAGAGCCGCGCATTGCTTGCCCGCGGCGGGTCGCCGGCGCGGCCGGAATGCCCGGCGAGCACCGCGCGCACGCTGACGCCGGCGCGGCGCAGCGCCCCCTCCGATAGTTCACCGGCGTGGGCGTAGCCGGTGGCCTCCCCGGCGACGGCGCGCAGGCCGAAGCCGAGCGTCGCATCGAAGCCGGCGGCGCGGATGCGCCCGTCATCGAGGCTGATCGATTCGCTCTCGCGGTACTCGAGGAACAATTCCCCGTCATCGGCGCCGGCAAGCGCCGCCACGGTCAGGCGTTCCGCCTCCTCCCGCGCAAGGGTCGCGTCGGGCCGGCCGAAGAACAGCCGGTCGGTCGCCGCCAGCGGGGAATCGGAGACGGCGGCGGGGGCGGCGTGCGGTTCGCTCATGTCGGCTCCGGGATCAGTTGACGGGCACGGGCGGGGGCGGCGCCGCGCGCGGCATGCAGCGCGACCACGGCGGCGGTGAAGACCAGCACGGCAACCCCCTGATGCAGCGCGGCCAGGTCCAGCGGCGCGGCGTGCAGCAGGGTCGCGACCCCGAGCGCATACTGAACCAGCACCAGCAGCCCGAGCGCCGCCAGCGCGCGTGCCAGCGGCTTCGGCTGCCGGCGGAGCAGGCCGGCGGCGGCGGTGGCCAGCACCATGAGGGCGGCCAGCGTCGCCAGCAGCCGATGGTCGAACTGCACGGCGGCGGGATTTTCCGTCAGATTGCGCAGCAGCGGATGCAGCGCGGCATAGGCGGCCGGAACCACGCGGCGATCCATCAGCGGAAAGGAATTGTAGATGCGGCCGGCATGCAGCCCGGCGGTGAAGCCGCCGGCGATGATGGTGAGCGCGATCAGCGCGAGGCTGGCGACAAGCCGCCGCCGCGGCGCGGCCGGCGCGGCGAGCGGCGTCGGGCGCAGCACCGTCAGCCCTATCCACAGCAGCGCCGCATAGAGGATCAGGGCCAGCGCCAGATGCACCACCAGCCGGTACGGGGAGACGGCGATGCTGTCGGGGAAAAAGCCCGATGCCACCATGAACCAGCCGACCGCACCCTGCACGCCGCCGAGCAGGAACAGCAGCACGAGTTGCGGGCGCAGCCGCGGCTCGATCGCGCCGCGCGCCCAGAACCACAGCAGCGGCAGCAGGAACGCGGCGCCGACCAGCCGCCCCCACAGCCGATGCACCCATTCCAGCCAGAAGATGCGCTTGAACCCGGCGAGGTCCATGCCGTCATGCAGCAGCGCGTATTGCGGGATGTGCTGGTAGAGGCGGAACAGGCGCTGCCATTCCGCCTCGTTCAGCGGCGGCACTGCACCGCTGAGCGGCGCCCATTCCATGATCGAGAGCCCGGAGCCGGAAAGCCGCGTGACGCCGCCGAGCACGATCATGACCAGGACCATGAACGCGACCGCCAGCAGCCAGCCCCCGACGAGGCGCCGGTTGCGGGCCACGGCTTCGGCGCCGGCGGGGAATTCGCGAATGTCGAACGGCATTGCGCCATGATATAGGGCGCGTCGGCGGGGATACAGGGCCTTGCGTTGGTGGGCTGAAGCCCACCCTACTGGTGGGCTCTGGTGGGCTGAAGCCCACCCTACTGGTGGCTCTGGTGGGCTGAAGCCCACCCTACTGGTGGGCTCTGGTGGGCTGAAGCCCACCCTACTGACACTGACTCAGAATTTTTGTCGCTGCCTTCGTCAGCCCGGCCAGGGCGGGCCGGTGGCGGCGGGCAGGGGAAACAGAGTGAACGGCCGCCGCCTGCGCTTTCTTTTCCGTGGCACGAAGGCGGGAAAGGGACCGTCCGGTTTTCTGTTCACTCCCGCCGGTTCTTCTTTCGCGGTCTCCGCCACCGGCTTCGGGGCCGCGGGCGGCCTGGTCCGGCGGGGCGGGCGGCGGGCGGGAAAGAGACCGGCCGGCGGTTTGACCCCGAGCATCCGGCAGACCGGGCGGAGATGATGGGCGACCTGCGGGGCGGCGGCGATCAGCTCGGCCATGTCCGGCTCGTTGAGGAGATATTCGAGCTGGGAGCGGCCGAAGCTGAGCGCCGTCACCCGCCGCAGCAGCCAGCCGAAGCCTGTCGGGATTTCTTTTCGTTTTGGTCCGGGGTTGGCGGGCTTTGCCTCCGTGCGGGGCGCAAGCGGTGGCAGGGGCCGCGGCGGGCTGAGGCGGAGGGTGCCGGCTTCCAGAGCGGCGGCGATCCGCAGGATGCGGGCGCCGGTGCTGCGCAGTTTGCACCACACCAGGGCGAGCCAGGGTGCCACCAGCCCCAGCCGCAGCCCCTCGGCGGCAAGCGCCCTGGCGACGCTTTCCGTGAGCGTCGCGAAGCGTTCGGCCGGGGGGCGGGGGGTGCGGTTGTTCACGTCGTGAGTTATACTCAATAACAGATTGTCAGGGCAAGCGGGATGTGCGGCGGGCGTTTCCGGCCGTGGGGGCGGCATGACACACCCTGTCATTGCGAGCGGCAGGCGAAGCAATCCCTGGCCGCCGGCTGGGTGGGTAGCGATTTGGCACGAAGCGCCGGGGGGGGACACGCTGGGGGGGGTGGCGCCGGGCGGCGTCGGTGACGGTGGGCTGACGCAGGCCACGCGCTGGCGTGGCGCAGCAGGCGTGCGGCGCAACCGCATGCTCGCCTGCGCCCCGCCGCCCTGATACGCTCAGCCGGGCCGGGCGGCCGCAGCGACCCGGCGTGCCATGCCGTTAAGGGAGCATCGTCCATGAGCCAGCGCCTGCGCTTCGGGATCTTTCTCGCGCCGTTCCACAAACCCGGCATCAACCCGACGCTTGCCCTGCAAAGCGACCTGGAACTGGTGCAGTGGCTCGACCGCTGCGGCTACGACGAGGCGTGGTTCGGCGAGCATCATTCCGCCGGCAGCGAAATCTCCGCCTCCCCCGAGATCATGATCGCCGTCGCCGCCGAGCGCACGCGCCATATCCGCCTCGGCACTGGCGTCGTCAGCGTGTCGTACCACAATCCGCTGTGGGTCGCCGAGCGCATCGTCCAGCTCGACCATCTGACGCGCGGACGGGTGATGCTGGGCGTTGGCCCCGGCTCGCTGCCGACCGACGGCATCATGATCGGGCTGAGCCAGTCCCAGACACGCGAGCTGCTCGAACAGGGCCTCGATATCATCATGCGGCTGCTGACCGGCGCGGCCCCGGTGACGTTCCGCAACGAGCGCTGGGATCTGCGGGAAGCGCGGCTGCATCTGCGCCCCTATTCCAACCCGCTGTTCGATATCGGTGTCGCCGCCGTCGCCTCCCCCACCGGCGCCAAGCTCGCCGGGCGGCACGGCATCGGCATGCTGTCGGTCGGCGCCACCACGGCGGCCGGGTTCGACGCGCTGGCGCTGCACTGGAACGTGCTGGAGACCGAGGCGCGGGCGCACGGCAAGCGCGTCGATCGCAGCAAATGGCGCCTGGTCGGCCCGATGCACGTCGCGCCGACGCGCGAGCAGGCGGAGCGCGAGGTGACGTTCGGCATCGCGCACTGGTTCGATTATTTCCAGGCGGTCGCCGCCTTCCCGCAGATGGCAGTGCAGGGCAGCAGCGTGCCCGAGATGGTCCGGTTCATCAACGAGACCGG
Organism: Pseudomonadota bacterium; assembly: GCA_021847995.1. Lineage (GTDB taxonomy): Bacteria > Pseudomonadota > Alphaproteobacteria > Acetobacterales > Acetobacteraceae > JAFKFJ01. Next base: position 6,473 of record JAJZNE010000015.1, on the reverse strand, counting down.
CCTTGGCGTGATCGGCACGCCGGAGATGGCGGCGGCGCAGATCGAGCGGCTGTGGACGCAATCCAACGGCGGCTTCGGCTGCTACATGATGCTCGGCCAGAACTGGGCGGATCGCGAGGCGACGCTGCGCAGCGTCGAGCTGTTCGCGCGCGAGGTGATGCCGCGCTTCCAGGGCCATGCGTCGCCGACGCTGGAGGCGGCGGACCGCGCGCGCCAAGTGCGGCCGGACCTCGCCGCGGTGCATGCGCGCGCCGTCGATGCCGCGCGCGAACGCTATGAGGCGGAGACGCGGGCGCGGGGCGGCTGAGTGCCATGCGCGGGCCGCGGCTGACGCGCCGCCGGCTGCTCGCCGCCGGGGCGGCCGCGGCCTCCTTCGCCGCTGCGCCGGTCCGTGCGCGCGCCGCCGCGCCGCTGCGCATCGGCGTGCTCAACGACCAGTCGGGCCTGTTCGCCGATCTGGGCGGCCCCGGTTCGGTGATCGCGGCGCGCATGGCGGTGGAAGATGCCGGCGGCAGCCTCGCCGGCCGGCCGGTCGAGGTGCTGGTGGGCGACCATCAGAACAAGGCCGAGATTGGCGCCGCCATCGCACGGCGCTGGTTCGACGAGGACGGCGTGGGCATGGCGATCGGCTTCGACAATTCGTCGGTGGCCCTCGCGGTCGAGCGGGTGGCGGCGGACCGCGACCGCATCGCAATCGGCACCGCCGTCGGCTCGGTCGATTTCGTCGGCCGCAACTGCACGCCGACCGCCGCATCCTGGCTCTATGACAGCTACGCGCTCACCACCAGCCTGGCCCGCAGCATGGTCGCCGCCGGGCAGGATACGTGGTTCTTCCTCACCGTCGATTACGCCTTCGGCCATTCGATGGAGAACGACGCACGCCGTGCCGTCGAGGCGGCCGGCGGGCGCGTGCTGGGGCGGGTGCTGCATCCGCTCGGCACCGCCGATTTCAGCGCCTATCTGCTGGCCGCGCAGGCGTCGGGGGCGAAGGTGATCGCGCTCGCCAACAGCGGCGGCGACATGGTCAATGCCACCAAGCAGGCCGATGAGTTCGGGCTGCGCCAGAGCGGGCGGACGCTGGCGGCGATGCTGGTGTTCATCACCGATATCCACAGTCTGGGCCTGCCGGCGGCGCAGGGGCTGCGCTTCGTCACCGCGTTCTACTGGGACCGCGACGCGCAGACGCGCGCATGGTCCCGCCGCTTCGCCGCGCGCCACAGCGCCATGCCGACGATGGCGCAGGCCGGCGTGTGGTCGGCAACGCGCCACTATCTGCGCGCGCTGGCGGCGGGCAGCGGAGACGGCGGCGCGGCGGTGATGGCGCGCATGCGGGCGATGCCGGTGGACGATTTCTATGTCCGCGGCGGCCGGCTGCGCGCCGACGGACGCCTGCTGCACGACATGATGCTGATGCAGGTGAAGACGCCTTCGCAGTCGGCGGGGGCGTGGGACTACTACAGGAAGCTGGCGGACATTCCGGCGTCGCAGGCGTTCCGGCCGCTGGCCGAAAGCGACTGCCCGCTGGTCCATTCCTAGCACCGGCGGGCCGCTGCTTCGGCGCCGCTATGGCAGGATCGCGACCGCCCGCGTCCAGCCGGCGGAGGCCGCCTTCAGCTTGACCGGGAAACAGGCGATGGTGAAGCCGTCGGGCGGCAGCCGGTCCAGGTTGTGCAGCTTTTCCAGATGGCAGTACCCGATCTCCCGCCCCGCCTTGTGGCCTTCCCAGATCAGCGCGGGGTTGCGGGATTCGGCGTAGCGTTTGGCGGTGTGGACGAAGGGCGCGTCCCAGCTCCATCCGTCGGTGCCGGTCAGGCGCACGCCCTGTTCCAGCAAAAACAGCGTCGCCTCCCGCCCCATGCCGCAGCCGCTCGGCACGTATTTGTCGGTGCCGTAGTGCGCGGCGGCGGCGGTGTTGACGACGACGATCTCGAGCGGGCGCAGCGTGTGGCCGATCCGCTGCAACTCCGCCTCCACATCCGTGGCGGTTGCGACATAGCCGTCCGGGAAATGGCGGAAATCGAGTTTGACGCCGGGCTGGAAGCACCATTCAAGCGGTATTTCGTCGATCGTCCAGCTGCGCTCGCCGCGGTTCATGGTCGGGTGATAGTGCCAGGGCGCGTCGAGATGGGTGCCGTTATGGGTGGAGAGCAGCACCTGCTCGACCGCCCAGCCCTTGCCCTCCGGCAGATCCTCGGGCCGCAGGCCGGGGAAGGCGGAAGCGACCTGGGCCGCGGTCTGGTCGTGATCGAGATAGGTGATGCGCGGGCCGGGGCCGAAATCGGCCGGCACGTCGTTTTCCAGCGCCACCGAAAGGTCGATCAGCCGCTGTGCCATGCCGCGTTCCTCCCTGTTCAGACCGCCGAACCCTGCGGCATGGCGATGCGGTTGCGCAAGATGCCGATGCGCTCGATTTCCAGTTCCAGGGTATCGCCGTCGTGCAGGAAGCGCCCCTGCTCCAGCCCGGTGCAGTTGCCGATGGTGCCGGAGCCGATCACCTCCCCGGCATGCAGCGTCTCGTCGCGGGAGATGTAGGCGATCAGGTCGGGCCACGGGAACAGCATGTCGGCGGTGGTGTTTTCCGCCCACACCGTGCCGTTCACCCGCACCCGGACGGCGAGCGCCTGCGGGTCGGGGATCTCATCGGCGGTGGTGATCCAGGGGCCGAGCACGTTGCCGCCGTCGAAGCTCTTGCCCTTGGCGGGGCCGAGGCGGCCCGGCATTTCCAGCATCTGCGCGTCGCGCGCCGAGAAATCGTTGAAGATGGTATAGCCGAAGATGTGCGCCGCGGCGTCGGCCGGAGCGATGTCGCGCCCGCTGCGGCCGATGATCGCGGCCAGTTCCAGTTCGAAATCGGCGACCCGGCTGTAGCGCGGCCAGTGCACGAGCGAACCCGGCGCGCCCACCGTCATGCGGTTGGTGAGGTAATAGATCGGGCGGGCGCGATAGACCGGGTCGATGTCGGCCGCCGGCACCACCTTCGCCGCCGCCGCGGCATCGCCGGCGAGCAGGGCGGCGAGGCGGCGCGTGCCGGCGCCGCTCTGGCGGATATGGGTGGCGTAGGACATGGCATCGCGCATCTGCACCGGCCGCGGCAGCGGTGCGAGGAGTTCGACGGCGCCGAGCGGCTGCCACAGGGCGCCCTCGGCGCCGCGGGCGTGCAGGAGGGCGGCGGCGCGGGCGAGGCCGGGGGCGCCGGATTCGATCAGCGTTTGCATGTCGGTGAAGGCGGGATCAGCGGCGGCGAGGTCGAACAGCGCGTCCGCTCCGCCCGCGCCCGGCCGCACGATGCCGATGCGGCTGCCGCGCGCGTCGCGGAATGTCGCCAGTTTCATCCCATCCTCCCTGACGTGGCTATATACAAAGGCCCTGTACAAATATATTCCAGCCGTGTCGATGGGCGCTGGGCAAGCCGCCTGCGCGTGGGGAGAGCGTTCATGCTGAAAATCCTGGCCGCCGCCGCGCTGTTGCTGGCCGCACCGGCCTTCGCCGCCGCACCGATCACGCTGAGCTGCACCGCGACCACCGACTGCGCCTCGGCCTTCGTGGCCGTGAGCCACGGGTTCTTCGCGAAGCATGGCCTTGCCGTGAAGATCGCGCCGATCGCGCTCAATTCCAACATTCCGGCGGCGCTGATGTCGGATTCGATTCAGATCGGCGGGCCGACGCCGTCGGTGTTCTTGCAGGCGGTGGATGGCGGGCTCGACTTGGTGGCGCTGGCGGATGCCTCCGTCACCAATCGATCGACCGTCGATGGCGCGGCATCGGTCGCGCGTGTCGGCTCGGGCATCGACACGCCGGCGGGCTTCGTCGGCCATCGCGTCGGCGTGCCGGGGATCGGCGCGTTCCTCGACGTGCTGTTCCGCCAGTCGCTGATCGTGCACGGCATCGACCCCGGCCGGATCACCTTCGTCGAGGTGACGTTCCCGACCATGAGCGATGCGCTGAAGGGCGGTGCCGTCGATGGCGTGATCTCGGCCAATCCTTTCCTTGCCCGCATCGTAGCCAACGGTACCGGCAAGGTGGTGAGCAACTTCCTGGCCGACGTGCCGGACGGCGAGCCGCAGATCCTCTATGCCAGCACCCGCGCATGGGCCGAGGCGCACAGGCCGGAAGTGGCGGCCTTCCGTGCCGCGATCGCCGAAGGGGCGGCGTTCGTGCAGGCGAACCCGGACGCGGCGCGCGCCGATGTCGCGGCGTTCACCAAGCTGCCTCTTGCCGTGCTGAACAGCATGAAGCTGTCGTGGTCGAGTGCGGCGATCGACAAGGCGCAGCTCGACTGGTGGGTGGGCGTGATGCGCGGACAGAAGATGTTGCAGGGCACGCCCGACACCGCATCGTTGATCCCCCCCGAGTGATGCAGCCGGCCGACACGCTGGCCGAGCGGGCGGCCGAACTGATGCAGCGCGACATCCTGACCGGCGCCCTCGCCCCCGGCGCGCGCCTGCCGGTGCATGATCTGGCCGCGCGCTATGCGATCGGCGTCACGCCGCTGCGCGAGGCGCTGGCGCGGCTGGCGGCACTCGGCCTCGTCTCCGACGGGCAGCGCGGATTCCGGGTTGCGGAAGTCAGCCGCGACGATCTCGCCGACATCACCCGCGCGCGGCAGGTGGTGGAGGCGGCGGCACTGCGGCTGGCACTCCTGCACGGCGATGCGGAATGGGAGGCAGGGATCGTCGCCTCCCTGCACGTGCTGCGCCGGCTTGCCGCCGCCACCGCGGCACCGTCCGGCAGGTCGGCGGAATTCGATGCCGCGCACAAGCGGTTTCATGCCACGCTGATCGCCGCCTGCGGTTCGCCCCGGCTGCTGCGGGTGCAGGCGGCGCTCTATGACGAAGCCTATCGCTACCGGCGCGTCATGATGACGCATTTCGAGGGATGGTCGCGCTTCCTGCATGCCCACGAGACGCTGGCGGAGCGCGTGCTGGCGCGTGACGCAGCGGCGGCGGAGGCGGCGCTGACCGCGCATCTCGCCTCCACGCTCGCCATCGTCTATCCCGACGGCGCTGCGGCATGACGGCGCCGATCACGCTTGCCGGCGTGTCGCTGGCGCTTGGCGGGCGGGAGATCCTGCGCGGGATTGACCTCGACATTCCGCGCGGCGGCTTCACCTGCGTCGTCGGTCCATCGGGGTGCGGCAAGACGACGCTGCTGCGTCTGATCGCCGGCCTTGTCGCACCGAATGCGGGCGAGGTGCGGATCGGCGGCGCGCCGGTGCGCGGGCCGCGGCGCGATGTCGCCGTCGTGTTCCAGGATTACGGCCGCGCGCTGCTGCCGTGGCGCACCGCGGCAGGCAACGTCGCGCTGGCGCTGGAGGCGATGGGCGTGCCGGCGCGCGACCGTGCCCCGCGCATCCGCGACCTGCTGGCGCGCGTCGGCCTTGCCGGGCGGGAGGAGACGTTTCCGGCGCAGATGTCGGGCGGCATGCAGCAGCGGTTGCAGATCGCCCGCTGCCTCGCCCAGGAACCCGCTGTGCTGCTGATGGACGAGCCGTTCGGTGCGCTCGATGCGATGACGCGCCAGGGTCTGCAGGACGAAGTGCTGGCGCTGGTCGCGCAGAGCGGGGCGACGGTGTTCTTCGTCACGCACGACCTGGAGGAAGCCGTCTATCTCGGGGACCGCGTGATCGGGCTGCTCGCGCATCCCGGCCGCGTCGCCACCACCGTCGCGGTCGATCTGCCGCGCCCGCGCGACCAGCTTGCCACGCGCGAAATGCCTGCGTTCCTGCGGCTGCGCCGCGAGTTGTTCGATTTCATGCGCGTGGCGGAGCGGTGATGGCGGCACTGGCGCGCACCGCCCGCGCGCTTGCCGTTCCGGCGGCGCTGGTGATCGTGGCGGAGGCGCTGCTGCGGCTCGGCGGCACGCAGAGCGATTCGCTGGCGCCGCCCTCCGCCGTCGCCTGGGCGCTGGCGGCCGGCCTTCTGCATGGCAGCCTGATCGAAGCGACGGCGGCAACGCTTGCCGCAACGCTCGGCGGACTTGCGGTCGGCGGCGGCATCGGCCTGCTGGTCGGGCTGCTGTTCGGCGCGGTGCCGCCGCTGGCGCGGCTGTTCGCGATCGTGGTGGAGGCGGTGCGGCCGATTCCGGCGGTGGCCCTGATCCCGCTCGCGCTGATCCTGTTCGGCTTCGGCTACCGGCTGGAGATCGCGATCGTCGCCTTTGCCGCGATCTGGCCGATGCTGGTGTTCACCCAGGCCGCCGTCGCGGGCGTCGAGCCGCAACTGCTGGAGGTGGCGCGTGTGCTCGGTCTCGGTCTGCCGGCGCGGCTGATGAAGATCGTGGTTCCGTTCGCGCTGCCGCGCCTTTTCATCGCCTTCCGCCTCGCCGCCGGGGTCGCCCTGATCGTCGCCGTGACGGTGGAGATCGCGGTCAATCCGCTCGGTCTCGGCTATGGCATGACGATGGCGCAGCAGACGCTGCGGCCGGCCGAGATGCTGGCCTATCTGGTGTGGATCGGCGTGGTTGGCTGGACCCTG
>JAJZNE010000094.1 GCA_021847995.1 Pseudomonadota bacterium | reverse complement strand
CAGGGCGAGCGGCACCGTCACGCTCGGGATCACGGTCGCCCAGAGGTTGCGCAGGAAGATGAAAATCACCATCACCACCAGCGCGATCGACAGCACCAGGGTGAATTCCACGTCGTTGACCGAGGCGCGGATGGTCTGCGTGCGATCGACGATGGTGCGGACATGGATCGTGGGCGGGATCGCCGCCTCCAGCGCCGGTAGCGCCGCCTTGATCCGCTCCACCGTGCCGATGACGTTGGCGCCGGGCTGCTTGAAGATCACCAGCAGCACGCCGCGCTTGGCATTCTGCCAGGCTGCCAGTTCGCGGTTCTGCGGGCCGCGGATGGCGCGGCCGATGTCGCGCACGCGCACCGGCGCGCCGTTGCGCCATGCCACGATCACGTCGTTGTACGGTGCGGCGTGCGTCAGCTGGTCGTCGGCGAGCACGGTGTAGGACTGCGCTGGGCCATCGACGCTGCCCTTCGGCCCGTTCACCGTCGCGGAGGTGAGCGCGGTGCGCACGTCCTCCAGCGTCAGCCCCATCGCGGCGAGCCGGTCGGGGTCGATCTGCACGCGCACCGCCGGCTTCTGCTGGCCGCCGACCAGCACCTGCGACACGCCGCTGATCTGCGACAGCCGCTGCGAAAGGATGTTTTCGGCATAATCATCGACGGTGGTCAGCGGCGCCTCGTCGGACTGCACCGCCAGGATCATGATCGGCGCGTCGGCGGGATTGAGCTTGCGGATGGTCGGCTGGCTCGGCAAATCCTTCGGCAACTGGCCCTGCGCCGCATTGATCGCCTCCAGCACGTCGGTGGAGGCGGCGTCGATGTTGCGGTCGAGGTCGAACTGCACGGTGATCGTGCTGGTGCCGAGCACGTTGAGCGAGGTCATCTGGGCGATGCCGGGGATTTGCGCGAACTGCGTCTCCAGCGGCTCGGCGACGGAGGAAGCCATCACGTCGGGGCTGGCGCCGGGATACTGCGCCGTGATGGTGAGCGTCGGAAAGTCGATCTGCGGCAGCGGGGCGACCGGCAGCAGCGGATAGGCCGCCATTCCGACCAGGAAGATCGCCGCCATCAACAGCGAGGTGCCGATCGGGCGGCGGATGAAGGGGCTGGAAATGCTCATGCGGCAATCATCTCCCGGACGTGCAGAGGCGGGATCGCAGGAGAGCGAGGCTCAGCTCGCCGGTGCCGGCGTGCGCACCGTGACATGCGTTCCGTTTTGCAGGCGCGATTGCCCGTCCGTTACCACCTGCTCGCCGCCGGCAAGGCCGCTGGTGATCTCGGCGATGCTCCCGTCCTGATAGCCGACGGCCACGGTGCGGTCGCGTGCGGTACCGTCGCCCCCGACGACGAAGACATAAAGCCGGTCCGGCCCGTGCTGCACGGCGGCGAGCGGCACCGTGACCGCGCCGGGATCGGTGCGCAGGCGCAGATGTGCGTTGACGAACTGCCCGGGCCACAGCCTCGTGTCGGCATTGGGAAAGACGGCCTTGAGCGGGATGGTGCCGGTCGCGCTGTCGATGCTGTTGTCGGGCGTCAGCAGCGTGCCGGCGGCGAGCGGCGTGGTGCCGTCGGCGGGGAAGGCGAGCACTTCCGGCTTCCCCGCGGCGAGGGCGGCACGCACTGCGGGCAACTGGTCCTGTGCCAGGGTGAACACGACGGCGATCGGCCGGACCTGTTGCAGCGACACGATCGCCTGGGTGCCGTTGGCCTGCACCAGGTTGCCGATATCGACCAGCCGGAACCCGACCACGCCGTCGATCGGGGCGGTGACGCGGCAGAAATCGAGATTGAGGCGGGCAGCGGCGATCGCCGCGTCATCAGCCTGCACGTTGGCCTGGTACTGGCGCACCAGGGCGGTGTCGTTGTCCACCTGCTGGCGGGATGCGAAGTCGGATTTCGCCAGCGCACTGTCGCGCCGCAGATTGACCTCGTCATTGGCAAGGGTCGCCTCGTCGCCGGCCTTCTTCGCCTCGGCCTGCGCCAGCACCGCCGCATAGGGGCGCGGGTCGATCATCGCCAGCAGATCGCCCTGCCTGACTTCCTGCCCCTCGCGGAAATGCAGCGACTGGACATAGCCGGTGACTTCGGCGCGCACCTGCACCGAACGCCATGCCTGCACCGTGCCGATGCCGCTGACATAGATCGGCAGGTCGCGCCTTTCCGCCCTCGTCGCGGTCACCGGCACGCCGCCGCCCGCCTGGGCCGGCGCCGGCTGCGCCCGGACGGCGCCGGACGCTGCCGGCAGCAGCACGCTGAGCAAAACGAGCAGCAGCTTCACGCCTGCGCCAGCAGGCGACCTGGGTGCAGGTGCGGATCGCATGGGCTTCTCCCGGCCACATCCCGGCCGGGGCCGGGAAACACGTGGGCGATATTGGCCGGCCGGTTGCCGCGGCATACCGGCGCCCCGTTCACGAACCCGTCACTCGCGCGTCCCGCCTCCCGCGCGGCGGCAGTGGAGGGTTCGGTCAGCCGAGGCGACGCAGGGCTGCGCGCACGCCGTCGGCATCGGCCAGGCCCTGCGCGGTCTCCGCCTGCATCTGCTGCCAAACCGGCAGCGCCGCGGCCAGCAAATCCCGCCCCTCCGGCGTCAGCAGCAGCCGCCGACCGCGCCGGTCCGCCGGGTCTGGCTGCACCGCCAGCAGGCCACGGCGTTGCAACGGCTTGAGGTTGGCGGTCAGTGTGGTGCGGTCCATCGCCAGCAGCGCGGCGATCGCGCCGATTGTCGGCGGCGCAGGCCGGTTGAGCGACATCAGCAGGGAAAACTGCCCATTGTTCAGCCCGAGCGGACGCAACGCCGCATCATAGCGCCGCGCCAGCACCCGCGCCGCCCGCTGCGCATGCAGGCAGAAGCAGGTATCGCGCACATGCAGCGTAACGTCGAAGGGCAGGGCGGGGTTTGACATGCGATTGGTATGTTGATATCAACTCGGCAAGTCAACCCGCTGCGCGGCACTGACGAAAGGGACATCCCATGCAGGTTCAGCCCTATCTTTCGTTCGACGGACGCTGTGAGGAGGCGCTCGATTTCTATTGCCGCGCCCTTGGTGCCGAGGTCGGGATGCTGATGCGGTTTCGTGATAGTCCCGAACCGCCGCCGCCGGGCATGATCCCGGCGGGCAGCGAGGACAAGGTGATGCATGCGGCGCTGCGCATCGGCACCACGACGCTGATGGCCTCCGACGGGCGCTGCACCGGCCGCCCCAGTTTCACCGGCATTTCGCTCTCGCTCAGCGTCGGCACCGTGGCGGAGGCGGAGCGGCTGTTCGCCGCCCTGGCCGATGGTGGGGAGGTGGGCATGAAGCTCGGCAAGACCTTCTTCTCCCCCGCTTTCGGCATGGTCCGGGACCGCTTCGGCGTTGGCTGGATGGTCGCGGTGATGGCCTGAGCGTCAACCACGGCTGCATGCGGCACCGCCGAGCACGCAGAACTGTGCGCAATGCGGGTGGTTCAGCGCCACCGGTCGCAGCGCCCCGCGCAGCGTCGAGCCCAGATCGAACTCCGGTTCATAGGGCAGCAGCGTGCAGGCGACCACGGAAGGCGCGTCCGCCTCACGCCGGCGCAGCACCATGCGGGCGGACGCGCACATCAGCTCCTCCCGCCGGCGATGCAGGATATCCCAGCAGGCAGTGGTGATCTCCGGCACGTCGGCGGTTGCGTCCATGACTGGAAAGAGGGTCAGCGCCACCGGATCGGCGGCGTCGATCGGCACGCCGAGCCGGGCGAACAGGGCAGCGAATCCGGCCCGCAGCGCCGCCTCTGGCGCATCGGCCGCAAGCCGGCTCGCAACATGGACGGCAAATCCCGCCTCCGCCAGCCAGCGCAGCCCGGCGATCGCCGGCGCCCAGCTGCCCGGCCCCCGTTCGGCCTCGTGCCCCGCCTGGGTATGGTGATCGAGCGAGACGCGCAGCGTCAGCCGCGCCGCCAGCGGGCGCAGCGCCAGCAGCCGCGGACGCTGGCGCTGCATCGGCCGCATGGCATTGGTGAGCACCAGCGCCCGCATGCCGCGGCCCAGCACCGCGCCGAGCATGGCGGGCAAATCCGGGTTCATGAACGGCTCGCCGCCGGTGAAGCCGATCAGCCCGGTGCCCAGACCTGCCGCCTCGTCGAGGAAAGGTTCGACCTCGGCCAGTGTCAGATAGGCGAGCCGCCGGTCGCGCGGCGATGATTCCATGTAGCAGGAACGGCAGGCGATGTTGCAGAGCGAGCCGGTGTTGAACCACAGCGTATCGAGCGGGCCCGGCACCACCACGGCGCGGGGTTCGCCGCGCGCGGTCCAGGCCGGATCCTGGAACTTGCGCGGATCGAGCCGGCCGGCCGGAAACTGGATCATCCGGCGCGGTTCTCCACCAGTTCGGTCACCACCGCCGGATCGGCGAGGGTGGAGGTGTCGCCCAGTCCCTCGGTCTCGTTGGCGGCGATCTTGCGCAGGATGCGGCGCATGATCTTGCCGCTGCGCGTCTTCGGCAGGCCCGGCGCCCACTGGATCGCGTCTGGGCTGGCGATCGGCCCGATCTCGCGCCGCACCCAGGCGACCAGCTCCAGACGCAGCGCCTCGGTCGGCTCGACGCCGCTCTTCAGCGTGACATAGGCATAGATGCCCTGGCCCTTGATCTCGTGCGGGAAGCCCACCACCGCCGCCTCGGCGACCTGCGGGTGGGCGACCAGGGCGCTTTCCACCTCCGCCGTTCCCATGCGGTGGCCGGAGACGTTGATCACGTCATCAACCCGTCCGGTGATCCACCAATAGCCGTCGGCATCGCGCCGCGCGCCGTCGCCGGTGAAATAGAGGCCCTTGAAGGTCGAGAAATAGGTCTGCACGAACCGTTCATGGTCGCCGAACACGGTGCGCATCATTCCCGGCCACGGCCGCGCGATGCAGAGATTGCCCTCCGCCGCCCCCTCCAGCACGCGGCCGTCGCCATCGACCAGCAGCGGCGCGACGCCCGGCAGCGGCAGCGTGGCCGAGCCGGGCTTCTGCGCGATCGCGCCGGGGAGAGGAGAGATCAGGATGCCGCCCGTTTCCGTCTGCCACCAGGTGTCCACCACCGGGCAGCGCTCGTCCCCGACCACGCGGTAGTACCACAGCCACGCTTCGGGATTGATCGGCTCGCCGACGCTGCCGAGGATGCGCAGGCTGCTGCGGCTGGATTTCTTCACCGGCGCCTCGCCTTCGCGCATCAGGCTGCGGATCGCGGTGGGCGCGGTGTAGAAGATATTGACTCGGTGCTTGTCCACCACCTGCCAGAACCGCCCGGCGTCGGGCCAGGTCGGGATGCCCTCGAACATCAGCGTGGTCGCGCCGTTGGCGAGCGGGCCATAGACGATGTAGGTGTGTCCCGTCACCCAGCCGACATCGGCGGTGCACCAGTAAATCTCGCCGGGCTGGTAGTCGAACACCAGCTCATGCGTCAATGCGGCCCACAGCAAATAGCCGCCGGTGGTGTGCAGCGCCCCTTTCGGCCTGCCGGTGCTGCCGGAAGTATAGAGGATGAACAGCGGATCCTCCGCCGCCATTTCCGCCGGCGGACAGTCGGATGAGGCGGCCGCCACCTCGTCCTCATAGCGCCGGTCGCGCCCGGCCTGCATCGGCACCGCCCCGCCGGTCACGGTGACGACCAGCACATGGGCCACCTCCGGGCACTGGGCCAGTGCGGCATCGGCATTGGTCTTGAGGGCCACGCGCCGGCCGCCGCGCCGCCCCTCGTCGGCGGTAATCAGCACCCGCGCGCCGGCATCCTGGATACGGTTGGCAAGGCTGTCAGGGGAAAAGCCGCCGAACACCACGGTATGCACCGCGCCGATGCGGGCGCAGGCAAGCATCGCCACCGCCGCTTCGACCACCATCGGCAGATAGATGCACACCCGGTCGCCCTTCCGCACGCCGAGTGCGCGCAGCACGTTTGCCAGCCGGCAGACCTGGTCGTGCAGGTCGCGATAAGTAACATGCCGGCTCATCGCCGGATCGTCACCCTCCCAGATGATCGCCACCTGATCGCCGCGCGTGGCGAGATGCCGGTCGAGGCAGTTGGCGGCGGCGTTCAGCGTGCCGTCGGCGAACCATTGCACCCGCACCCCGCCGGAGAAATCGCCGTCGAGCGTGCGGGTCGGCGGCCGGATCCAGTCGAGGCGGCGCGCCTGTTCCGCCCAGAACCCCGCCGGGTCGGCATCGGCGCGTCGAATCATCGCGCGGTAGCCGTCGGCCGTGACATGGGCCTTCGCGGCGATTTCGGGTTTGACTGCAATCAGCGTCTCGGACATCGGCGCATCTTTCCGTTCTGGACGTTGCCGGCGCGGCGCCGGCCTACAGCCCGGCATCCTCGGGCACCAGCACCGCGCCATCCCTGACGGTGATCATAACCGCTTCAAGCCGGTCGCCAAGGCATGGGCCGCGCAGGCAGAGCCCGTCCGCGATGCGGAACTCCGCACCGTGTGTCGCGCAGAGGAGACGCTTGCCGTCGCCCGAGAGGAAGCGGTCGGGCGTCCAGTCGAGCGGGGTTCCGAGATGCGGGCAGGCGTTGACATAGACGCGCACCGTCGCGCCCTGCCGCACCGCGAACAGCCCGGTGAACCCGCCCGGCGCTGGCGCGAAGCCGCGCGCCCCGCCATCGGGGATGTCGTCGAGCCGGCAGAGCACGCGCAGCCCCGCCGAGCCGCCCGCCGTCATGCCCGCGTCAACGCCGGCATGTCCGGCCGCGCCGGCAGCCAGTCCTCGTCCAGAACCTGATCGAGCGTGTAGTGCGCCGGCCCGGCCAGCCGCACCAGGACCGCTGCATCCCTCTCGGCATGTCGTGCCAGCGCCGTCGCTGCCCGTTTCGTGCCGGTCGGCGCTGCACGCTTCAGCAGGTCCGGCAGGCGCAGCCGCAGCCCCGGATCTTCTTGCAAATACAGTTCAATCTCGCTGCGCGCATCATCGATCGAGTCGATCCAGCCGTCGCGCGGGCCGGCGGCGGGGGAATATTGAAGCTTGAGGAGGTGTTCGACAATGCGCGCCAGGAGGCTTTTCACGGCGTGCGCATGATTGCGGCCCAAATCCTCAATCTCCTCGGCCAGATGCACCCAGTCGAGCGGCAGGTTGACGCCCTGCTCCGCCGCCGCCCGCAGCAGCCGTGCCTGCTGCTCGGTCCAGCCGATGAAGTCCTGGTCGTAAAGGTCGCCCGCCATCAGCCCCTCCAGCCGCCGAGACGGCAGATATAGTGCCAGTGCGCGTCGGAAACCGGGACCACCGACAGCCGGCTCTGCCGGATCAGCGCGAGGCCGGACAGGGCCGGGTCGGCCTTCATCGCCGCGAGCGTCACCGGGCGCGGCATCGGGCCGACCGCGCGCATATCGACGCAGACCCAGTCGCCGTCCCCCGCCGTCGGGTCGGGATACGCCTCCCGCGCCACCTCCACCACGCCGACGATCTCGCGCCCGGTATTGGAGTGGTAGAAGAAGGCGCGGTCGCCCCGGCGCATGGCGCGCAGGTTGTTGCGCGCCGCGTGGTTGCGCACGCCGGTCCAGGGTTCCACCCCGCGCGCCACCTGCTCCAGCCAGCCGAAGGCGTCCGGCTCGGACTTGACCAGCCAGTGGGCCATCAGGGCGCGATCTTCGTGCCGTCCTTGTAGACCTGCCGGAACGGCCGGATCAGCGTGCTCTCGAACAGCCCGGCCTTGGCATAGGGGTCGCCGGCGGCGAATGCCTCCGCCTCCGCCCGGTCGGCCGCTTCGACCACCAACAGGGAGCCGCACGGCTTGCCCTCGGCGTCCAGCAGGGCGCCGCCGGACATGATGCGGCCGGCCTCGCGCTCCAGATAGGCGAGATGCGCCGGGCGCGTCGCCATGCGCAGGTCGAGGCCGGCGGGGCGGTCGGTGCAGATCAGCGCGAACAGCATGCGGATTTCCTCCTTCCCTGGGTTGGGCGAGAATGCCGGCACCGCTGCCCGGCTTCAAGAACGGCGCGCCATCCCTTATAGATGTGCCGTGGACGCCAGCACCGCCTTCGCGCCGCCCGTGAAGCCGCCTTCCGGGGGTGGGCGCAACCTGCACCGCTTCGCCAATCCTGGGCGATTCCTGCGTCTTTCGGGGCGCGTGCTGCCGTTCGTGGCGCTGCCCGGCCTCGTGCTCACGCTCGCCGGCCTCGTCTGGGGCCTGTTGTTCGCCCCGGCGGATTGGCAGCAGGGTGACGCGGTGCGGATCATGTATGTCCACGTGCCCGCCGCCTGGCTCGCCTCCGCCGGCTATGCCGCGCTGGCGGCGTGCTCGCTGTCCTCACTGGTGTGGCGCCATCCGCTCGCGGATCTGGCGGCGCTGGAGATCGGACCGGTCGGTGCCGGCGCCACCGCCCTCTGCCTCGCCACCGGCAGCCTGTGGGGCAAGCCGATGTGGGGCGCATGGTGGGTGTGGGATGCGCGGCTGACCTCGGTGCTGGTGCTGTTCTTCCTCTATCTCGGTCACATCGCGCTCACCCGTGCGTTCGACGATCCCGCCCGCGGCGCCCGCGCCGGCGCGATCCTTGCCCTGGTCGGCGCGGTCGATCTGCCGATCATCAAATTCTCGGTCGATTGGTGGAACACCCTGCACCAGCCGGCCACCATCACGCTGACCGGTGCGCCGACCATGTATCTCGGCATGCTGTGGCCGCTGTTCCTTTCTGCGCTGGGCATGACCCTCGGCTTCGTCGCGATCGTGCTGGCGCGCACCCGGGCGGCGGTGATGGAACGGCGCCTGCGCACGCTGCTCGCCACCCGCGCGCGGCAGGAGGCGGGGCAGGAGGCGGGGCAGGAGGCGGGGCAGGAGGCGGGGGGCATCGCATGACCCATTTGACCTACATCATCGCCGCCTATGGCGTGTTCGCGGTCATTGCCGTCTGGTTCTCCGCCACCTCCTGGACCCGCATGACCCACGCCCGCAAACGCCTCGCCGCCATCGACCCGAGGGCGTCACGATGACCCGCAAGCGCCGCCGCCTCGTGCTCGTGCTGGCCTGCGGCGCCGGGATCGGCAGCGCCGCGGCGTTGGCGCTGTCGGCGTTCAGCGACAGCGTGGCCTTCTTCGTCTCTCCCTCGGAAATCGCCGCCAAGGCGCCGCCGCCTGGCCGCAGCTTCCGCCTCGGCGGGCTGGTGGCGCAAGGCAGCCTGACTAGGCTGCTCGACGGCGGCCGTCCGGCGGCGACGTTTCGTGTCACCGACGGACGTGCGACCGTGACCGTGCATTACGTCGGCATCCTCCCCGACCTGTTCCGCGAGGGGCAGGGCGTGGTTGCGCTCGGCGAAATCGCGCCCGACGGCAGTTTTCGGGCCGAGGATGTGCTGGCCAAGCATGACGAGGCCTATATGCCGAAGGAAGTCGCCGACGCCCTCAAGAAATCCGGGCACTGGAACCCCGCCGCCGGCCCGCCGCCGCCGGCCTCCACCTGGAACACGCTCGGTACCGGCGCCACCGGGACTGGCGCCACCGGGGGTGCGGCGAGCCTCGCCAACAGCGCGAAAGCAGGCGGATGATCCCGGAGCTTGGCCATTTCGCGCTCGCCCTGGCCGTCGCCCTCGGCCTCGCGCAGGCGATCCTGCCGCTGTGGGGGGCCTATCGCCGCGATGCCCGGCTGATGGAGGCCGCACCCGCGCTCGCGGTCGGCCAGTTCGTCGCCATGGCGATCAGCTTCGGCGCTCTGGCCTGGAGCGCCGTGGTCAGCGACTTCTCCGTCCTCAACATTGCCGAAAACAGCAATTCGATGGAGCCGCTGATCTACAAGATCACCGGCACCTGGGGCAATCATGAAGGCTCCATCCTGTTCTGGTGTCTGATCCTGACGGTGTGCGGTGCCGCCGTTGCCGCTTTCGGGGGCAATCTGCCGTCCTCGCTGCGGGCGCGCGTGATCGGCGTGCTCGGGGCCGCCGGCGTCGGATTTCAGTTGTTCGCACTGCTGGAGAGCGACCCCTTCGTGCGCCTGTCGCCCGCGCCGCTGGATGGCCGGGACATGAACCCGCTGCTGCAGGATCCCGGCCTGGCGATGCATCCGCCGATCCTCTACACCGGCTATGTCGGGTTCGCGGTGCCGTTCGCCTTCGCCGTCGCCGCGCTGCTGGAAGGGCGCATCGATGCCGCCTGGGGGCGCTGGGTGCGGCCGTGGACGCTCGCCGCGTGGTGCTTCCTCACCGGCGGCATAGCGCTCGGCTCCTGGTGGGCCTATTACGAGCTCGGCTGGGGCGGCTTCTGGTTCTGGGATCCGGTGGAGAATGCCTCGCTGCTGCCGTGGCTCACCGGCACGGCATTGCTGCACTCCGCCCTGGTGGTGGAGAAGCGGGAGGCGCTGAAGGTCTGGACGGTGCTGCTCGCCATCGGCACGTTCTCGCTCAGCCTGTCGGGCACGTTCCTGGTACGCTCGGGCATCCTCAATTCCGTGCATGCCTTCGCCAACGATCCGGCCCGCGGCGTCTTCATCCTTGCCCTGCTCGGCCTCGTCATCGGCGGCTCGCTGCTGCTGTTCGCGCTGCGCGCACCGGCGCTCGCGGCCACCGGCATCTTCGCCCCGGTCTCGCGCGAAGGCGCGCTGGTGCTGAACAACATCCTGCTGTGCTCGATCGCCGCCGTGGTGCTGACCGGCACCACCTATCCGCTGTTCGCCGATCTGCTGCTTGGCGAGAAGCTCAGCGTCGGCGCGCCGTTCTTCAACGCGACCGTGTTCCCGCTGGCGATCCCGCTGTTTGCCGCGATGTCGTTCGGGCCGATGCTGGCGTGGAAGCGGGCCGCGCTCGCGCCGGCGCTGATGAAGCTGTGGTGGGCGGCGCTGGTCGCGGCGGCGGTCGGGCTGCTGGCTGCGGGCGTGCTGCGCGCGGCACTGCTGCCGGCGCTCGCCTTGGCCGCCTCGGCCTGGCTCATTCTCGGCGCGTTCGCCGATATCGCGGCGCGCATCGCACTGTTCCGCTTGCCGCTTCCGGCCAGCCTGCGCCGCCTGACCGGCCTTTCGCGCAGTTCCTTCGGCACCACGCTCGCCCATGCCGGCCTCAGCATCACCATCGCCGGGATCGCCGCGATGTCGCTCGCACAATCGGCGATCGTGCTGGTGCATCCCGGTGAGGTCGCGCATGTCGGCGGCTATGACTGGCAGCTCGTCGATCTGCACGACCGCGCCGGGCCGAACTACGCGGCGCGGGTGGCGACCATCCGCATCAGCCGCGCCGGCCATCCGGTGACCGTGCTGGCACCGGAGCGGCGCAGCTTCCCGGTGCAGCAGATCAACACCACGGAGGCGAAAATCAGCACCAACCTGCTGCGCGACCTCTACGCCGTGCTGGGGGAGGAGCGGGACGGCGGCGCGGTGCTGCGCCTGCATGTCAACCCGCTGGCGCCGTGGATCTGGCTGGGCGCGCTGGTGATGGCGTGCGGCGGCCTGATCTCGCTCGCCGACCGGCGGCTGCGCGTCGGCGCGCCGTCGCGGCGGCGGGCCGGTTCGGCGGTGCCGGCATGAATCGCCGCCTGATTCTGCTCGCGCCGTTCGCGGCCGTGCTGGTCGCCGGTGTCGGGTTCCTCGCCATGCTGGAGCGCGAGCAGGAGGGGAAATTCGACCCGCGCGGCGTGCCCAGCATGCTGATCGGCAAGCCGGTGCCCGATTTCACCCTGCCGGGCGATCCCGGCTTTGCCGCCTCCGACCTGCGCGGACGGCCGATCCTGGTCAATTTCTTCGCCTCCTGGTGCGAACCCTGCATCGAGGAGGCGCCGGCGCTGATGCAGATCAAGGCGTCCGGCGTGGTGATCTACGGCATTGCCTACAAGGACAAGCCGGACGCCACCGCGGCCTTTCTCGCGCGCCACGGCAACCCGTTCGCGCGGGTCGCGCACGATGCGCCGGGGCGGGTGGCGATCGACTGGGGGGTGACAGGCGTGCCGGAGACGTATCTGATCGATCCGCAGGGGATCGTGCGCTGGCGCTATGTCGGTCCGCTCGGGCCGGCGGCGATCAGCGCCGAACTCACGCCGCTGCTGCGCCGCTACGCATGATCCGCCTCGCCCTCGCGCTCGCCCTGTTCCTCGCCGCGGCGCCCGCCTTCGCGATCAGCGATCCGAATGAGGCGCTGCCCGATCCGCGCCAGGAAGCGCGCGCGGTCGCGATCGGCCAGCAACTGCGCTGCCTCGTCTGCCAGAATGAGAGCATCGAGGATTCCGGCGCCGACCTTGCGCGCGACCTGCGCCATATCGTGCGCCAGCAGGTGGCGGCGGGGAAAAGCGATCGCGAGGTGATCGCCTGGCTGGTGGCGCGCTATGGCAATTTCGTCCGCCTGCGTCCGCCGTTCGAGCTCAGCACGGTGCTGCTGTGGGCGTCGCCGGCACTGGCCGTTGCCATCGGCGGCGGGGCAGCGCTGGTGGCGTGGCGCAACCGGCCGGCCCCGCCGCCGCCGCTCACCACCGCCGAGCGCGACCGGCTGCGCCGTCTGCTCGACACATGACACTGCTGCTGCTTGCCGTCTGTGCCGCCGTGGTCCTGGCGCCGCTCGCGCTGGCCGCTGGCGGCCGTCTGCATACCCGCTCGCGGCGCGACAGTGCGCTTGCCATCCATCGCGCCCAGCTCGCCGAACTCGACCGTGATCTGGCGGAGGGGCGGATCGCGCCGGCCGAGCACGGCAATGCGGTGCTGGAAGTGCAGCGCCGCCTGCTCGCCGCCGCCGCTTCGCCTGATGCGTCCCCGCTCGGCGCCGCCCGCGGGCCGCTGTGGGCGACGCTGGCCGGGGTGCCGGTGCTGGCGCTCGGGCTCTATCTGCTCGACGGCCATCCGTTCCTTCCCGGCGCCCCGCTCGCGGCACGGCTGGCGGCGGCGGGGCAGGAGCGGGCGGATGCGGCCACCCTGATCGCCATGCTGCGCGAGCGGCTGGCCACACTCGATCCCAACTCCGAGGTGGCGCGGCAGGGCTACGTGCTGCTCGGCAATGCCGAGGACGGGGAGGGGCATCTGCCGGAAGCGGCGCAGGCATGGCGGCAGGCGCTGCGCATCCGCTTCGACCCAGGTCTCGCGGCGCTGACGGCGGAGGCGCAGACACGGCTGGAGGGAAAGGTCAGTCCCGACTCCGCCGACCTGTTCCGCCGCGCCCTCGCCGCCGCCCCGCCGGACGCACCCTGGCGCACGCTGGTCGAGCAGCGGCTGGCCGGGGCAGGGGGGTAGGCGCAGGGCAGCCGATCGGGTCGGAACAGGATGCCCGGTCGATCCGTGTCAGCCGACCGGCCGATCAGAACGCGACAGGCCCGAACACCGCGCGCAGCAGCGCATAGAGCAGGCCGCCGACCAGGAAGCCGACCAGGGTGCCGTTCACCCGCACATATTGCAGGTCGCGCCCGACGCGCAGCTCCAGCTTCTCCGTGATCGTCGCCGCATCCCAGTTCGCCACCACGTCGGCGATGAACCCGGCCAGCGTCGTCTGGGCAGAGGGCAGCAGCGTCGCAATCACCCCCTCCGCCACCGCCTGCAAACGCGCCCGCGCCGTCGCATCGGTGGTCAGAAGGGTGCCGAGATTGCCGAGCGCGCCCTCGCACAGCGCCATCGTGTGCCCGTTCGGCCGCGCCGCGTCGGCCGCCAGCGCCTCGCGCAGCCGCGCCCATACGTCGCGCGCCCAGCCCTGGATTGTCTCATGCGTCAGCATCCGCCGCAGCGCCCGGCCAATCTCCGCCGCCCGCGCCGGATCATCCTCGATGCGGGCGATCTCGCGGCGCATCCATTCGTCGAACGCGGCGCGCAGGTCGGAACCATCGGCCTCCATCTTGTCGAGTTCAGCATTCACCTGCGTCAGCACCCGCCGCGCGATGGAGGCGCCGAGCGCCCAGCCGACCAGCCGCCCGCCCTGCTCGCGCACCCGTTCCTCGATCGCGCGGCGCAGCGCATCCTCGCGCTCGGCCAGCACCTGCTTGAGGCGCTCCAGGATGAAGCCGAACACGTCCTGGTGCCGCCCGCCTTCCACCAGCTTGCGCATCGCCCCGGCTACCACCCGCCCGGCGGTCGGGCCGCCCAGCACGCGCGGGATGATGCGGGCGAACAGCCGGCGGGCGCGGCCGTCCTCCACGCTGGCGAGCAGGCGCGGCAGCATTTCCGCCAGCGCCGCCGCCGCCGGGCGCCGCGCCGCCGGATCGGCGAAAAAGCGGGCCACAATACCCGCGAGATCAAGGCCCCCCAGCGTCCGCCGCAGCTCGGACGCGGTGAACACATGGTTCGCGACGAACCGCCCGAGCGCGCGGCCGAGCCGAAGTTTCTGCGCCGGGATGATCGCCGTGTGCGGGATCGGCAGACCGAGCGGGTGGCGGAACAGCGCCGTCACCGCGAACCAGTCGGCGATCCCGCCGACGAATCCGGCCTTGGCCGCGGCCTGCAGCACTGCGGTCGCGAATCCTGCCGGCAGCGCATAGCTTGCCAGCGTCAAGGCGGCCATCACTGCCAGCAGCGCGGTGGCGAACGCCTTGTGCCGGTTGAGCGTGCGGCGCGCGGCGCGATCGACATCGGTGTCGGGGGTGGGCGGCGGCAGGGAAGGGGATGCGTCCATGGAAGGGGGACGCTATCGCGCACTCCCGGTTTTCCGGCAAGCGTGTGTATGTTATATTGTAACTGATGGTCGATCCCCTTTCCGTCACCGCCTCCCTCCTCTCCCGCCTGCTGCTCGCCGGGCTGCTGGCGGCGGCGATCTGGCTCGTTGTCCTGTGGGCTGAGGCGACGTGAACGACAGCATCGTGTTGAGCGGCGTGAGCTGCGCGCATGACGGGCGCGTCGTGCTGGCGGATCTCAGCGGCCGGTTCGCGCCCGGCAGTCTGACCGCGGTGGTCGGACCGAACGGTGCCGGCAAAAGCACCCTGCTGCGCGCCATTGCCGGCCTGCATCCGCCGTCGGCCGGCCGCATCGGGCGCGCCGGCCTGACGGCCGGGCAGATCGCGCTGCTGCCGCAGACGGGCACGCTCGACCGGTCGTTTCCGCTCACCTGTGCCGAGGCGGTTGCCTGCGGCGCCTGGCCGCGCCTCGGGCCGTTCCGTGGCATGACGCGGGGGGAGCGGAGCGGAGTTGCGGCGGCGCTCGCGGCGGTAGGGCTTGACGGCAGCGCATGTCGGCCGGTCGGCACGCTCTCCGCCGGGCAGATGCAGCGGCTGCTGTTCGCGCGGCTGATCGTGCAGGACGCGCCGGTGATCCTGCTCGATGAGCCGTTCAACGCGGTCGATGCGGCGACCGTTGCCGAATTGCTGGCACTGGTTCGGCGCTGGCATGCGGCGGGGCGAACGGTGATCGCGGTCCTTCACGACCTCGACCTCGTCGTCCACGCCTTCCCCGATACGCTTCTGCTGGCGCGGGAGGCGATTGCCTGGGGGCCGACGGCGGCGGTGCTGGCGCCGGCCAACCGCCGCCGCGCGCGGATCGCGGCGTGACCGTTACGTGGCTGCTGGGGCCGTTCGCGTTCGGCTTCATGCGCCGGGCGCTGGCCGGCTGCGTCGCGCTGTCGCTGGCCGGGCCGCCGCTCGGCGTGCTGCTGGTCCTGCGCCGCATGGCCCTGACCAGTGACGTGCTTCAGCACGGCATCCTGCCCGGCATTGCTGCCGGCGCGGCGCTCGCCGGCCTGTCGCTGCCGGCGATGGGGGCCGGCGGGTTCGCCGCGGGTCTCGCTGTGGCACTGCTGGCCGGCTGGCTCGCGCGCGCCACCGGCGGGCGAGAGGATGCGCAGTTCGCCGGCGTCTATCTGATCGCCCTTGCCACCGGCGTCGCCATCGTCTCGCTGACGCGCGGGATCGATCTCGGCCATCTGCTGTTCGGCAGTGTCATGGCGGTCGATGACACGACGCTCCGGCTGATGGCCGCGGTCGCGACCGCGGCGCTGATCGGGCTTGCCGTGATCTGGCGGCCGATCGTGCTGGAAAGCTTCGACCCCGGGTTCCTGCGCGCCGTCGGCGGGCGCGGCGGCACCTGGCATCTGGCTTTCATGGCGCTGGTGGTGCTGTGCGTGGTCGGCGGCTTCGCCGCGATGGGCACGCTGATGTCGGTCGGGCTGATGATGCTGCCTGCGGTCGCCGCCCGGCACTGGGCGGCCGGGCTGGCCGGG
Source organism: Pseudomonadota bacterium (assembly GCA_021847995.1). GTDB lineage: Bacteria > Pseudomonadota > Alphaproteobacteria > Acetobacterales > Acetobacteraceae > JAFKFJ01. Next base: position 3,058 of record JAJZNE010000094.1, on the reverse strand, counting down.
CAGGTGCGCGCCGCGGTGGCACTCGCCCTGCTGGCTTCCTGGCTCGGCCTCGTGCTGTCGTTCGACGCCGATATCCCGGCCGGCCCGGCGATCGTGCTGGTCGCCGGCGCGCTGTGGCTGGTCAGCCTGCTGCTCGGCCGCCACGACAGCCTGCGCCGCCGCGCCCGCGCACGGATAACATAGCTGTTGCGCGCCTGCCGCAAGGCGCGCACTGTTCGCATATGCAGCATCCGGTTCCTGCCACCGTACCAGCCCTGGCCCGTGACCTGCTCGCCCTGACGGCGCGCACGCGGGAGAGCCACGACGCCGATCCTTTCGGCAATCCGGTGCTGTCGATCGCGCTCGCCGTCTCTCGCCGCATCGACAGCGGGGTGCTGACGGTCGAGGAGCTGGAGGCGCTGGTCCGCCACCTGCGCGACGGGGCCTTCGCCGACCGGGCACGCCGGCTCGCCGCCTATGTCGGCGGGACCGATCCGGCGGCGAACCGCGCGGCGATGACCCGGTTGGCGGAGCGGCTGGTGCGGCCCGATCCCGCCGACAGCCCGGTACCGCTCGCCGCCTTCCGGGCGCTGGTGGAACGTCCCCGCTTCGCCGCCGTGTTCACCGCCCATCCTACCTTCGCCCTGCCCGTCGCGGTCGGGCAGGCGCTCGTCGAACTGGCGAGCGGGCGGACGCCGGGGGCCGGCTTCCGCTCCCACCGCGCGCCGGCGGTGACACTGGGCGAGGAATTCGCGCAGGCGGTGACGGCGATCGGCCACGGCCGCGACGCGCTCGATCGGCTCAACGCGGCGCTTCTCGCAGCCGCCGGCGCGGCATGGCCGAACCGCTGGACGGAGGTGGTGCCGGCGCCGGTGATCCTGGCGAGCTGGGTCGGCTACGACACCGACGGGCGCACCGATATCGGCTGGTGGGACACGCTCGGCCTGCGGCTGGAGATGAAGCGCCTGCAATTGCAGCGCCTGCACGCCCAGATCGCGCCGCATGTAGCCGCGGCGCCGCTTGCCTTGCGGCTCGAACAGGCGATCGCGGCGGTGTCGGCACAGATCGCGGCGGCGCCGTCCTCCCCCGATCCCGACAAGGTGGCCGTGTTCGCCCATGCGCTGGTGGACCGGCGGGAGGCGGCGTTGACCACGACCGCACCGCTCGATGCCCTGTTCGCCGACGCCATCGCGGCCGCGGCCGATGAACCGGCCCGGCATGCGCTGGCGGTGGCGCGGGCCGGGCTGCGCTCGCACGGGCTCGCGCTCGCTCACACGCATGTGCGGCTCAACGCCTCGCAACTGCACAATGCCGTGCGCCAGCGCCTCGGCCTCGCCGATCCGCCGGCGGATCCGTCGCGCCGCCGCGTGCTGCTGGGCGCGATCAACGCCGCCCTCGATGCCGTCCGGCCGGTGCCTGTCGATTTCGGCGCAGTGCTCGCCGAGGGCGCCTCGGCGGCGCGGCTGATGATGACGGTCGCGCAACTGGTCAAGCATATCGACGCGGCGACCCCGGTGCGCTTCCTGATCGCCGAAACCGAATCCGGCTATACGCTGCTGGCCGCGCTCTGGCTCGCCCGTCTGTTCGGCATCGAACGGATGATCGAGATCAGCCCGCTGTTCGAGACGGCGGACGCGCTGGACGCGGGCATCCGCGTGCTGGAGGAGGCGCTGCGCAGCCCGCATTACCGTGCCTATCTCCAGGCCACCGGCCGGCTTGCCCTGCAATTCGGGTATTCCGATTCCGGCCGCTATGTCGGTCCGCTCGCGGCCAGCTATCTGATCGAGCGACTGCGCCTCAAACTGGTGGAGGCGCTGACCCGCCACAGCCTCACCGGCGTCGAGGTGCTGCTGTTCGACACGCACGGCGAGAGCGTCGGGCGCGGCGCGCATCCGGGGACACTGGCCGACCGGCTCGCCTATCTCTCCCCGCCCCAAGCGCGACAGATGCTGGCGGCGGCCGGCATCGCGACGCGCGAGGAGGCATCGTTTCAGGGCGGCGACGGCTATCTGCTGTTCGGCACGCCGGAACTGGCCGCAGCGACCGTTGCCTGCATCGCGCGCCATGCCTTTCCGCCGACTGCGCCGCCGCCCGACCCGATCTATGAGGAGTCCGATTTCTCCGCGGATTTCTTTGCCACCTGCCGCGCCGGCATGCAGGAACTGGTGGAGGATGCGGGCTATGCGGCCCTGCTCGGCGCATTCGGCCCGGCGCTGCTGGACCGCACCGGATCGCGTCCCGCGGCGCGGCAGACCGACGGGCTGGCTGGACCGGCGATGATCCGCCATCCGCGCGAGCTGCGCGCCATCCCGAACAATGCCATCCTGCACCAACTGGGCTGGCTTGCCAACACGTTGCAGGGTCTCGGCACCGCCGCGGCCCGTCATCCGGAGGTGTTTGCCGAGCTGCGGGCCGGCAGCGACCGTTTCCGCACCGCCCTTGCTCTGCCGGCGCATGCGTTGGCGCATTCCGACCTCGACGTGCTGCGCGCGGTGGTGGCAACCCTCGATCCCGGCATGTGGCTCGACCGGGCGGCGCATGCGCGCCTCCCCGGCCGGCGGCAGGCGCTGGTCGCCGTCGCGCGGGCGCTGGAGCGGCTCGATCTGTGGGCGCCGGCGCAGGCGCTGTTCCGCCGCATCCAGGCCGACCACGTCAACCTGCGCGCGGTCTGGCCCGATGCGCCGCGCATTGCCGACCGGGAATTGCTGCTGCATGCGCTGCGCCTGGCGCTGGTCCACCGGCTGTGGATTCTCGCCAGTGCCATTCCGGACTTCTCGCCGCGCCACGGCATCACCCGCGGCGCCCTTGATCAGCGCCTGCTGCGCCTCGATGTCCCGGCGGCGCTGTCATTCCTGGCGGAAGTGTTCCCGGCCTCCCCGGACCCCGCCGCCGAGCGCGATTTCGCCGAGCAACCGGCACCGCGCGCCGCCGCCGCCTATGCCACCGAGCATGCCGCGATCTTCGCCCCGATGGCCCGCCTATTCGCCCTGGTGCGGGAGATCGGAACGGCGGTGACGCATGAGGTGGGGGCGCTCGGTTAGCCCGCATTTCTCACAGAGGCGGTGTCCCGGGCGGAGGC
>JAJZNE010000113.1 GCA_021847995.1 Pseudomonadota bacterium | reverse complement strand
GTCGGCGTGCCGGTGTGCGGCGGCAACATCGACCCCCGCATCCTGGCCAACGTCCTGCTGCGCAACCTGCTGCGTGACGGGCGGCTGCGCCGGCTGGTGCTGGAAATCCCGGACCGGCCGGGCGTGCTGGCGGAGATCGCCGGCCTGATCGGCGCCGCCGGCGGCAACATCATCGAGGTCTCCCACCACCGCCTGTTCGCCTCGCCCAGCGTGCAGGCGGCCGAGCTGGAAGTGATGTTCGAGGCACGCGACGCCGATCACGGCGCCGGGATCGTGCGATCACTGCAACAGTCCTACACGGTCCGCCGCGCCTGAAATCGCGCTGCAACCGGCGCGCAACAGCGACAAATGTTCACAGGTGTGGCGACTCCGGCACAGTCGGATGCAACGACGCAGAGTCACTGCGTCTTCGCTGGCAAGCATTAACCTCTATCGGCTACATCCGTTTCACGTCATCTTGAGGTCCGTTCCGCGATGGTCAAGAAGAGACTGCCGCGTGCCGTGGACATCGGGGAGGATGGAACCGCAAATGTTGTGGTTCTGCATCCGCGAATTACCGCACGGCACACTGCCCTGCTCGCCCGCTGGTTGGAAGCGGGGCGTCGGATGGGCTTATGCGATGCTTCCGCTTTCTTCCCCGATCGCGCCGACCGCCAGCGCGATTACGTGCTGGTCTGGGTGAGGGAAAACCCCGATCCCGCCTATATGGTGCAGTCTGCCGGTGGCGCCTGGGTGGTCACTGACGCGGTGCGGGAACGTGAACTGGCGCGACTGGCCAGCTTCGCCGCGGCGCTCAACTTCATCCGCCCGGTGCTGCCCTTGGAAGCTGCCGCCTGACCCTGTAGCCTCCGCCGCAACGGGCGGGGGAAGCGGATGAACGGCAGGCGGGTCTATGTCGCCGGCACCTGTGACACCAAGGCGGCGGAGCTTGCCTATGTCCGCGATCTGATCGCGGCCGACGGCGTGCCCGCGGCGCTGGTCGATCTCTCGACCGCCGGCGGCGGGGCGGCGGATGTCGCGGCACGCGACGTGGCCGCGCATCACCCGGACGGCGCGGCCGCCGTGTTCACCGGCGACCGCGGCACCGCGGTGGCGGCGATGACGGAGGCGTTCACCCGCTTCATGCTGGCGCAGGGCGACGTGGCCGGCGTGATCGGCCTCGGCGGGTCCGGCAACACGGCGCTGGTGACCGCAGCGATGCGGGCGCTGCCGATCGGCGTGCCGAAGCTCATGGTCTCCACCGTCGCCTCGGCCAATGTCGCACCCTATGTCGGGCCGAGCGACATCGCCATGATGTATTCGGTGACCGATATCGCCGGCCTCAACCGCATCTCCCGCGTTATCCTGGCCAATGCCGCGCACGCCATCGCCGGCATGGCGCGCGCCGCAGCGCCGCCGCAGGCGGCGGAAAAGCCGGCGCTCGGCCTGACCATGTTCGGCGTCACCACGCCGTGCATCGAGCAGGTGACGCAGCAGCTCCGCGGCAGCTATGACTGTCTCGTCTTCCACGCCACCGGCACCGGCGGCCAGTCGATGGAGAAGCTCGCCGACAGCGGGCTGCTCGCCGGGCTGATCGATGCGACCACGACGGAAGTCGCCGATCTGCTGATCGGCGGCGTTTTTCCCTGCACCGACGACCGGTTCGGCGCAGTGGCGCGAACCCGCCTGCCCTATGTCGGTTCCTGCGGCGCGCTCGACATGGTGAATTTCGGCGCGATGGCAAGCGTGCCGGCGCAGTTTCGCGGCCGTCTGCTCTATGCCCACAACCCCAACGTCACGCTGATGCGCACGACGGCGGAGGAATGCGCGCGCATCGGACGGTGGATCGGCGAACGGCTCAACCGCTGCACCGGCGAGGTGCGATTTCTGCTGCCGGAGGGCGGTGTTTCGCTGATCGACACGCCCGGCCAGCCGTTCCACGATCCCGCGGCGGATGCGGCGCTGTTCGCGGCGCTGGAGGCGACGGTGCAGCCGACGCCGCAACGGCGCCTGATCCGCCTGCCGCATGCGATCAACGAGGTGGCCTTTGCCGACGCGCTGGTGGGGCAGTTCCGTGCCATCACGCAGGGGGCCTGACCATGCCGGCGATCCCGCGCACCGCTCTGCTGGAACGCTTCCACGATATGGCGCGCCGGCATATCCCGATCGTCGGCGGCGGCGCCGGCACGGGTCTGTCCGCCAAGTGCGAGGAAGCGGGCGGCATCGATCTGATCGTGATCTACAATTCCGGCCGCTATCGCATGGCCGGCCGCGGCTCGCTCGCCGGCATGCTCGCCTACGGCAATGCCAACGAGATCGTGGTGGAGATGGCACGCGAGGTGTTGCCGGTGGTGCGTGCGACCCCGGTGCTGGCCGGCGTGAACGGCACCGACCCGTTCTGCCAGTTCGATCACTTCCTGGATCACCTGAAGGCGCTCGGCTTCTCCGGCGTGCAGAACTTCCCGACCGTCGGGCTGATCGACGGCACGTTCCGCGCCAACCTGGAGGAAACCGGCATGGGCTTCGCGCTGGAAGTGGACATGATCCGCCGCGCCCATGCCAGGGACATGCTCACCACGCCCTACGTTTTCAACGAGCAGGAGGCGCACGCGATGGCCGCCGCCGGGGCCGACATCGTGGTGGCGCATATGGGGCTGACCACCGGCGGCACGATCGGCGCCGGCACCGCGCTCACGCTCGCCGACTGCGTCGGACGCATCGATGCGATCGCCGCCGCCGCCCGCGCCGTGCGCGGCGATGTCCTGCTGCTGTGCCACGGCGGCCCGATCGCGACGCCCGCGGATGCCCAGTTCATCCTCGACCGGTGCCGCGATGTGCACGGATTCTACGGCGCCTCCTCGATTGAGCGGCTGCCGACGGAAACTGCGCTCACCGAGCAGACGCGCCGGTTCAAGGCAATCACACGGCGATAGGAGAGAAAACGATGGCGAAAGCCTATGCAAGCGGCATCATCGACGCGAAGGTGGAGGCGGTGTGGGCGCGGGTGCGCGATTTCGGCGCATTGTCGTCCTGGCTGCCCGCCGTGACGCAGAGCGGGATCGAACACGGGCGCGACCCGGCCAGCGTCGGCTGCATCCGCAAGCTCGACCTTGCCGGCGGCGCCCACTGCACGGAACGGCTGCTGGCGCTCGACGATTCGCGCTACACCGTCACCTATGCCTTCGTGCAGCCGGCCTTCCCGATCCGCGACTATGTCAGCACGATCGAGCTGATCCCTGTCACCGACGGCGACCGCACCTTCATGCAATGGAACGGCAGTTTCGAGGAAGCGCCGGAGGATGCGGGGAAATACGAGGCGCTGATCTCGGCCGAGGTGTACGCCGCCGGCATCGCCGCGCTGCGCGGCAAGGTCGGCGCCGCCCCCGCCGGTGCGGCGCGCTGGAGCGGCCTCCGGCCGGCCAAGGTGTTCTGTTCCGCGGTTATCAACGGCAACCTCAACGCGGTCTGGCAGCGGGTGCGCGACTTCGCCGGCATGGGCGCATGGCATCCCGACCTCGCCGACATGCACATGCTGGGCGGCGTGCGCGCCGACACGGTCGGCGGCGTGCGTGCCTTCCGCCTCGGCGACGGCAAACTGCACGAACGGTTGACCGGCCTCTCTGACATCGAGCACGCCTTCCGCTACACGATCGAAGTCTCGCCGATGCCATGGCTCAACTACCATGCCGCGGCGCGGTTCCGGCCGATCACCGATACCGGCCGCACCTTCGCGGTGTGGACGGCGGACTGGACGGCGGCGCCGAACGACGACGTGGCGCTGATCCCCGACATTCACCGCAACGTCTTCCAGAAAGCGTTCGAGACGCTGAACGCCCGCTTCTTCCCCGGCTGACCGCTCCGCCCGGACCGGCACGGCCGGACGGTCAGGCGGAGACCGCTCCGGTCGCGCCGGCCAGCGCCCGATGCTGCCCGAGGGTGGCCGCGATCATGGTGGCGGCGTCGTAGCGGGCGGCGCGCTCGGCGGCGCGGCGGGCATGGCCGGCCGGGGCGGCGAGCAGGCGGCGCAGCACGTCGGCCAGCCGCGCCGGATCGTCGGGCGGAAAGAACAGGGCCGCGCCTTCCCACAATTCACGGAAGGCGGGAATGTCGGCCAGCGCCAGCGCCATCCCGGCCTGCGCCGCCTCCAGCACCGCGAGCCCGAACGGGGCATAGCGCGCGGGGGCGGCGAATACCGTCGCGGCCGCCATATGCGCGGCAAGCGCTGTCGCATCGAGCAGGCCGAGAGGGCGTAGATTGGCGAACCCTCCCCCGCCGGCCGCGCCCGCGGGATAGCACGGGCCGGCGACCTGCACCGGCACGTCGAGGGCCGGGGCCACCTGGTCCAGCAGCTCCATGTTGGCCCCGGCATCCCAATTCCGGCCAGCGGCCAGCACCGCCGGCACGCGCACCACCGCCCCCGCCGCCGGCGGCGGGGTGCGGCCGTGGCGCACCACCAGGATGTCCCGCCCCGGCCGGTAGCGGCGGGCCAGGGTGCGGGCGAAGCTGCGGCTCGGCGCGATCGCCACGTCCGCCTCGGCGAGGCCGCGTCCGATTGCGGCGGCGTGCCAGGCCAGGTGATCCGGCAGTTTCTCACCCGGATGAACCGCCTCCCACCATGTGCCGACATCGCCGTGCGCGACCGCGACCACCGACACGCCCCACGCCACTTCGGCGGCGAGTGCCGGCGTGTGGAGATGCACCGTGTCCGCCCGCACCCGCTGCGCGAGGCCCGCCAGTGCCGCGCCGGTGCTGCGCAATGCAGCCTCGTCCGGCGCGGTCCGCTCGGACGGCAGGCCGGTCGGGACCAGCCACAGCCCCGGCACCGATGCCGCCTCCGCCGCCTGGGCCGGGGCCGGGTTCGGACCGAGCAGCGCCAGCACCGGCTGCACCCCCGCCTGCGCCAGCCCGCGCGCCAGTTCCAGGCTGTAGCGCCAGATGCCGCCGGTGGCATCACCGGTCAGCAGCACGCGGCTCAAGCGGCGCATGGGACGGGCAGACCTGCGGAACGGAGCGGGGCGGCGGACACACGGCGCCGCATCCTCCTGACATGAGGGGGCGTCAATCACTCTGACGCAAAAGTGAGACATGGCCTGGCAGTGCCTGTGCGTACCGGCAAGTTCGCGCGGCGGGCGCGCCTATGGCGGCGGCTCCGCCCGGCGCAGCACCACGGCGAACAGCGCCAGCATCGCCGCCGGGCCGAGCGGCAGATTGGCCCGTCCGCCGACGATGGAGAGCAGCGGCGCGACGTAGGCGAAGGCCAGCACCGCCTTCTCCCACGGCAGGAATCCGCCCTCCCGCCGCGCCTGCGCCACCACCCAGGCCATCGGCACGGCGAGCAGGGCGAGATCATAGGCGAGCAGGAACGGCGTCGTCAGCAGGGAAGCGAGCGGCAGTGCCCCGACGATCGCCCCCTCGCGCCGGCGGCAGGCCACCGCCAGCGCGACCAGCGCACCGACGCTCACCGCCGCCTGCGCGGCATAGGCGGCCTTCAGGCCGAGGCCCGCCTGCGCCACGATGCGGAATGTGCTCTCCCAGCTCGCATTGACGGCGAGGCCCTGTTCCAGCGTCTGATGGGCAAGCGCGGTGCCGGCGAGGAAGGCACGCCAGGAGGCGAGACCGAAGGCCGCAACGGAGGCGGCGACCAGGCAGGCGACGGTGGCTGCGGCGCCGCCGATCGCCCGCCATTGCCGCGCCGCCACCAGCGCCAGCGGCACGGCAAGCCCGAGATGCGGCTTGTAGCAGAGGCAGCCGAAACAGACGCCCGCCAGCGCCGGCCGCCGTGCCAGGGCGGTGAGACCGGCGCCGAACAGCGCGGTGGTCAGCAGCCCGTTCTGGCCGAACAGCAGCGTCGCCGCGACACCGGGAAAGCCGAACAGCGCCATCCAGGCACCCGGCAGAAGGCGCCGCAGCACGCGCAGATAGGCGAGCAGGCTGGCGCCGAGAAACATCACCAGCGATGGGTAGAACGGCAGCAGCGCCAGCGGCGCGCACACCAGCAGATAGACCGGCGGATAGAAGAAGCCGTAATAGCCGGTGGCGGGAAACCGCGCCTTCTCGATCGCCGCGTGGGCCGCCACGTCGTATGCCGAAGCCGCCTGCCCCGCCAGCGCCAGCCGCCCCGCGGCCCAGAAGCTCAGGTAGTCGGCGCTGTGGCCGAGCGCGAACCGCGCCACCGCGACCGCCACCACGCCGAGTCCCAGCACCACGTCGAACACCAGCGCATAGGCCCGTGCCCGGTCGCCATGCAGCCACGGCGCCTCCCGCACCCAGGCGAGCGGGACGGGGGGGGCGCCCCTCTGCGAAGTGATTACCGGCATGCGTAACGATATCCGGTTTTCTTCCTGCCCTGCAACAGGATCATGCTTCCCACCGGCCCGCTGCCGCGCCAGCATCGCCCGGTCAAGGGATGCGGGCGGCGGATGGCGGAGATGCTGCGAGAGGCGGTGATCCTGTATGAAACCGAAGCGGCTGCCACGACGCGGCTGCGCGCCCACGGCTACGCGGCGGAGATCGCGGCCGAGATCGCGGTCTATCTGGCGCAGGCGACCGATCTGCCCGCCTATATCCCGCAGATCGCGGCGGCGCTGGGCGCGGAGGGGATCGCGGTCCGCTTCGCCGAACTCGACGAACTGCCGGTGCTGCTGGCGGAACTCGCGGAAGCCGGGGCGGAGACGCTGCTGTGGAACGTCACCGACGGCATCCGCTTCTACCGCGGCGCCGCCATCCCTGCGCTCGCCCACCTGCTCGGCCTGCCGCGCTTCGGTGCCCCGGCGGCGGCGCAGCATCTCTGCCAGGATAAGTTCGCCTCCCTCGCCCTCGCCGCCAGTGCCGGCCTGCCCTGCCCGCCGACACGGCTGCTGGAGGGCGGAACGGTACTGGCGGAGCTTGGCGGAGCGCTCGGCCCGGGGCCGTTCTTCGTCAAGCCGAACACGCTTGGCGCCAAGCTCGGCATCTTCGCCGACAGCCGCTGTGCGACGCTGGCCGAGGCCGGCGTGCGGGCGGCGCGGCTGTGGGACCGCTACGCCGATCGCGCCGTGGTGCAGCCCTTCGTCGCCGGCGCCGATGTGCGGGTGAGCTTTCTCGACACCGGCGGCACGTTCCGCGGCCAGCTGGGCATCCACCGCCTCGCCGCCGATCCGCGCGGCGAGACCGGCGGCGCCTTCCTGACCATGCGCGACAACGAGACGCTGTCGGGCGCGCGCGACACCGAAGGCGGACGTGGCGGCTTCGGGACAGCGCGGCCGGCGGCCTTCGTGCCGCGGCTCGATGACCTGCGCGCCGATCCTGCGATGGCGCGCGCCGTCGCCGCGATCGAGGATGCGGCGGAGCGGCTCGCCCGCCTGCTCGGGCTTGCTGATCTGTTCGCGATGGATTTCCGTCTCGGCGCCGACAGGGGCGTGACCTTCCTGGAATTCGAGGTCTGTCCCGCCGTCACCATCTACGACTTCCAGACCTATTTGCAGGAGGCTCACGGCATGGCGCTGGGGCCGGCACTGGCGCGCGCCTTCCGCACCGCCCACGCGCGCAGCCGCGGTCGCACGGCCGCGTGAACAGTCGGTCAGCGGCCATGCGTCGCGGCATTGGCATCGGAGGGCGGCATCGCGCCCCTTTTCCCGGCGCGTCCACGCTGCTGCCCGCCTGAGCCTGCAGGGCAGGCGACTGGTCGGCCGACGTTCCCTCGCCCGGGAACGTCGGCATGCCGCTATTGCCGGCCGGTCAGCATGTTGAGATCGACGGCATCGGCCATCGCCGCGTAGCCGGCATCATTGGGATGCAGATGGTCCCCTGAGTCGAAACGCGATTGGATCGTCCGTGGATTGGCCGGATCACGCACCACTGCGTCGAAGTCGATCACGCCGTCGAAGGCGCCACTGCGGATGAACTGGTTGATCGCCTGGCGCCTGGCCTCCTTGGCTTCGGTAAAATAGCCTTCGAAGGGCAGGCCCTTGAATGCGTCGTCAAAAGGCGTGAGCGTGGCACCGATGATCCGCAGGCCATGCAGATGTGCGCGGGCAATAAGCTGCTTGTAGCCGGCGATGACGTCGTCCGCCGAAGGTACCGGCTCGTGCGGCGCGAGCGCGCTTTGCGGCCAGCCGATGTCATTGATCCCCATCATCAGCACCACGGTGTGCACACGCGGCTGGCTGAGCACCTCCGAATCGAAGGCCGCCAGGGCATTGACACCCATCCGATCGCGCAGCACCCGCTCCCCGGAGATCGCTTCGTTGAGCACGGCAAGGTGGACGTTGCCGGTCTTTTGCAGTCGCGCCGCCAGCATATCGGGCCAGCGTCGGTTGGCATCGGGCGTGGAATTGGCGCCATCGGTGATGGAATCGCCGAACGTCACCACCGCCTGCGCATCGGCCGGTGCCGGCACCATGATACCACTGAGGAAGGCCCGCGATCTCATCGTCGTCTGTGGCTTGATCTCGGCATCTCCGACATGATTGCCGGGCTCCGAGATGTAGGCGGTCTGCACACCCTCCCAGTGCGCGGTGGCCACCGGTGTTGTTTCGGGCAGGAACAGGCTCACCGCGATATCGCCCAGTGGCGGCACATCGAGATCAACCGGATCGCTGATCGCCGGCGCACCGGGAGGTATGCTGACCGACGTTGCGCCCCCGAAGGTGAGGGCGCGATCCGATCCGGCGACGATCGCCGACCCGCTTCCGGCCCGCGCGACATGCGCCGCGCCGATCACCAGCGGTTGAGCGCCAAATTGGTTCGACAGCACGATGCGCACGCGGGAGCCGCCGATGCTGACATGCGCGACCTGGCGGATCGTCTGGTTCCAGAGGTTGCGTGGCAAGGTCCACGCGACGGGAAAGTCGGCATTCCAGACCGGCTGCGGTGCTGCGGTCCAGGTACCGATCCAGTTCTCGCCCGGCGTCTGCGCTCCGGCCGGCCGGCCGGCCAGCGCGAGGCCGAGAACCGCCGCCACGCCGGCGGTCAGAACACCCCTGATGTTGACGCGCCGCACCCCTCTACGCGCCTGCCACCAACAAGCAGGCTCTCCCGCACCGGACATTTCCGTTTCCCCCCTTGCTGCATCGTGCCGACATTCCGCCGGCGATCAGCCGATCCGGCCGACTTGCAAGCATTCTACGCGCGGCCCGACAAATCCTGCAACCGCGACGTGCCGGGTGGGCGCGGGAGCGTGATGGCATCGCGTATCCGCCGGATCGGCGCACCGGCACCATCACGCCGGCCATCGGAAACGTGATCGGCAGTCATCGTGGGAACGCGGGGTCAGACGAAGCGGTTGACCAGATTTTCCAGCATTTCCTGCCGCCCGCTGCGCGGCGCCGGCGGTGGCGTGTCATGGGCATGCTGCGCGATCTCGCCGAGGGTGCGCCGGCCGCCGAGAATCTCGGCGCCCAGGCCGGACTGCCAGCCGGCATAGCGTTCGGCAACGAAGCGGTCGAGCGTGCCGTCCCCGATGATCTCGGCGGCGGCGAGCAGGGCGCGCGCGCAGACATCCATCGCGCCGACATGGCCGTGGAACAGATCGGTCGGATCGATCGACTGCCGGCGCACCTTGGCGTCGAAGTTGAACCCGCCCTCGCCGATGCCGCCGGCCCTGAGGATTTCCAGCAGCGCCAGCGTCCAGTCGGCGACCGAATTGGGAAACTGGTCGGTATCCCAGCCATTCTGCGGATCGCCGCGATTGACATCGATGCTGCCGAGCAGCCCCTGCGCGGCCGCATAGGCCAGTTCATGCTCGAAGGTATGGCCGGCAAGGGTCGCGTGATTGACTTCGAGGTTCAGCTTGTACTCGCGCTCCAGCCCATAGCGGCGCAGCAGGGCGCTGACGGCGGCGGCGTCGAAATCGTACTGGTGCTTGGTCGGCTCGCACGGCTTCGGCTCGATCAGCAGCGTGCCCCTGAAGCCGATCCGGTGCTTGTGCTCGGCGACCAGGGCGAGAAACCGGCCGAGCTGGTCGAGTTCCTGGCCGATGCGCGTGTTCAGCAGCGTCTCGTACCCCTCGCGCCCGCCCCACAGCACGTAATTGGCACCGCCGAGCCGGTGCGTCGCCTCCAGCACCTGCTTCACCTGGCCGCAGGCATAGGCAAACACGGCGGGGTCCGGGTTGGTGGCGGCACCGGCCATGTAGCGCGGATGGCTGAACAGATTGGCGGTGCCCCACAGCAGCCTGACACCGCTCGCCTGCATCTTCGCGCCGATGCGGTCGGTGATGCGGTCGAGATTGCTCCACGCCTCGCGGAGGGTTTCGCCGAGAGGGGCCACGTCCACGTCGTGAAAGCAGAAAAACGGCGCGCCGAGCCGGGTGAAGAAATCGAATGCGGCGTCCAGCTTGCGCTCGGCATTCTCCATCGTGTCCGCGCCCTGCCACGGGCGGCGGAACGTACCCGGGCCGAACATGTCGGCACCGGGCCAGCAGAACGTGTGCCAGTAGCACACGGCAAAGCGGAAATGCTCCGCCATCCGCCGGCCGAGCACGATGCGATCGGGGTCGTACCAGCGGAACGCCAGCGGATTGCGGCTGTCGGGGCCCTCGTAGCGGATCGGCGGGAGGTCGGCGAAGATCGTGCTCATGTTGTCCCTAGAGTTTCGTCCAGCGCGCGTCATCGCGGCTCGATGCGACGGCGGCGGTGATGAAGCGCATGCCGCGCACGCCGGCCTCGATGCCCGGCACCAGCAGGCTTGCCGGGTCGGGGGCGCGGCCCTGACGATGGGCGGTGATCTGCTCGGCGAGATCGCGATAGAGCTGCGCGAAGGCTTCCAGATAGCCTTCGGGATGGCCGGCGGGAATCCGGCTCGCCTGCGCCGCGACCGGCGTCGTCCCGGCACCGTTGCGCCGGATCATCCGCGGCGGCTCGCCGTGCGGGGTGAAGATCAGGACATTCGGCTGCTCCTGCGCCCATTCCAGCCCCGCCCTTTCGCCATAGACGCGCAGGCGCAGCCCGTTCTCGTTCCCCACCGCAACCTGGCTCGCCCACAGCATGCCGCGCGCGCCGCCGGCAAGGCGCAGCAGCATGTGGGCGTTGTCATCCAGCGGGCGGCCGGCGACGAACGTCGTCAGCTCCGCCGCCACTTCCTCGACCTCGGCGCCGGTGACGAATTCGGCGAGGTTGAAGGCGTGCGTGCCGATGTCGCCGACGCAGCCGGCGGCACCGCTGCGCGCCGGGTCGGTACGCCACGCGGCCTGTTTCTGGCCGGTGCTCTCCAGCCGCGTCGTCAGCCAATCCTGCGCATATTCCACCTGCACAACGCGCAGCGCGCCCAGCGCCCCCTCCGCCACCATCGCGCGCGCCTGGCGCACCAGCGGATACCCGGTGTAGTTGTGCGTCAGTCCGAACACGAGTCCGCTTTCCCGTACCGCACGCTCCAGGTCGCGCGCGTCGTCAAGCGTGCTGGTCAGCGGCTTGTCGCAGATCACGCTGATCCCGGCCTCCAGGAAGGCTCGCGCCGGACCGTGATGCAGATGATTGGGCGTCACGATCGCCACCACGTCGATCCCGTCCGGCCGGCTCGCTTCCCGCCGCGCCATGGTCGCGTAATCGTCATAGCTGCGGTCGGCGGCGATGTGCAGGTCGGCGGCGGAAGCATGCGCCCGCGCGGGATCGGAGGCGAGCGCGCCGGCAACCAGTTCATAGCAATCGTCGAGGCGGGCGGCGATGCGATGGATGGCGCCGATGAACGCGCCCTGCCCGCCGCCCACCATGCCGAGCCGGAGGCGCCGCGCAACCCCGGCCTCGTCGCGACAATCGCTGCCCATGTCAGCCGATCCCCAGCAGACGGCGGTTGGCGGCATGGTCGATGCCGCTCGCCGCGAAATCGTCGAAGGCGCGCGCGGCGGCGCGGATGATGTGGCGGGCGATGAACGGTGCGCCCTCCGCCGCGCCCTGCTCGCTGTCCTTGATACAGCATTCCCATTCCAGCACCGCCCAGCCGTCGAAGCCGTACTGCGTCAGTTTCGAGAAGATGGCGCCGAAATCCACCTGCCCGTCGCCGAGCGAACGGAACCGCCCGGCGCGGTTGGCCCAGGGCTGGTAGCCGCCATAGACGCCCTTGCGCCCGTTCGGCCGGAACTCCGCGTCCTTGACGTGGAACATGCGGATGCGTTCGTGGAAGAAGTCGATGTATTCCAGGTAGTCGAGCTGTTGCAGGACGAAATGGCTCGGGTCGTACAGCAGGCAGGCGCGGGCATGGTTGCCGACGGCGGCCAGGAACATCTCATAGCTGTCGCCGTCGTGCAGATCCTCGCTCGGATGCACCTCGTAGCAGAGATCGACGCCGTTCTCCTCGAAGGTGTCGAGAATGGGCCGCCAGCGCCGCGCCAGTTCCGCGAACCCCTCCTCCACCAGTCCCGCCGGGCGCTGCGGGAACGGGAACACGAACGGCCACAGCAGCGCGCCGGAGAACGTGGCATGTGCCGTGAGGCCGAGATGGCGCGACGCCTTCGCCGCCAGCTTCACCTGTTCCACCGCCCAGGCCTGCCGCGCCGCCGGGTTGCCGCGCACCGCCGGGGCGGCCAACCCGTCCATCAGCAGGTCATAGGCCGGATGCACCGCGACCAACTGGCCTTGCAGATGCGTCGAGAGCTCGGTGACCGCGACCCCCGCCGCGGCACAGATGCCCTTGATCTCGTCGCAGTAGTCGCGGCTTTGCGCGGCGCGTTCGAGGTCGATCAGGCGCGCATCCCAGGTCGGGATCTGCACACCCTTGTAGCCGTGGCCGGCCGCCCAGCGCGCCAAGCCGTCCAGGCTGTCGAAGGGCGGCGCGTCGGCGGCGAACTGCGCCAGGAAAATCGCCGGCCCCCTGATCGTTTTCATGCGGCGTTCCTTCCCGTCCGACGTCATCCTTTTGCCGCACGCGGGCGCTGTCAAGCGCGCCGTCCGCGCGTCAGCGCCCGGTCAGCATCGGTATCAACGAGGCCACCAGCACCGCTGCCATCGCCATGTTGAACAGGCGCATCTGCCGCCGCGTGCGCAGGATTCGTGCCGTGCCGGCGCCCAGCCCGCACCACAGCGTCACCACCGGCACGCAGACCAGGAGGAACAGCGCGGCCAGGATCAGCACCCTGGCCGCCGCGACCCGCCCGCCCTCGGTCGCATAGGCGGCGACACCACTGACAGCGATCAGCCATGCCTTGGGATTGACCCACTGGAAGGCCGCCGCCTCGATGAAATGGAGCGGCCGGGCGCGGCCCGTCCCCTCGGTCTGCGGCCCCGGCCGGGCGGCGGCGACATGCCAGGCGAGCCAAGCCAGATAGGCAGCCCCGATCCAGTGCAGCGCGCGGGTGAGCGGCGGATGCGCCTCAAAGGCCGCGCCGGCGCCGAGGGCGACGGCCGCGAACATCACCGGAAAGCCGACCGAGACGCCGAGGATGTGGGGCAGCGTGCGCGGGATGCCGAAGGTGGCGCCGGAGGCGGCAACCATCGCGTTGTTCGGCCCCGGCGTCGCCGACATCGCCAGCGCGAAGCCGGCGGCCGACAGCACCCAGGCGGCATCCGCGGCTGCCATGCCGCCGGCCCCGTCAGTCCGGCACGGCGACGCCGAGGCCGGCAGCCGTCGCGCGGATCGCGTCCCAGGTCTGCTTCTGCAACGGCACGCCGCGCGCCAGCCGCTCCGCCCGCGTGCGCGCCTCCGGCTCGCCCGGCACCAGCACCTCGCCGCCCGCCGTGACCGGCCGCGATGCCTTCACATAGTCGGCATAGGCGCGCGCGCGGGCGTGGAAATCCGCGCCGGCGAATTTCGCCGGATCGAGATAGACCGACAGCATGCCGTTGCTGATGCGCGATCGCCTGCCGCCCGGCACCGGCCCCGACGTGCCGCCGCCGGACAGCACGCCGGCCAGCATCTCGCACATGAACGCGAGCCCCGATCCCTTGTGCAGCCCGAAGGCGACCAGTGCCCCCTCCCCCATCGCCGGGTCGCGCGGCGCGCTGGGCTTGAGCGGGCCGTAGAGCGCCGCCGGATCGTCGGTGAACTGCCCGTCCGGGCGCACCAGCGACCCGGGCGGGATCTTCTTGCCGCCGTTGGAGGCAACCAGCACCTTGCCCTCCGCCACCAGCGAGGTCGCCATGTCGAGCAGCAGCATCGGCGCGTCGCCGGTGCCGGGAATGCCGATGCAGACGGGGTTGGTGGAGAACCGCCGATCGACGCCGCCGAACGGCGCCACCAACTCGCCGCCCTCGACATTGACGAAATGGATCGACGCCAGCCCCGCTTCCGCCGCCCGCTCCCCCCAGTCGCCGATGCGGCCGAGATGGCCGGAATGGCGCAGCGCGATCACCGCGACCCCGGCGGCGCGGGCCTTGGCGATGCCGAGATCGACGGCCTGCGGGCCGATCGTCTGGCCAAACCCGTAATTGCCATCGACCGTCGCGAACACCGGCCCCTCGCTCACCACGCTCAGCGTCTGGCCAGCCAGCACCTTGCCGTCCTGCAGCCACTGCACATAGCGCGGCGTGCGGATGACGCCGTGGCTGTCGTGGCCGGCAAGGTTGGCGGAGAGAAGATAATGGCCGATGCGCCCCGCCTCGTCCGCGGCACAGCCGCTGGCGGCAAAGATATCGGTGACCAGCTTGCCGAGCCGCGCGGCCTCGACGGTGACGGTGGCATCGGCGTCCTGCATGGCGGTCTCCGCTGGGATCAGGTTGGAAAGCACAGCGCCAGCAGCACCAGCGCCGCGCCGAACAGGGAAAGATGCCACGCGACCTTACGCCCCCACGCAAGCCCCGCCAGCGCGCAGACGGCATGCAGGAGGCGCGCGGCGAAGAACGTCTCCGCCCCGAGCGCGCTCAGCCGCCCGCCGCGTCCCGCCGCATGCGTCGCCAGCAGCAGGACCGCGAACGGCACCAGGCTTTCCACCATGTTGACGTGGGAACGCCGCGCCCGCGCCGCCCAGCCGGTGAGGCCCTCGCCCAGGCCGCGATCGCCGAGGCCGCCGCGCATCACCTCCGGCCGCAGCATCAGGCCATGGCTGTACGGCAATGCCTGCGCCAGACACAGCACGGCACTGAGCACCAGGAACAGCAGATCGGCCGGCACGCCGGCGGCGCGCGGATCAGACAACGCGGCCGGTGTCGTTCTCGATCAGGTGCATCTGGTTGAGGTCGGCGGCGAGCGGCAGCATCTCGCCGGGGCGGGCCGGCGTGTCGGGGGCGACGCGCGCCGTCACCGGTACGCCGTCGAGCGGGAAATGCACCATCGTCTCCATCCCCATCGGCTCGACCACCTCGACCGGCGCCTGGATGATGCCGACGCCCGGCTTCTCCTGCCCCGACAGATCGGTCAGATGTTCCGGGCGGATGCCCAGCGTCATCTCCCGCCCGGCAAAGGGTGCGTAGCGGTTGGCGCGCTGCGCCGGTATGGCAAGCCGCGTGCCGCCCGCCAGCACCACCGCCAGCCCGTTGTCGTTGACCACGCGCACCGGCAGGAAGTTCATCGCCGGGCTGCCGATGAAGCCGGCGACGAAGCGGGTCGCCGGGTGATGATACAGTTCCTGCGGCGGGCCGACCTGCTCGATCCGCCCGGCATTCATCACCACCACGCGATCCGCCAGCGTCATCGCTTCCACCTGATCGTGGGTGACATAGACGGTGGTGGTGCGGACGGTCTGGTGCACCTTCTTGATCTCGGTGCGCATCTGCACGCGCAGCTTGGCGTCGAGATTGGACAGCGGCTCGTCGAACAGGAACACGCGCGGGTTGCGCACGATCGCGCGCCCCATCGCCACGCGCTGCCGCTGCCCGCCGGACAGCGCCTTCGGCCGGCGTTCGAGCAGCGGGCTGAGATCGAGGATGCGCGCCGCCTCATCCACCCGCCGCTTGATCTCGTCGCGCGGGAATTTGCGCAATTTAAGGCCGAACGCCATGTTCTCGAACACGGTCATGTGCGGATAGAGGGCGTAGTTCTGGAACACCATGGCGATGTCGCGGTCGCGCGGCGGCACGTCGTTGACCTTGTCGCCGCCGATCCAGATCTCGCCGCCGGTGATCTCCTCCAGCCCCGCGACCATGCGCAGCGTGGTCGATTTGCCGCAGCCGGACGGCCCGACCAGGACCACGAACTCCTCATCCGCGATCTCCAGGTCGATGCCGTGGACGGCCTTGTAGGTCTCATAGGCCTTCTCGACCTTGCGGAGCGACACCTGTGCCATCGGCCCGTTTCCTCGCTGTTCTTGCGCCGAGTTAGCCATAGCGCGCGGCGCGGGGCAACGGGGGCGCCGGATGTGCCTATGCACGCAGGGCGGAAACCAGCGCCGCCGCCCTGGCGCCCGCCGCCGCCGGCGTGTCGCCGGGCCGGTAGATCGCCGAGCCGATGCCGAACCCGGCCGCGCCGGCGGCGAGCCAGGATGCCATGTTCCCCGCTGCGATCCCGCCCACCGGCAGCACCAGCGTTCCCGCCGGCAGCACCGCGCGCAGCGCCCGCAGCACCGCGGGGGAACTCGCCTCCGCTGGGAACAGCTTGAGCGCGTCGGCCCCCGCCGCGAGCATCGCGAAGGCCTCCGTCGGCGTCGCAATTCCCGGGCAGGCGATCAGGCCGCGCCGCTTCGCCGCTTCCACCACCGACCCCGCCGCATGCGGCGTCACCACCAGCCGCCCGCCCGCCGCCGCGACCTCCCCGACCTCCGCCTCCGTCATCACCGTCCCGGCGCCGATCAGCAGATCATTCCCGAACCGCGCGGCGAGGCGGCGGATACTGTCGAACGGCGCCGGGGAGTTGAGCGGTACCTCGACGATGCCGACCCCCTGCGCCGCAATCGCGGCGGTGATCGCCTCCGCCTCCTCGGGCCGCACGCCGCGCAGGATCGCGACCAGCGGGCCACGCCCCAGCCATTCCCGCAAACTCAGCGCCATTCCGCCTCCCGCCCCAGCCGCACCAGGCCGCGCGCCGCCGCATCTTCGGCATGCACCACCGGCACGACGCCGCAGGCGGTGAGGGCCCGGGCATAGAGTGCCGACAATTCGTCGCTGCCGATGACATGCACCGCCGTCCCGTCGCCCGGCAGGGCGGCGCGCACCTCGTGGCCGATCAGCAGGCCGGAGAGATAGGACGCCGCCGCCGTCTCCGCCAGACGTCCGAACAGGCCGAGGGTGCGCACGCCGAACAGGTGATGCAGCAGATGCCCCGGCTCCCCCGCGCGCGCCACGCCGCGGTCGAAGGCGGCCGGGTCGGGGGGCGCGCTGCGCATCAGGCGGGCGAGGATGGTGTGGGCGCTGAGGGCGGCGAACGCCTCGCCGGTGAAGTAGGTGGCGAAGCCGACGATCCGTCCGCCCTCGATCCGCGCCCATTTGCTGTGGCTGCCGGGCAGGCAGACCAGCGCCCGCGGCGCCATCTCCTCCAGCACGCCGACGATCTGCGTCTCCTCCCCGCGCATCACTTCCGGCGTGCCGGCGGCATCGGTGCAGGTCAGTCCCGGCACCAGCCGCAGATCGGCGCCCTCGCACCCGACGGTGCCGAGGGCGGCGGCGATCTCGGCCGGGCCGGCGGGACAGGGCAGATAGGGCGCCTCCTGCCAGCCCTGCCGGCTGCCGATCATGCCGGACATCAGCACCTGCCGCTCCCCGTCCGCGAGCCAGTCGCCGACCTGGCGCAGCAATTCCTCCTCAAACCGGCCGTCCTCCACCGCCAGGATGCCGCGCGCGGCGACACGGCGGTCCGTCACCGTGCCGTCCGCGTCCAGCCGGAACGCCCGGAAGCTGCTGGTTCCCCAGTCGATGCCGATCATCGGTTCCTCCGCCGCGCCAGTGTCAGCCACAGCGGCCGGGGAGCGGCAGGCACGGCGTGCTGCCACCGCCCTTCCCGCGGCTCTGGCCGGCCCGCGGGAATAGGACCATATCCCCTCCCGCCGCTGCCCGCACGAGACGCCATGTCCGACCCGAACGCCGCCACCCCGCTTGCCGCCGCGCTGGCCGGTCTCGATCTCGCCGACGCGGCGCTGGGCGGACCGGCGGCGCGCAGCACCTATGGCGTCAGCGGGGCCGGCATCAAGATCGGCATCATGTCCGACAGCTACGACGTGAACGGCGGCGCCGCGGCGGCGATCCAGCAGGGGCTGCTGCCCGCCGGCGGCGTCACGGTGCTGGAGGAAGGGCCACCGGGCAGCAGCGACGAAGGCCAGGCGATGGCCGAGCTGATCCACGCCACCGCGCCGGGCGCGCAGCTTTATTTCTACACCGCCTTCAACTCCGAACAGGATTTCGCCAACGGCATGCAGGCGCTGGCGGCTGCCGGCTGCCAGATCATCGTCGATGACACCGCCTGGGTCGATGAGCCGTTCTTCCAGTTCGCCGGTCCCGTCGATACCGGCGCCGCGAAGGTGATTGCCGGGGGCGTCAGCTATTTCTCGGCTGCCGGCAACGAGGGCAGCAATTATTTCCAGGGCGCCTTTGCCCCGGCCACCACCGACATCCCCGGCATCGGCAGCGCGGTCGCCGAGCAGTTCCCCGGCGGCAGCTTCTTCCAGACCGCGACCATCCCGGCCGGGGAGCAGGTGACGCTCGCCCTGCAATGGGCTGCGCCCTATGCGGCGGCCAACCCGCCGACGCTCACCGTCGATGCGATCGGCCCCGGCGGCGGCGTCACCGCCTCGTTCCAGCCGGGGCAGGAGCCGGCGGCGCTGCTCGAATTTCCGACGCTGAGCAGCGACGCGACCTACCGCATCTATGTCACCCAGACCGCCGGCACGGCGGCGCCGTCGCTGTTCAAATACGTGCTGGAGGGCGGCGGCACGCTGAGCGGCCAGGGCGTCGGGGTGGGCAGCGGCTCGATCATCGGGCACGACCTGGTGCCCGGCGTGAACGCCGTCGGCGCCGTCGCCGTCAGCAACACCCCAGCCGAGGGCGGCACGCCGACGCCGGAGCCCTATTCCAGCACCGGCCCGGGCGAATTCCTGTTCTCGGCCAGCGGCACCCCGCTCGCCCAGCCGCAGACGCTCGCCGCACCGTCGTTCCTTGCCCCCGACGGCGCCGCCACCAGCGTGATCAATCCGTTCTACGGCACCTCGGCCGCGGCGGCCGAGGCGGCGGCGGTGGCGGCCCTGGTGTTGCAGGCCGACCCCTCCCTCACGCATGGCGACGTTTCGGCGCTGCTCGCCGACGGCGCCATCCCCGCCGGCCCCGCGACCGCCGCCGGCGCCGGCCTGATCCAGGCCGACCCCGCGGTGCGCTTCGCCGAAACGCATCAGATCAGCGGCAGCCAGCAGGCGACCGTGCGCGGACTCTCGCAGCCCTGCACGATCATCGGCGGCGGCGTCGCGCAGGAACTGGTGGCGGGCGGCGGCGCGACACTGCTGGACGCGCCGGGCACCGATACGGGGGTGGCCGGCGCCGGGGCGGACACGGTGGCGCTGACCGGCGCCGCCGGGCTGCTGTTCGGCGGCAGCGGCCCGCTGCTGGTCGATGCCCTGGGCGGCCAGGACACGGTGGTCGGCGGACCGGGCAGCCTGACCGTCACCGGCGGCAGCGGCGGCGGCTTCCTCTATGGCAGCGCCGCCGGCGACAACCGGCTGACCGCCGGCAACGCCCCCACCCGGCTG
>JAJZNE010000004.1 GCA_021847995.1 Pseudomonadota bacterium | reverse complement strand
CGCCGCGTCCCCTTCGATCGCGACAAGCTCGCCCGCTCCATCCGCATCGCGCTGCGCAAGCGCCCGGTCTCCGAGGAACGCATCGAGCGCATCGTCAACGGCATCGTCCGCCAGCTCGAAGCCTCCGGCGACAGCGACGTGACCAGCCAGCGGATCGGCGAGACGGTGATGGAGACGCTGAAGGAAGTGGATGCCGTCGCCTATGTCCGCTTCGCCTCGGTCTATCGCAACTTCCGCGAGGCCCGCGATTTCGAGGCCTTCCTCGGCCAGCTCGGCGGTCCCACATAGGCGGCGTATGGTCGATCCGTCCCACATGCAGGCGGCGCTGGCCCTGGCGCGGCGCGGCCTTGGCCAGTGCTGGCCCAACCCGGCGGTCGGCTGCGTCATCGTGCGCGACGGGCGGGTGGTCGGCCGCGCCGTCACCGCCCCAGGCGGCCGGCCGCACGCCGAGACGCTGGCGCTGGCGATGGCCGGCGCTGCGGCGCGCGGCGCCACCGTCTATGTCACCCTGGAACCCTGCTGCCATCACGGCCGTACACCCCCCTGCACCGGCGCGCTGATCGCCGCCGGCGTCGCCCGCGTGGTGGTGGCGGCGCAGGATTGCGACCCGCGCGTCAACGGCCAGGGCCTCGCCCGCCTGCGCGCCGCCGGCATTGCGACCGAGGTCGGGCTGCTCGGCGAGGCGGCGGCGGAGGTCAATGCCGGCTTCTTCACCCGCATTCGCACCGGCCGGCCGCTGGTGACGCTGAAACTCGCCTCCACCCTCGACGGGCGGATCGCGACCGCCGGCGGCGAAAGCCGCTGGGTGACGGGGGCGGCGGCGCGGCGGGCGGCGCATGCGCTGCGCGGCCGGCACGACGCGATCATGGTCGGCGTCGGCACGGTGCTGACCGACGATCCCGACCTGACCTGCCGCCTGCCGGGCTTTCGCACCACGAAGCTGGTCCGCATCGTCGCCGACAGCCATCTGCGCACGCCGCTCACCTCACGGCTGGTGGTGACCGCCGGCGTCACCCCCACCTGGCTGCTCGCCCGTCCCGGCGCCGACGCCGCCCGCGGCCGCGCCCTCAGCGATGCCGGCGTGACCGTGCTCGCCGTCGCACCGGCCGCGTCCGGCGAGGGGCTCGGGGTCGATCTTGCCGCGGCCTTGCGTCTGCTCGGTCAGCGCGGCATCACACGGCTGCTGGTGGAAGGGGGCGCCCAGCTTGCCGCGGCTCTGCTGCGGGCCGACCACGTGGACCGGCTGGCGTGGTTCCATGCGCCGGCAGTGATGGGGGCGGATGGCTGGCCGGCGGCTCAGGCTTTCGGCATTGCCGAACTGGCGGCGATGCCGCGCTTCGTCCGCGCGGCGACGCGCCCGGTCGGCGAGGACGTGCTGACCGAACTGCGCCGCGCCGCCTGATCTGGCCATCTGAGGAAACAAGGGATGTTCACCGGGATCGTCACGGGGCTGGGCACGGTGCGGACGGTGACGCCGATCGGCGGGGCGGCGGACATGCGGCTGGTGATCGGCGCCCCCGGCTGGACCGACCTGTCGGCGGTCCCGCCGGGCGCCTCGATCGCCTGTTCCGGCTGCTGCCTGACCGCGGTCGAACTCGCCGGGGACTGGTTCGCCGTCACCGTTTCCGCCGAGACGCTGGCGAAAACGACGCTCGGCACCTGGCGGCAGGGGACGCGGGTCAATCTGGAGCGTCCGCTGCGCGTCGGCGACGAACTCGGCGGCCATATCGTCAGCGGCCATGTCGATGGCGTCGGCACGGTGCTGGCGATGGTGCCGGAGCACGGCTCGATGCGCTGGCGCATCCGCGTCCCCGCTGCGCTGGCACGCTTCATCGCCGCCAAGGGCAGCATCGCCGTCGATGGGGTCTCGCTCACCGTCAACGAGGTCGCGGGGGCCGAATTCGGCGTCAACATCATCCCCCACACCGCCGGGGTGACGACCTTCGCTTTGCGCCGCCCGGGCGACGCGGTGAACATCGAGATCGACACGCTGGCGCGCTACGTCGCGCGACTACAGGAGATGCCATGAGCGACGCCCTGATGACACGCAGCCTGCACGATCATCTGAGCTCGATCGACGAACTGATCGAGGAGGCGCGCAACGGCCGCCCCTTCATCCTGGTCGATGACGAGGACCGGGAGAACGAGGGCGATCTCATCATCCCCGCCCAGTTCGCGACACCGGAGGTGGTGAATTTCATGGCCCGGCACTGTCGCGGCCTGATCTGCCTCGCGCTGACCCAGCACCGCGTCGAACAGCTTGGCCTGCCGCTGATGAGTGCCGCCAACGGCACCCGCCACCAGACCGCCTTCACCGTCTCGATCGAGGCGCAGAGCGGTGTCACCACCGGCATTTCCGCCCACGACCGCGCCCACACGATCGCGGTTGCCATCAACCCGGAATGCGGCCGCGGCGACATCGTGACACCCGGGCACATCTTCCCGCTGCTGGCGCGCGAGGGCGGCACCCTGATCCGGGCCGGCCATACCGAAGCCGCGGTCGATATCGCGCGCCTCGCCGGCCTCAACCCGTCGGCGGTGATCTGCGAGATCATGAATGACGACGGCACGATGGCGCGGCTGCCCGATCTCGTCGCCTTCGCCCAGCACCACAATTTCCGGCTCGGCACCATCGCCGACCTGATCGCCCATCGCCGGCGTACGGAGCGTCTCGTGCGGCGGGTGCAGGAAGGCACCATCACCCATGCCATCGGCGGCGTCTGGCAGGCGATCGTCTATGCCAACACGGTCGAATATGCCGAGCATCTGGTGCTGGTGAAGGGCGAAGTGGGCGCCAGCGGGCCGGTGCTGGTGCGCATGCACGCGGTCGATGTGCTCGACGACATCGTGGCGGGGCACGCGGCGACGCTGCATGCGGCGATGCGCATGATCGACGCCGCGGGGACCGGCGCGGTGGTGATGCTGCGGGAGAATCGCGCGACCAAGCTCTCCGACCGCGTGCGGGCGCTCGCCGCCGGTCCGCTGCCGGCCGGCGAACTGCGCGACTACGGCATCGGCGCGCAGATCCTGCTCGACCTCGGGGTGCGGGAGATGGTCCTGCTCTCCAACACGCAGCGCACCATCATCGGGCTGGAGGGCTACGGCCTCAACATCGTCGAGCAGCGCCGCATCGGCGGCGCGGGATGAGAGAGCGACGATGAGCACGATCGACGCCGCCCTGCCGCAGGCGCCGCGCATCGACGGACCGGCGCCGTACCTGCTGGTGGTGCGCGCGCCCTATTATGCCGCCGTGGTCGATGGGCTGCGCGACGGTGCGGCGCGCATCCTGGCGCAGGTGGGGGCGCGCTTCGATGTGCTCGATGTCGCCGGGGCGCTCGAACTGGCCGCTGCGGTGCGGCTCGCGGTGCGCGGACGGCGGCGCTACCACGGCTATGTCGCGCTCGGCTGCGTGGTGAAGGGCGAGACCGACCACTACGATTTCGTCTGTCGCGAGGCGATGGCCGGTCTGACCGCGGTGACGCTGCAATTCGCGCTCTGCCTCGGCAACGGGCTGCTCACCGTCAATGCGCTGGCGCAGGCGGAGGAGCGGTCGGGGCGCGACGGGCACAACAAGGGCGCGGAGGCGGCGGCGGCGGCGCTGCGCCAGATTGCGGCGGCGCGCTGGCTGGAGGCGGAGTGATGGCGCCGCCACCGCAGGGGCGTTCCCGTCCGCGCACCGCGGCGCGCGTGGCGGCGGTGCAGGCGCTGTTCCAGAGCGAGCAGGCGCAGACCGGCGCGGAGACCGTGATCGAGGAATTCGTCCGCCACCGGCTCGGCGAACGGCCCGGCGGTGGCGGGGGGTTCGAGGACGGGCGGGTGCCGGACGCCTATGCGCCGCTGTTCGCCAGCATCGTGCGCCTGGCGACGCGTGAGCAGGATCGCATCGACCGCCTGATCGCCGAGGTGCTGCCCGCCGACTGGCCGCTGCCGCGACTGGATCCGGTGCTGCGGGCGCTGCTCCGCGCGGGCATCGCGGAACTGCTGACCGCGGAGGGTCCGCCGGCGCGGGTCGTCATCAACGAATATCTCGACGTGGCGCACGGCTTCTTCATCGGCGACGAGCCGCGCATGGCCAACGGGGTGCTGGACCGCCTGGCACGGCAGTTGCGGGCGGAGGAATTCGCGGGCACATGAGCGCACAGGCGCCGGGGGGCGAATTCGCCCTGATCGCCCGGCATTTCCGTCCCCTCGCCGGCCCCGGCGCGCTCGACCTCGCCGATGACGCCGCGGTGCTGGCGCCGCCGCCGGGGCGCGAGTTGGTGATCGCCGCCGATGCGATGGTGGCGGGCGTGCATTTCCTGCCCGACGATCCGCCCGACCTGATCGGGCGCAAGCTGCTGCGGACCAATCTCTCCGACCTCGCCGCGATGGGGGCGGTGCCGCTCGGCTATCTGATGACGGTCTCGGCGCCGCGGCGGACGCCGCAGGCGTGGTTCGCCGGCTTTGCCGCCGGGCTGGCAGCCGACCAGGCCGCGTTCGGCCTCAGGCTACTGGGCGGCGACACCACCTCCACGCCCGGCCCGATCGCGCTGTCGCTCACGGTGCTGGGAACGGTCGCGCCCGGTGAGGCGGTTCGGCGTGTCGGCGCGCGGCCGGGCGATCTGCTGTTCGTCACCGGTACGATCGGCGACGCAGCGCTCGGCCTGCGGGCGGCGCGGGGCGAACGGGCGGACCCGGACGGGTTTCTCGCCGGCCGCTACCGTCTGCCCGAGCCGCGGCTGGGGGTGGCGCGGCACGGCGTGGTGGCGGCGGCGCTCGATGTCTCCGACGGATTGGTGCAGGATGTCGGCCATCTTTGCCGCGCCGCCGGTTGCGCGGCCGAGATCGAGGCAGCACGGCTGCCGCTCTCGGCACCGGCGCGGGCGGCGCTGCCGGGCGCGCTGACGCTGATCCTGACCGGCGGCGACGATTACGAACTGGCGATGGCGGTGCCCCCGGAGCACGAGGCCGCGCTGCGCGCCGCTGCCGGCGCGGTGCCGGTCACCTGCATCGGTCGTTTCCTGAGCGGGCCGCCGCGCGTCGGCGTGCGAGCGGCGGACGGCACGGAGCTCGCGCTCGGCGCCGGCGGCTGGAGCCATTTCGATTAGACCGTGCCGCGGCGCAGGAAGCGCCCGCTGCCTGGCGCCGCCCGCACCGCCGCGCCGTCCCAGATCACCTGTCCGCGCAGCAGCGTGGCGGCGACGCGCGCGCGCAGGGCGCGGCCGTGATAGGGCGACCAGCGGAGTTCTGGCCGGTCCACGATCGCCGCTTCGTCGAACACGAAGCGGCCGGGTTCGAGCACCAGCAGATCCGCGTCCAGGCCGGGGGCGATGCGTCCCTTGCGCCCGTCCAGCCCGTGATGGCGCGCCGGCCGCGCGGCGCAGTAGCGCGCCATCAGCACCGGCGACAGGCCGCGTTCGTCGAGCAGCGTAAACATCAGCGGCGCGAAGCTCTGCAGGCCGGTGAGGCCGGCGGCGCAGGCGAAGATGTCGGACGCCGCCTTGCGCGTCACCGGCCAGGGCGCATGGTCGGTCGAGACATAGGCGATCCGGTCCGCCTGCAACGCCGCCCACATGCGTTCCACCTCGCCGGCGCTGCGGAACGGCGGATTGCACTTGCCGCGTCCGCCGAGGCGCACGAGGTCGTCCTCCGTCATGCAGAGATACTGGATGCAGGCCTCGCCGGTCGCCTGCGCGCCGGCATGACGGAACGCCTCGGCGATGGCGAAGCCGCGGGCGAGCGAGGAATGCGCGATGTGGACATGCGCGCCGGTGGCCAGTCCGATCTCGAAGATTTCATTATCGGCCAGCGTCTCGGCGAGCGGTGGGCGGGTGCGGGCGTGCATGATCGGGTCGCTGCGACCCTCCGCGCGCGCCGCGGTGGTCAGGTGCTCGACCAGTTCCTGGTCCTCGTTATGGACGGAAACCGGCAATCCGGTGCGGGCGATGGCGGCGAACGCCGCCAGCATCGTCGGGTGGTCGATGCGCGGGAAGCGCACCGGATCATATTCGTAGGTGGAGAGCTTGAAGGAGCAGACGCCGCCCTCGGCCAGCTCGGCGATTGCCGGCACGCCGCCCTGTTTGCGGATGGTGCCGTAGAGCGCCACATCGACATATGCGGTGCGTTCCACCCAGCCGATCTTCTCGGCCAGCACGCCAGCGTCCGAAACCGCGTGCGGCACGTCATAGGGCATATCGATGCAGGTGGTGATCCCGCCCGCGGCGGCGGAGCGCGTCGCCCCCTCGATGCCCGGAAAGCCGAGCGCCGAGCCGGTGTGCATGTGCCCGTCCACCAGACCGGGCAGCACCAGGCTGGCGCCGTGATCGAGAACCCGGGCGGCCTCCGGCGGCGCCGTCTGTCCGATCGCGGCGATGCGTTCGCCGGCAATGGCGACCCAGCCATCCGGCATGATCTCGGTATCGGTAACGATGGTGCCGCGCACCAGGGTGTCGAACATGCTGTCTCCCTCCGCCGGCGCAGGATAGGGTGCGCGCCGGCCCGGCGGCAACGCGCGGCGGCAGGCGGATGGCAACGCACTCCGCGCGATCCCGCAGCCAGTCGGGCGTTTCAGTGCTGAATGGAGATCTTCAGCGCTGCGAGGTCCAGCGGAACCCCGTGGCGCAGCCTTTGGCGCAGCCACTTTCCGGTGCGCTGCTCCAGCCAGCGCTGGCAGGCATGGGCGACCAGCACCGAGCACGGCAGCGTCAGCAGCAGGAACACGATCTGCGCCGCGCCGCCGGACAGGGCGGCAAGCCCGCTGTGGCGCATCATCATCTTGACGGTGGCCATGACCAGGATGTGCCAGAGATAGAAGCTGAAGCTGATCGTGCCGAGATACTGAAGCAAACGCCCGCGCAGCAGGCGGCCGAGCAGGCCATGGCCCGCAGCGAGGCCGGCGAGACCGAGGGTCGCGGCCACGAACGCGAGGACCGCCAGCGGCAGCCGCGCATCCCCTGCCCAGTCGACCAGCGGGACGACGGTGAAATCCTGCGGCAGGCTGCGGAGCTGGATGGTCCGCCAGGCGCACAGGAACACCGCCAGCCACACGCCGGGATAGCGGATCAGTGCCGCAACCCTGGGGGAATCAAGCAAGCCCTCGGCGACCACAACGCCGCTCAGCAGGAAGACGGCGCGCGGATAGAACACCACCATCGCCCCGGCGGCCGGTGCCAGCAGTGCCACGCCCCAGGCGCCCGCCCGCCGCCGCGCCACCCAGAACAGCGTGCAGAACGCATAGAAGCATATCTCATAACTGAGCGACCAGCCGACCGGATTGAGGTTGCCGAACGGCAGGATGCCGGGCAGCGCCGCCATGCTGGCCGGAACCAGCCATGTCAGCCTCAGGGGATCGAGGGTGTCATAGCCGTGCTGGCCGGACCCCACGCCGATCGCGACGATGACGAGAATGCTGACCCAGAGCGACGGGTAGATGCGGATCGCGCGGTCGGCGAGGAAGGTGGCGGGATCGCGCGCGCGGCGCAGGGTGCCGCAGATGACATAGCCGCTGATGCAGAAGAAGAGCTCGACGCCGAACTCGCTGGTGCGGAGGAGGTACTGGATCGCCGGTCCCTGCACGACCGCCCAGGTCGGCAGGCCGGAGTTGACGACGTGGAACAGGAAGACGCCGAGCGCAAACAGTCCGCGCGCGCCGTGAACGGAATGGTTGAAGCGGCCCGGATCGGCGTGCAGGGGCGGTATCTCGGCGTGTCTGCAGGTGCCCATGACGGCTCATCCCTTCGATTGCACGCAAATCCGTGACGTCGCGGGACAGATGTCGCCAGTCGCACTGCTGCCGCTGGCTCGCACGGCATGATGGCGGGTCGGCGGGCGGGGAGAAGCTATCCGTTCGGTCGATGCTGGCGCACAGGCGCCGCGGCCACGTTGCGCATCGTCGCCGTGGCCGGCCGGCGGCAGCAGCGCCAAGGCGTGAGATTCAGGCGCCGAGATTGACGACGTTGACGCGCCGGTTGCGGGCATTCGGGGTCTGCGGCGGGGTGGGGACGGCCAGACCCTCCTCGCCCATGCCGACGGATTGCAGCCGTTCCGGGACGATGCCGTAACGCTGCACCAGGTACACCGCAACGGCATCGGCGCGGCGCTGCGACAGGGTCCGGTTCACGTCCGCAGCGCCCACGGTGTCGGTATGTCCCTCGATCCGGAAGCGGTACTGCGCCAGTTCCTTGCTCGCCAGCGCATGACCGAGCGCATCGAGGGTGCGGCGCGCCGCCGGCCCGATCTCCGCCGAGCCGGTGGCGAACTCGACATTCAGGCTGATGGCGGGCGCGCCGGCCGGTGCCGCGGGTGGCGCGGCGGCGGCGGCATCGGGCTTGACCAGGCGGATCCCGCGCGTCTCCCCACCCAGCAGGTTGCCGGAGGGTTTCAGCGACTGGATGATCTGTTCGGCCGACGGACCGGACTGCGCCATTGCCGGCCCGGCGGCAAGGACGAACGGCAGAACGATCAGCGGCGCGAAATGGCGGCGCATGGACAGGCCCCCCTGCAAGGTTGTTGCCAGCGTGCGTGATACCGTGACTCGGCCGGATCATACCAGTTCCGCGGCCGATGTTGACAACCCGGCCGGCAGCGGCGGCGCATGCCATTGAACCGCCGGGGCGGACGGCGGTAGCATCATCCGGTCGGGAGGGGAGGGTGATGGGACACTATCACGACAATCCGGCGGCCATCCGCGCGCTGCTGCGCTCGGATGCCGTGCATCGCGACGTTTATCTCGACCCGGAGATCTTTGCCCTGGAGATGCAGCGGCTGTGGGCGAGAACCTGGATCTATGTCGGCCATGCGAGCCAGGTGCCGAACATCGGCGATTACTATGCCACCACGCTCGGCGCCGAGCCGGTCGTGATGGTGCGGCAGGAGGACGGGCGGGTGCGCGTGCTGCGCAACCGCTGTGCCCACAAGGGGGCGAAGCTGGTGAACACGCCCGCGGGCAATCTTGGCCGCTTCTTCCGCTGCCCCTATCATGCCTGGAGCTACCATCTCGACGGCAGCATCGCCGCGATTCCGAAGCGTGACGGCTACACCCACACCCGCTTCAACGAGACCAAGGCGGCGGCCGGCATGGCCGCCGTGCATACGGCCGGCCATCGCGGCTTCATCTTCGCCCGGCTGTCGGACGATGGGCCGACCTTCGACGGGTATTTCGGCGCCGCGCTCAGTTCGATCGACTATATGGTGGACCGCTCGCCGGTCGGGAAGTTGCAGGTGGCGGGCGGCGTGCTGCGCTATCTGCACGATTCCAACTGGAAGATGTTCGTCGAGAACCTCAACGACACGATGCATCCGATGGCCGCGCACGCCTCCTCGGCCGGCACGGCGAAGCAGCTCTGGGCCGGCAAGCCGGCCGATGCGCCGAAGCCGATGGCGATCGAGCAACTGGTGCCGTTTGCCGAGAGCTACGACTTCTTCGAGAAGATGGGTGTCCGCGTGCTGCCGAACGGGCATTCCTGGACGGGCGTCAACTTCTCCATCCACTCCAGCTACGCCGCGGTGCCGGAGTACGAGCAGGCGATGATCGCGGCATACGGGGAGGAACGGGCGAAGGACATCCTCGGCACGGTGCGTCACAACACCGTCTATTACCCGTCGCTGACGGTCAAGGGGGCGATCCAGACCATCCGCGTGGTACGCCCGCTCGCGCCCGACCGCACCCTGATCGAGAGCTTCTCCTTCCGTCCCGTCGGCGCGCCCGATGTCTTCCTGCGCCGCAACGTCACCTATAACCGCCTGATCAACTCGCCGCTGTCGGTGGTCGGGCACGACGACCAGCACTGTTACCG
The DNA here is from genome assembly GCA_021847995.1 of Pseudomonadota bacterium. Classification (GTDB taxonomy): domain Bacteria; phylum Pseudomonadota; class Alphaproteobacteria; order Acetobacterales; family Acetobacteraceae; genus JAFKFJ01. The sequence continues at coordinate 10,001 of JAJZNE010000004.1, read as the reverse complement.
GCTGATGCAGGAAGGGCTGGCGGCGTGCGGCAACGAATGGGTCAGCCTGCACCGCGACTTCCATGAGGATGAGCTTGGCCAACGCGACCAGACCGTCGGCGGCACCAGCGAGATTGCCATGCGCAACCAGTTCCGTGCGTGGTCCATGTTCATGACCCAGGGCGCGGAGAAGGAGCGGCGATGACGGATGCCGACATCGCCCGCTTCCTCTACCGGGAAGCGCGGCTGCTCGACGAGCGCCGCTGGGACGAGTGGTTCGCGCTGTTCAGCGAGGACGGACTCTACTGGGTGCCGCTGGCACGCGGCCAGACCGACCGGGAGACGCACACCTCCCTCGCCTGCGAGGACCGGTTGCTGCTGCGTCTGCGCATCGAGCGGCTGAAGCGCGGCCCGCCTTCCCAGCAGCCGCCGAGCTTCTGCCAGCATGTCCTGCAGGTGCCGGAGATCGCCGCGACTCCGGACGGATGGCGGACGCATATGCCGTTCTGCTATGCGGAGGTGCGCGGCGATGCGATGCTGTGGCTGATCGGCACGGCGGAACACGATCTGGTGCGGGTGGACGATGCGCCGCGCATCCGCCTCAAGCGCATCAACCTGCTGAACTGCGACGCGGCCCTGCCCTCGATTCAGCTCTTCATCTGACGGGGGCGGGAGGCCGGCGATGCGCAACCGGCGCGACATCGTTGCCGCGGTGCCGGTGACGGTGCCCTATGCGCGTCGCTCCGGGCATGGCGCGGCGTGGTTCCTCGCCCGCGCGCTGGCGCTCCTGCTGGAAGGCAGCGGACTTGACAAGCGCGCGATCGACGGTCTGTGCGCCGCGAGCTTCACGCTGGCCCCCGACACCGCGGTTGCCTTCACGCAGCATGTCGGGCTGTCGCCGCGCCTTCTCGAATGGCTGCCGGTGGGCGGCGCGTGCGGCGTCGTGGCGCTGCGGCGGGCGGCCCGCGCCGTCGCGGCGGGCGAGGCGGAGGTGGTCGCCTGCCTCGCCGGCGACACCGCCAACGCCACCAGCTTCCGCGACCTGATCGCGCAGTTCAGCCGCTTCTCGCGTGAGGCCGTGCATCCCTACGGCGCCGGCGGACCGAATGCATCCTTCGCACTGATCACCGCCGCCTATATGCACGCAACCGGCGCCACGCGGGAGGATTTCGGCCGGCTCTGCGTCGCGCAGCGGGCGAACGCGCGCGCCAATCCGCTGGCGCTGCTGCGCGACGAACTGACGCTCGATGCCTATCTGGCGGCGCGCCCGATCGCCGAGCCGCTGCATCTCTATGACTGTGTCATGCCGTGTGCCGGCGCCGACGGGTTCCTGGTGATGTCGCGGGCACGCGCCGCGCGTCTCGGCCTCAGCGGTGTGCGGCTGCTCGGCGCGATCGAGCGCTACAACGCCTTCCCCGACGATCCGGTGCCGCTCACCGGCGGCTGGGCGATCGACCAGGCGGCGCTGTGGCGGCAGGCCGGGCTCGGGCCGGAGGCGATCGACGTGCTCCAGACGTATGACGACTATCCGGTGATGTCGCTGATCCAGCTTGAGGATCTGGGGATCTGCGGCAAGGGTGAAGGGCCTGCGTTCATCCGCCGGCACGATCTGACGCTCGCCGGCGACCGGCCGCACAATACCGGCGGCGGCCAGCTCTCGGCCGGGCAGGCGGGTGCCGCCGGCGGCTTTCTCGGCCTGGTGGAGGCGATGCGCCAGCTTCTCGGCACGGCCGGTGCGCGCCAGGTGGCGACGGCGCGCCATGCGCTGGTGAGCGGCTTCGGCATGATCAACTACGACCGCGGCCTGTGCAGCGCCGCCTGCGTGCTGGCGGCACCGTGAGCGGGCCGGAGGGGATGCGCGACGCGGCGGCGGCGGGCCGGTTCGCGCTGCAACGCTGCACCGCCTGCGGCCGGGCGCAGTATCCGCCGCGCGAGGTCTGTGCCGCCTGCCTCTCCGACCGTCTGGCGTGGCAGGTGGCGGAGGCGCTGCCCGGCGTGCTGCTGGCGCGCACGGTGCTGCATCACAGTCACGAGGAACGCTTCCGCCCGCGCCTGCCGCTCGGCATCGGGCTGGTGCGGCTGGCGGCGGGGCCGGTGGTGCTGTGCTTCGCGCCGGTGCCGCGCACGATCGGCGATGCCGTGCAGGTGCGCGCGGCCCTGGACGAAACCGGCACGCCGGTCCTGACCGCGCGGTGAAGGGGGCTATCGGCCGGCCGCTACGGCGAGGCGCCGCTCCAGCAGATGGCGCTGGATTTTCCCGCTGGTGCTGCGCGGCAGGTCGGCATCGGCGATGAACAGCACCGCCTTGGGCAGCTTGTAGCCGGCGATGCGCAGCCGGCAGGCGGCGAGCAGTGCCTCTTCGGTCAGCGACGGGTCGTCGCGCACCACGAAGGCCACCGGCACCTCGCCCCAGCGCGCATCGGCCTGCCGCACCACCGCCGCGTCGGCAACACCCGGCACCGCCAGCAGCGCCCGCTCCACCTCCGCCGGATAGACATTCTCGCCGCCGGACTTGATCAGGTATTTGCTGCGATCGACGAAATCCAGCGTGCCGTCCGCAAGGCGGCGGAACACGTCGCCCATGTGGAACCAGCCGTCCCGGAACGCCTCCGCATTTGCCACCGCGTCGCCCCAGTAGCCGGAGAACAGGGTCGGCCCGCGCATCGCGAGTTCCCCCGCCTCGCCCTCCGCCACGTCCCGCCCCTCGGGATCGAGCAGACGCACGGCGCAGAAGCTGCTCTGGGTCTTGGCGAGGCCGGTCGGCGCGACCCCCGGCGGGATCAGGCCGCGGCTGGCCGGCGGCATGCCGGTTTCCGTCGAGCCGAACGTATTGCCATAGGGCGCGTCCAGCAGCGCCGTCAGCTCCGCGATCTGCGCCGGCGGCACCAGATCGGCCATCACGCCGACCACGCGCACGCCGGCGGGCCGCATCCGGGCCTGCCGGAGTTGTGCCAGCAGCCGATCGACCACGCCGGGGACCACGGTGAGATGGCCGATGCGCTCCCCGGCCACGGCGCCGGCCAGGGCGGCGGCGTCGAATCCGTCCATCACCAGCACCTTGCCGCCGCCCAGCAGCGTCGCCAGCGCCTCGTCGGCCGCGCCCATGTGAAACAGCGGCGTCCAGGCGATGAACGCATCCGGCCCGATGCCCCAGTCGGCAGCGGCGACCATCGCGCGGGCGAGCAGGGCGCGATGGCTGATCAGGGCCCCTTTCGGCAGCCCGGTGGTGCCGCTGGTATAGAGGATCAGCAATCCCGTCTCCGGATCGAGCGGCTGCGGCGCCAGCGGTGCGGCGGCCGCCAGCAGGTGCTCGTACTCGCCGCCGAGCACGATGGTCCGCGCGATCCCGTGATCGAGCCGCGTCAGCGCGGCAGCGTGGCGTTCCGACACGATCGCCAGCGCCGGCGCCGCGAGCCGCAGGCAATGCGCCAGTTCCGGCGCCGCCAGCCGCCAGTTCTGGCAGGCGACGACGGCGCCGGTGCGGGCCGCGGCAAGGAACAGTTCGAGGTATTCCGCCCGGTTCTCCGCCAGTATCGCCACCCGCTCCCCGGCGCCGGCGCCGCACGCCGCGAGCACGGCGGCGAGCCGACCGGCGCGGTCATCGAGCACGCGGTAGCTCAGCACCCGCCCGTCCTGCACCAGTGCCGGGGCATCGGGGCGGCGCACCGCCTGCACGCCGAACGCCTCGGCGAGCGAAAGCGCGGCGGCAGCGCGGATCGGCGGATCGGCATCGGTCATGCGGGCGCTCCGGTCCCGAGATAGGTGGCGGCCACGCGCGCATCGGCGGCGAGGGCGGCGGCCTCTCCATGCAGCACCACCGTGCCGAGTTCCAGTACATAGGCATGGTCGGCGACGGCGAGGGCGGCGCGGGCGTTCTGTTCGACCAGCAGGATGGCAAGACCCTGCGCACGCAGGCGTGCCAGCACGCGGAAGATGTCGGCGACGATGCGCGGCGCGAGGCCGAGGCTCGGCTCATCGAGCAGCAGCAGGCGCGGGCGGGCCATCAGCGCGCGGCCGAGGGCAAGCATCTGCCGCTCGCCCCCCGACAGCGTCGCGGCCCGCTGGTGCCTCCGCTCACCGAGACGGGGGAACAGCGCGAACACCTCGCCGAGCGCCGCGTCGCGGTCGCTCCGGCCGGCGCGCCGGCGCGTCCAGGCGCCGAGCAGCAGATTGTCGGCAACACTCATGTCGGTGAACAGAGCGCGGGTTTCCGGCACCAGGACGGCGCCGGCGGCCACCAGGTCTTCCGTCGCGCCGGCCTCGGCCCCGGCGAAATGCACCGTTCCCCGGCGCGGCAGCAGCCCCATCACGGCGCCCATCAGCGTCGTCTTGCCCGCACCGTTGGGCCCGACAATGGCGACGATCCGCCCCGCCGCCACCGACAGGCTGACACCGTGCAGCACGCTGACCCGGCCATAGCCGGCATGCAGCCCCTCCACCGCCAGCAGCGGCGTGCCGGTCACGGCGCGCCGCCGAGATAGGCTTCCAGCACCGCGGGATCGGCCTGCACCGCGGCCGGGACGCCCTCGGCAATGCGGCGGCCGAATTCCATCACCACCACGCGGTCGGCCAGATCCATCACGAAACCCATGTCGTGCTCGACCAGAAGTACCGCCACGCCCTCCGCCCGCAACTGGCGGAGCAGCGCGGCCAGCGCCTGTTTTTCCTGGTGGCGCAGGCCGGCGGCGGGTTCGTCGAGCAGCAGCAGCCGGGGCGCGAGGCAGAGCGCGCGGGCGATCTCCACCAGCCGCTGCTGGCCGAGCGCGAGCGTGCCGGCCGGCCGGCCGAGCAGATCGGCAAGCCCGACGCGCGTGGCGGCGGCGGCGGCGAGCGCATGGAGCCGCCGCTCCTCCGCCCGGTCAGCCCGCAGCATCGCCCGCAGCACGCCGCAGCGTCCGGCGAGATGGGCGCCGAGGGCGATGTTGCCGCCGACGCTCATGCCCGGCAGGAGCTTGACGTGCTGGAACGTCCGCGCGAGACCGCGGGCGGCGATGTGCCGCGCCGGCAGCCGCCCGACCGGATGGCCGAACAGCCGCACTTCGCCGAGGTCGGCGCGGAGCTGGCCGCTTATGATGTCGAACAGCGTCGATTTGCCGGCGCCGTTGGGACCGATCAGCGCCACGATCTCGGCCGCGCCTACGGTGAAGCTCACATCCTGGTTCGCGGCCAGTCCGCCGAAGCGTTTGCTGATGCCGGCGACGACCAGGGCCGGGGGGGCAGGACCGGCGGCGGGCGGCGGTGCAGCGGCGTGCGCGGGCGCCGCTGCGGCGGCGCGCACGGGGGCGCCGGCGGCCGGCAGGCGGGCGCGCAGGACGGCAAACAGCCCGCCCGGCGCGCGCTGGAGCAGGACGATCACGACGAGGCTGAACGCCACCGCCTCGAAATTGCCGGTCGCCCCTGTCAGGCGCGGGATCCAGTCGGTCAGCTCCTCGCGCAGCAGCGTCACCAGCACCGCGCCCAGCAGCGCCCCCGGCAGGTGGGCGGCGCCGCCGATGATGACCATGAACAGATATTCGATGCTGGCGGTCAGGCTGAACGGCGTCGGGCTGATGAAGCGCTGGAAATGCGCGAACAGGAAACCCGACAGCGCCGCCGCCAGCGCCGCCAGCACGAAGGTGGCGCGCGACAGCCGCACCGTGTCGATCCCCATGCTCTCCGCCATGTCGCGCGCGGCGGCGAGGGTGCGGATGGCGCGGCCGGGACGGCTGTCGAGCAGGTTGCGCAGTGCCAGCCAGGACAGCGCGACCGCGGCCCAGATCACCGCGACCGTGACCAGCGGATCGGCCGCCGAAAGCGGGCCGAGCGTGAGCGGGCGGATGCCGCCGATGCCGTTGAACCCGTGCAGCCATGGCAGCGTGCCGAACAGCGCCGAGAAACTGATCCCCCAGGCGACCGAACAGAGCGCCAGGAAATGCCCGGACAGCCGTGCGGTGATCAGGCCGAGAAGCCAGGCCACGCTCCCGGTCAGCACCAGCCCGGCGAGCAGGGCGAGCGGCGGCGGGGTGCCCGGCAGCAGCGCCGTCGCATAGGCGGCAAGTCCCGCGAAGCTCGCCTGCCCGAACGAGGTCTGCCCGGCGATGCCGGTGAGCAGCACGAGGCCGAGCGCGACGATGGTGGCGAGCCCGATATAGCCGGCGAGGGTGACGTAATAGGCCGGCAGCATCATGCCCCGCCCGCGCCCCGGCTGCGCCAGGACAGCCATGCCAGCACCGGGATCAGCAGCGCGAACACGATCACGTCGCGATAGGCGCTCGACCAGAAGCTGCCGAGCGATTCCAGCACGCCCACCAGCACCGCGCCCGCCGCCGCTGCCGGGTAGGAGGCGAGACCGCCGATGATGGCTGCGACGAAGCCCTTGAGACCGATCTCGAAGCCCGCGTCATAGGCGATCGGCGTCGCCGCCCCGATCAGGATGCCGGAGAGGGCGGCAATGAAAGCGGCGAGTGCAAAGGCGCGGCTGCCGCTGCCGGCGGCATCGATCCCGACCAGCCGTGCCCCGAGCCGGTCCGACGCCGCGGCGCGCAGCGCCCGGCCGGTGAGCGTGGCGGCGAAGAAGAAGCGCAGCGCGAGCACCAGCGCGGCACAACAGAGCAGGATGGCGAGCGACTGGCCGGATACGGCGAAGGGGCCGAGCAGCAGCGTCGCTGCCACCAGCGGGGCGACCGAGGCGCCATCCGGCCCGAAGGCCACCATGCCGACGCCGGCGACCACGAAATGCAGTGCCGTCGCCAGGATCAGCAGCGTCAGCACCGGCGCATCGGCGACCGGACGGAAGGCGAAGCGCCAGATCAGCGGCCCGAGCGGGGTGATCACGCCGAGCGCCAGCAGCTTCGCGAACCAGGGTGCGGCGCGCGGGCCGAACAGCGCGGCCAGGGTGACGGCGGCGGGATAGAGCGCCCAGGGCAACAGCGCGCGCCACCGCATCCGTCCGCGCAGCCGCGCGAGATCGAGCAGCAGCGCCAGCGCCGCCAGCGCATCGAGCACCCACAGCGTCCCCGGCACCTGCCCGCTCTCCAACTGCGCCGCGGTCAGCGTCGCCAGCGCCAGCAGATCGCCCTGCGGGACGAAGATGACGCGGGTGACGGAGAACGCGATCAGCAGCCCGACCGCGAGCAGCAGATAGATCGCGCCGGTGGCCAGCCCGTCCTGTAGCAGGGCGAGGAAGACGAACGGCGTCATGCGGCGGGGCGACGCCGCATCGCGTGCCGCGCCGTCAGTGGATCGCCGTCCAGGCGCCGTGCTGCACCGCGACCAGCACCGCGGCGCGCGCATCCTGGCCGTTGTGGTCAGTGGCACTCATGTCATAGACGGCGCTGACGCCGACCAGATCATGCGTCCGCTCCATCGCGTCGCGCAGGGCCGTGCGGAAGGCCTCGCTGCCGGGTGCGCCCTTCTCCAGCGCATCCGGGATCGCGTGCGCGATCAGCAGCATCGCGTCCCACGAATAGCCGGCGAAGGGGTTGGCGCTGCCGGGGCCGAAGGTCTTCGTATAGCGGTCCATGAAGGCGGTTGCGACCGGCTTGATCGGGTTGCCGTCGGACAACTGGTCATAGACCGCGACCGGCGAGGTATCGGCCACCACGCCCTCCACCGCGGCACCGCCGACGCGGATGAAGGCGGGCGAGACGATGCCGTGGTTGCCGTAGATGCCGCCGCGGTAGCCGAGCCGGTGCAGCGCGACCGCCGGCAGCGCCGCCGGGGTGGCGGAATTGCCCATCATGACCGCGTCAGGGTTTGCCGCCATCAGCTTCAGCGCCTGCGCCTGCACCGTGGTATCGGTGCGCGCATAGCGTTCGTCGGCGATGATCCTTATGCCGGTGGCAGCCCCCGCGGTCAGCGCCGCGGCTTTCACCTGGTCGCCCCAGCCGTCGGCGAAGCCGATATAGCCCACCGTCCTGACGCCCTGCTCCGCCATGCGGCGGAACACCACGGCGACCATCAGCGACAGCGGCTGCGCCACCGCGAAACTATAGGGGAATTTCGCCGGCTCCGGCACCAGCGGCGCCATTGCGATCATCGGCACATGCGCCGCATTGGCCAGCGGCTGCACCGCCACGTCGGAGGAATAGAGCGACGGGCCGATGATCGCATCGACATGATCCTCGGCGATCAGCTTCTGCGCGATCTTGTAGGCGTTCTCGGCATCGGTCGCGTCGTCGCGGATGATGTACTCGATCTTCCGGCCGGCGACCTCATGCGGCATGAAGTCGAACGCGCCCTTGTAACCCACCCCCATCGCCGCCCCCGGCCCGCTGACCGAGAGAATGGCGCCGATGCGGATCTGCGCCCGCGCGGCCGGCGCGGCCAGCGCCAGGACGGCGAGGACCAGCACGAAACCCAGGCGCGCGCGCATCCCTGTTCTCCTCCAGCCAGCGGCGGGACGGAGTTGAAGTCGCGATGCTTCAAGTGTCAAGCTTCTCCGCCGCCAGCCAGGAGCATGCGTCATGGCCCCCGCCCGCAACCCGATGCACGGCCCCAACCGCCTCAAGCTCGGCATCTTCTCGGCCAACGCGGAAGGCGGCCTCGCGCTGACGCGCGCGCCGGAACGCTGGCGCGCCGCGTGGCCGGAGATCGTCGAGGTGGCGCAGATGGCGGATGCGGCTGGGATCGAGTTCTTCTTGCCGATCGCGCGCTGGAAGGGCTATGGCGGGGCGACGCAGGCGCGCGAATGGTCGTTCGAGACGCTGACCGAGGCGGCGGCGCTGGCCGGCGTCACCGATCGGATAGCGCTGTTCGCGACCGTGCATGTGCCGATGGTCCATCCGGTGTTCGCCGCCAAGGCGCTCGCCACCATCGACCACGCGAGCGGCGGGCGTGCCGGCCTCAACATCGTCTGCGGCTGGCATCCCGAGGAATTCGCCGCCTTCGGGCTGCCGATGATCGAGGATCGCTATGCCCAGGGGCTGGAATGGTTCGAGATCCTGCGCCGTCTCTACACCGAGCGGGAAGCGTTCGATTTCGCCGGCCGGTTCTATCAGCTGCGCGGCGTGTCCGGCCGGCCGGCCCCGTTGCAGAAGCCCTGGCCGGTCACGCTGAATGCCGGCTTCTCGCCGCCGGGACGGGACTTCGCCGCGCGGGCGGCGGATTTCCTGTTCACCACTTTCGTCGAGATCGAGGCCGGCCGCGCCCAGATCGCCGACATGGCGGCGCGCGCGGCGGCGTTGGGGCGGACCGTCGGCGTCCACACCACCTGCCACGTCGTCTGCCGCCCGCGCCAGCAGGAGGCGGAGGATTATTACGAGTGGTACGCGGTGGAGATGGAGGATACCGCGGCGGCGGACCACTACATGGGAACGAAGGAAAAATTCTCCGGCTCGCACGATCCGGCGGCCTATCGGCTGCACCGCAAGCGCTTCGTCGGCGGCGCCGGAACCTATCCGCTGATCGGCACCCCGGAGCGCATCGCCGAAGAACTGGCACGCATCAGCGCGGCGGGCTTCGCGGGCGTCGCGCTGAGCTTCGTCAACTACCGCGCCGAGCTGCCGTATTTCATCGCGGAGGTGCTGCCGCGGTTGCAGGCGGCGGGGCTGCGGGCCGCACCGTGAAGCGGCAGTCCGCGGCCCCGGCGGCGGCGCATCCGGTTTCCTCCACGGCGACGGGATCTCCCAGCACGAGGCCGCCGACCGCGCGCAGCATGCCGAGGATGGGGGCGCAGACCGGCGTGCCGCACGGGCCGGCGCCGGCGGCGAAGGGGCTGTTTCGGACGGTCAGCGCCAATCCCTCGCGGTCCCGCCGCAAATCCCACAGGCCCCAGCCGAGTGCCGGGGCGGTTGCCGCGATGGTGGCGAGCAGCGAAGCGGGGTCGGCCGCGCCGGCGGCCTGATAGCCGCGTGCCGACGCGCCGCCGGCGCGCGCGACGGAACGCGCGAAGGCGGCGAGGGCCGCGGGGCGCATGCCCTCCGGCAGTTCCGCGAACAGGCCCATCAGCGCGTCGGGCCGCAGCATCAGATAGCGAATGGCCCCGTCGCGGTATTCGCCGCGCGCGGCATCGAAGGTCAGGCGGTCGCGGAAGGAGGGGGACG
>JAJZNE010000091.1 GCA_021847995.1 Pseudomonadota bacterium | reverse complement strand
GGCCGAAGGCAGATCGAGCCTGTGGTCCGAGTCTCGAACCGCGGAGATCCGATGAGCTGATGGCGCCAATGCGCGGCACGGTACTGTGGGTCTGCTCTTTGATGCTGCTCGGCGGTTGTGTCACGGTGGCGCGGCGCGCTCCGCCCCCGAGCACGATCAGCCAGGCCGAGCCGGTCGGCTACGCCTCGAGGGTCCGGCTGGTCACCACCGACCTCGCCGGTTTCACCCACGGCGCACCGGCTTTTCTGCAGGGTCTGCGCCGCGCGGCAGCGGGACGGCGCATCCGGATCCTGGCGCTGTCGGGTGGCGGCTCGAACGCAGCCTTCGGAGCCGGGGCCCTCGTAGGGCTGTCCGAGGCGCACGCCCGGCCGCGGTTCGAGCTCGTGACCGGCGTCAGCGCCGGCGCGATCATCGCGCCGTTCGCGTTTCTCGGCCCCGCCTGGGATGCGCAACTGCAGGCCGCCATCGCCGATTCCCGGGGCCATCCGCCGGTGGGCTCTCTGGTGTGGCGCATGATGGTGTTGCTCATGGCGCCCCTGGGCTGGCGCGGGCATGATCCGCTGCTCGACTTCGTCGATCGCCAGATCACCCCGGCGATGCTGCGCGCGATCGCGCGGGAGGACGCCAAGGGCCGGCGCCTGATCGTCGCCACCACCGATCTCGACTCGCAGCAGACCGTCCTGTGGGACATGGGCGCAATCGCCGCCCGGGGCGGCAAGCGGGCGCTGGAGCTGTTTCGCAAGGTCATCGTGGCTTCGGCCAGCGTTCCGGGCGTGTTCCCGCCGGTGCTGATTTCCGTGCGTGACGGAACCCATCGCTATGAGGAGTTGCATGTCGACGGCGGCGTCACGGCACCGCTGTTCATCTTCCCGGTGGCTGCCGTTCTGCGGCCGCAGGACCTGGCGCCGCTGCGCGGCGCCGAAGTGGACGTCATCGTCAACGGCAAGCTGGCCGCGGTGCCGACCGAGACATCCGTCAACACGATCGAGGTGCTCTCCCGCAGCCTCTCGGTCGAGGTGATCTCCCGGACGCGTGCGGCAATCGTGGAGCTGCTCGATATGGCGCGGCAGCTCGACATGCAACTGCGGATGACCGAGATTCCGCCGGGATTTCCCTTCGGCACCGGCTTCGATTTCGGTCCACGGCACACGCAGGCATTGTTCTCGTATGGAGAGCGGTGCGCGGCGCAGGGACGCTTGTGGATGACGCCGACGCAGGCGGGCAGGCTCAACATGCAGGCGCCGCCGATCGACACGGCTGAACCGCCACCGTGTCCGCCGGATGCGCTCACGCAGGGCAGGTGAGCTCCCGCCGCCGCGGCGACCCCGCCCGGGCTAGCCGAGCTTCAGCAACTGGTTGATCAGTGCGTCGGTGTTGATCGGTTCGCCGCTCAGGGCCATGGCGAGCAGCTCTCCGCCGAGCAGCGGCAGGGTGAGCAGCACGTCGGGTCGCGTCCGGGCGATCCGCCCGGTATTGCGGGTATCGCTCACCGCGGCGACGGTGCGTACCTCGGGGTTCATTTCCTTGGCCGCCAGCACCACGAACGCGTTGTAGGAATCGTCCTCGCTCAATGCGAGCACGGCGCGCGCCTGGGTGACGTCGGCATGCTGCAGGACGTCGGCGTCGCTGCCGTCGCCGACGATCAGATCCTCGGACGGTGGCTCGTTTTCAGCGGGCTTCTCGGCCCGGATCATGGTGACCACCAGTCCGCGCGCCGCAAGCGCCCGGGCGGTGTCCTGCGCGAGCGGACCGTCGCCGACGACGATGATGTGCGAGGCACGCTTCATTTTCCTTCGTCTCCCGGGCTGCAGCAGGTTCATCAGCCGCTTGTCGATCAGCGGACCGGCGATCGCGGGCAGCGCCGTGGCGAACACCGCCAGGCCGAGCACGATCAGCGAAATGGTGAACAGACGGGCCGCGGCGCTCACCGGAGTGATGTCCCCGTAGCCCACTGTCGACATGGTCTCCACGGCGTAATACAGCGCGTTGGTGAGATTGCGGATCGGCGGATGGTAGCCGGCACCGAGGGAGAGCGCGCCCAGCGTGCCGTATCCAAGGGTGAACAGCAGTCCGGTCAGCGCAAACAGCGTCGCGGTGGCGAGATTGGCCCGGGTAAAGGCATTGCGGACGGCGAGCAGCAGCAGCAGCTGCGCGATGCCGAAGATCTCGAGCGGCCGCGAGGCGCTCGAGAGCGGCGAGAACTCCAGCGACACCATCGCGAGCGTCAGCAGGAACGCGAGCACCCAGGCGAGCCGGGAGCGCCACAGCATCCCGAAAGCGACCAGAACCAGCAGCACGCCGATGATGGCGTGCGAGGCCGCGCCGATCTGCGCGATGCCGAGGCCGCCGGCGAGGGAGACGATCGAGGCGTTGCCCGCCCAGGCCGCGAGCAGCGGCCTCAGCGAGCCGGAGGCGAGCAGAATGTGCAGCAGCCCCTGCGCGCCGACCACGATGGCGAGCGGCACATGCGGAAACCAGGCGCGAGCATGCAGGAAGCGAGCGGCGCGATGCCAGGCCGCCCGCAACCTCACGCGCAGGGCCGTGTTGACTGGCACGCGACGCGCGGTCCGCCGTGGTTCAGAAACCCCCGGCGCCGCAAAAACCCGAACCGCATCCGCCTCCCCCGCAGCCGGGAGCCTCGCAGGCGCTTTCGGCGGGCGTGCTGCCGATGAAGCCGGCGGAAATCAGTTTCTCGACGGGTGAGCCCGGGTCGCAGGCGCCGAGGGCGATGCCGGCACGCTCGCACAGCTCTGACCACGTGCTCAGCTTTTCGGCCATCTTGTGACGCACCTCGACCACCCGGCCATTGGCCAGGCAGCGATATTCATATAGCGGCACCGTCGTTCTCCAGTTCCCTGCTCAATGACCGCCTCCACGACCGTGAAGGCACCATGCCGGAGAATATAGCAGGAACCGGCTACCGTGCCGCCGCAGCACCCTGCGGTGGCGCGCGACGGAACGGTGCGCGGCTGCGACGAGCCCATGGTGCTGATGCTCGTCATGGCGTCCGGGTTCGGATACCGTGCCCTTGTCCTGGATCCCGATTGCGCCGCCGGTCGTGCCGGCGTACGCGGCGGACGCGGCGCCCGCTTGGCGCGGCTTTGTGCCGCGTTGCTCGGGAGCCCACCGGGGTGGTTCCGCCGAGAGGGGCTGAGCATGGCGGCTGAGCCGGCCGGCCCCCTGCGCGT
>JAJZNE010000168.1 GCA_021847995.1 Pseudomonadota bacterium | reverse complement strand
AACGGCGACGATCGCGCCGGTCGATCGCATCGTCGGCCCCGGCAACGCCTATGTCGCCGAGGCGAAGCGGCAGGTGTTCGGCCGCGTCGGCATCGATGCCATCGCCGGGCCGTCGGAAGTGGTGGTGCTGGCCGATGCGGCGAACGACCCGCGACGGGTCGCGGTCGATCTGCTCGCCCAGGCCGAGCATGACGAGGCGGCGCAATCGATCCTGATCACCGACGACGCGGGCTTTGCCGACGCCGTCGCCGATGCCGTCGCCGCCGAACTGCCGCGCCTGCCGCGCGCCGCGATTGCCGGCGCCTCCTGGCGCGATCACGGCGCCATCATCCTGGTGCGCGACTGGCAGGAGGCGGCCAGGCTGGTCGATCGCCTGGCCCCCGAGCATCTGCAAATCATGACCGCGGCACCGGAGGCGCTGTTCGCGCGCATCCGCCATGCCGGCGCCGCGTTTCTCGGCGCCTTCTGCCCGGAAGCGGTCGGGGATTACGTCGCCGGCCCGAACCACGTCCTGCCCACCGGGCGCAGCGCCCGCTATGCCTCCGGCCTGTCGGTGTTCGATTTCCTCAAGCGCACCACCTGGATGGCGGCCGACGCCGCGGCGCTGGCGCGGGTCGGGCCGGCGGCCGTAGCACTGGCGGAGGCGGAGGGGCTGGACGCCCATGCGCTCAGCATCGCCCTCAGGCTCGGCGACGCCGGCGCGGACCGCGGGCGCGGGGCGGGGGGCACGGGCGCTTGACCTCACCGGTGCCGGTCATCATCTTGCCGCCGGCACGGCATTCCGGCAAAGAGGGTTGATGTCGAAAGAAGACATGATCGAATTCAGCGGCACGGTGACGGAGCTGCTGCCCAACGCCATGTTCCGCGTCAAGCTGGACAATGAGCACGTCATCCTCGCCCACACCAGCGGCAAGATGCGCAAGAACCGCATCCGCGTCCTGGCCGGCGACCGCGTGAACGTGGAGATGACGCCCTACGACCTCACCAAGGGCCGGATCACGTTCCGTTTCAAATAGGGGCGCGCGTCGCGTGATGCCGGCGCCGCCGCGTCTGATCCTCGCCTCCGCCAGTGCGCGCCGTCACGCCCTGCTGGCGCAGATCGGCATCGTGCCGGATGCCGTCATCGCCCCCGCGATCGACGAAGCCCCGCGCCCGCGCGAACTGCCGCGGCGGCTCGCGGCGCGGCTGGCGCGGGCGAAGGCGGCGGCGGTCACGGGCGACGGCGCCTTCGTGCTCGCCGCCGATACCGTGGTCGCGGTCGGCCGCCGCATCCTGCCCAAGGCCCGGGATGCCGCGGCGGCACGCGCCGCTCTCGCCCTGCTCTCCGGCCGGCGGCATCGCGTGCTGACGGCGGTCGTCGTGCTGGCCCCGGACGGGCGGCGGGCGGAACGCCTGTCGGAGACGGTGGTCACGCTCGCGCGCCTGACCGCAGCACAGGTCGCGGCCTTTCTCGACAGCCGGGAATGGCAGGACAAGGCCGGCGGCTACGCCATCCAGGGCCGCATGGCGGCGCATGTCCGCTTCCTCGCCGGCAGCTATTCCGGCGTCGTCGGCCTGCCGCTGTTCGAGACGGCGCAGCTGCTGCGCGGCCTCGGCTATCCGCTGCCATGATGGTGCTGGCCGCCGCCGGCCCCGGAGAGGTGCGGGTGGCAGCGACGGCGGCGGACGGGCTGCACGATGTCGCGATCTGGCGGCCGGGCGCGCCCGACGGCGTCGGCGACCTGCACCGCGGCCGCGTGATCGCGCGGATGCCGGCGCTGGCCGGCGCCTTCGTCGCGATCGGTGGAGAGGACGGGTTCCTCCCCGACAGCGCCGGGGGCGAGCGGGTGACGGAAGGCGACGTGCTGGCCGTGCGCGTCACTCGCGCCGCCCAGGGCGGCAAGGGCAAGCGGCTGGCCGCGGCGCCGGAGACGGCGGCCGGCGCGGGCCGGCCGGCGCTGCTGGCACGCGGCCCCGACGCGGTGCAACGTCTCGCCGCCCTGCATCCCGCCGCCCCGGTGCTGGTTGACGATGCCGAACTCGCGGCACGCCTACGCCCGGCGCTCGGCGCGCGGCTGCGCCTGGTGGCGCGGGCCTTCGATGCGGCGACGGAGGCGGCGTTCGCTGCGCTGGCGGAGCCGGTCAGCGAGCTGCCCGGCGGCGTTCGCCTCGGTGTCTGGCCGACGCCGGGGCTGACCGCGCTCGATCTCGATCTCGGCCCGGCCGCCTTCGGGCGGGCAGCCAAGGCGGCGGCGCATCTGGCGCTGAACCGGGCGGCGCTGCCGGCGATCGCGCGGCAGATCCGGCTGCGCAATCTCGCCGGCGCGATCCTGCTCGATTTCGCCGGCCTGTCGCCGCGCCGGCGCGCGTCGCTCGGCCCCGATCTCGCCGCGGCGCTGGCGGCCGACCCGCTGGCCCCGCGCCTGCTCGGCTTCACGGCGCTCGGTCTTGCCGAGATCGTCCGCCCGCGCATCCATCCGCCGCTCCATGAAATGCTGGCCGGACCGCATGCCGCCGGGCTTGACGCGTTGCGTCACCTGGCCGCCGAGAGTGCGGCGCGCCCGGCGGTTGCCTTCGCGCTCACCGCCGCGCCGGCGGTGGCCGAGGCGCTGCGCCGCGATGACGGGGCGCGTGCCGACCTCGCGCGCCGAACCGGCCGGCCCCTGCGGCTGCGCACGGACGCGGCGCTGACGCCGCTCGGCTGGCAGGTCGGGGAATGACCGGCAAGCCCACACCGCGCTGCCCGATCTGCGGCCGGGCGGCGGCCGAAGCGACACGGCCGTTCTGCTCCGCGCGCTGCGCCGAAATCGATCTCGGCCGCTGGTTCGGCGAAACCTACCGGCTGCCGGCCGAACCGGCGCCCGAGGCGGAGGAGGAGACGCCCTGACCGGCAGCCGCCGGCCGCGCTTGGCGGCGCGGCGTCAGTGCTGCCCGACTGGCGCCGCCGCCGCTCCCGCCGGCTCGGTGGCCGCGTTGTGCCGCGCCGCCAGCACCAGATAGACCGCCGGCAGCACGAACAGCGTAAAGGCGGTGCCGATCGCAAGCCCGGTGCCGATCACCAGCCCCATCGCGAAGCGCGACGCCGCACCGGCGCCGCTGGCCACGATCAGCGGCACCACGCCCAGCACCATCGCCGCCGTCGTCATCAGGATCGGGCGCAGGCGGATACCGGCCGCCTCGATGATCGCGGCACGCTTGCCGCGTCCCTGGGCCTGGAGCGAATTGGCGAATTCCACCATCAGGATGCCGTGCTTGCTGATCAGGCCCATCAGCGTGACCAGCCCGACCTCGGTATAGATGTTCAGGCTGGCGCCGCCGAAGCCCAGGCTGATGAATAGCAGCGCACCGGCGATCGACATCGGCACCGAGATCAGGATGATGAACGGATCGCGGAAACTCTCGAACAGGGCGGCGAGCGAGAGGAAGATGATGACCAGCGCGAAGGCGAAGGTGGTCACGAAGCCGCTCGATTCCTGCACGTACTGGCGCAGCAGCCCGCCGCTGTCGAGCAGGATGTCCGACGACAGCGTGCGCTTCGCCAGATCGTTCAGATAGGCATAGGCCGCGGCCTGCGTCACCCCCGGCGCAGCGACACCCGCGATGGTGGCGGCATTGAGCTGCTGGAAGTGGTTCAGCGTCTCCGGGATCGTCATCTGCCGCACCCGCGCGATGGCGCCGAGCGGGACCGGCGTGCCGCCGACGGTCGCGATCGGATAGTCCAGCACCTGCTGCACGTTGAGCCGCCAGCGCTGGCCGATCTGCGGGATCACCTTGTACGACCGGGCATCGAGGCTGAAATAGTTGACATAGCCGCCGCCGAGCAGTCCGCCGAGGGCGTTGCCGACCGTTGTCATGTTCAGGCCGAGTTGCGCCGCGCGGTCGCGGTCGATCTCCACCACCGCCTGCGGCAGGTCGATCTTGAGGTCGGAGTCGATGAAGATGAACATGCCGCTGGCCTGCGCCGCCGCCAGGAAGCGCTGCGCCTGCGGATAGATTTCCGCGAACGGCTTGGTGGATTTCAGCACGAACTGGATCGGCAGCCCCTGCGAACCGGGCAGCGGCGGCGGCTGGAACACCGCGATCTTCTGCCCGGCGACGCGCGCCACCTCGGCCTGCAACTGGTTCTGGATGGCGGTCGCGGAGCGCTTGCGCTGGTCCCACGGCAGCAGCGTCATGCCGCCGATCGACATCGCCGGGCTGTCCACCTGGAAGCGGTGCGCCTGCTCGGGGACGGCGCGCATCAGCGCCTCCACCTGATCGGAATACAGCAGCTTCTGCTGCAACGTCGCCACCGGGGAGGAGGTCGGGAACAGAATCACCACGCCCTGGTCCTCGGGCGGGGCCAGTTCGCTCGACGCATCGGCATAGAGGAAATAGATGCTGCCGAGCACCAGCACGGTGAAGGTCAGCGTCACCGGCAGCGTGTGCAGGCTGCCGGTCAGGCGGCGCTCGTACCAGCCGCGCAGGGCGGAGAAGCGCCGGTCGATCCAGCCGACCAGCCGATCCTGCCAGCCGCCCGCACCATGCGGACGCAGCAGGTAGCCGCTCATCATCGGAGAGAGCGTCAGCGCCACCACCGCCGAAACCGTCACCGCGCCGACCAGGGTGAAGGCGAATTCGGTGAACAGCGCCCCGGTCAATCCCTGCTGGAAGCCGATCGGCACATAGACCGCGACCAGCACCACCGTCATCGCCACGATCGGCCCCGCCAGTTCCCGCGCCGCCGCCAGCGCGGCATCGAGCGGGGCGAGACCCTCCTCCAGATGGCGGCTCACGTTCTCCACCACGATGATCGCGTCATCGACCACGAGCCCGATCGCGAGCACCAGCGCGAGCAGCGTCAGCAGGTTCACGGAGAAGCCGAACACCAGCATCATCGCGAAGGTGCCGATCAGGGAAAGCGGGATCGCGACCACCGGGATCAGGACGGAGCGCGGGGCGCCGAGGAAGGCGAACACGACCAGCGTCACGATCGCCAGCGCCTCGATCAGCGTGCGCTCCACCTCGTGGATCGAGCTTTCGACGAAGTCGGTGGAGTCGTAGATCACGGCGCCGCTCAGGCCGGACGGCAACTGCCCGATCACCTCCGGCAGCACCGCCTTCACCCGTCCGATCACGCCGAGGAGATTGGCCGACGGTGCGATCTGGATGCCGATATAGACGCCCTTCCTGCCGTCGAAGGACACGCTGGAATCGTAGTCCTCCGACCCCAGCGTGACGTTGGCGACATCGGCCAGCCGGACAATGCCGCCATTCGCCTGCTTGACGATCAGGTTGCGGAACTGGTCGAGCGAGTGCAGATCGGTGGACCCTTTCAGGTTCACCTGCACCATCAGTCCCTTGGTGGTGCCCAGCCCGGCGATGAAATCATTGGCGGTGAGCGCGGCGGCGACATCGCTCGCGGTCAGCCCGTACGCCGCCAGCTTGTGCGGATCGAGCCAGGCGCGCAGGGCAAAATTGCGCGCCCCCAGCAGTTCCGCGGTCTGCACCCCGTCTACCGCCTGCAGCTGCGGCACCACGTTGCGCACCAGATAGTCGGTGATCTGGTTGCGCGCCAGCACGTCGCTCGCGAAGCCGATGATCAGGGCATCGAGCGACTGCCCGACCTTGACCGTCATCACCGGCTGCTGCACGCCCGACGGCAACTGGTTGAGGACGGAGTTGATCTTGGCGTTCACCTCCGTCATCGCCCGGTTGGAGTCGTAGTTCAGCAGCAGGTTCAGGGTGATCGTGGAGACGCCGGTCTGGCTGACCGAGCTCATGTAGTCGATGCCGTTGGCCTGGGCGATGGCGTTCTCCAGCGGCGTGGTGATGAAGCCGGCGATGGTCTCCGGGTCGGCGCCGTAATAGGTCGTGGTCACGGTGACCACCGCGTTCTCGGTCCTGGGGAATTCCAGCACCGGCAGCGCGAAGAAGGCACGCGCACCGAGCACCAGGATCAGCAGGCTGACCACGCTCGCCAGCACCGGGCGGCGGATGAAGATGTCGGTGAAGCCCATCGCGCGTATCCCCTGGCTGCGCTATTCGTCCGGCGGCGACGGGTTCGCCTCGTCGGTCGGCTGCACGGCATTGTTGATCAGCACGGCCTCGTTGTTGCGCAGCTTGAGCTGGCCGGCGGTGACCACGACATCGCCCGCCGCCAGCCCCTTCAGGATCGCCACCTGATCGCCGCGGGTCGCTCCCGTGGTGACGAACTGCTGGCGGGCGATGCGCTTCGGCTTGCCGTCCGCGCCGGCGCCTTCGTCGCGCACCACATAGACGACGGCGCCATAGGGATTGTAGCTGACGGCCGCGAGCGGGATCGTCACCTGCGGCTGCGGCGCGCCGACCGTCACCGTCGCGGTCGCGAACATGCCCGGCAGCAGCGCCTTGTCGGGGTTGGCCAGCGTCGCGCGCACCTGGATCATGCGGCTGGCGGGGTCGATCCTGGCGTTGATCGCGGTCAGCGTGCCGGTGAAGCGGCGGCCGGGATAGCCATCCACGCCCACCTCCACCGGCGCCCCGACGGCGAGCGCGGCGAGGGCCGATTGCGGCAGGTAGAAATCGACGAAGATCGGGTCGAGCGCCTGCAGGGTCACGACGGTCGTGCCGGCCGGCAGGTACTGGCCGAGATCGACCTGCCGGATACCGAGCCGGCCGGCGAACGGGGCACGCACCAGCTTTTCGTCCATCACCGCCTTCTGCGCATCGACCTGCGCGCGCGCCGCGCGCAGGTTGGCCGCATCGCTATCGACCACCGCCTGGGCGACACCCTGCACGCGCAACTGCTTGAGGTCGCGCTGATACGTCACCTCGGCGAGATCGGCGGCGGCGGCCAGCTGCGCCAGCTTCGCGTCGTCGTCGTTGGGCCGCAGCCGCAGCAGCAATGTCCCCGCCGCGACATCCTCGCCGGAGTTGAAGCGGATGGCATCGACGATGCCCGCCACCTCGGGTGCGAGGTCGGCCCCGCGGGAGGCGCGCAGCGTGCCGGTCGCCGACAGCGTCGCCTGCCACGGCGACATCTGCGCCGCCGCGGTGGAGACGGTCGGCATCTGCGAGGTGATGGTGTGGATGACCTGCCGGATGATGCCCGCCTTGAAGTTCTGAAAGGCGACGAACCCTGCCGCCAGCAGGCCGAGCAGGATCAGCATGACGGCCATTCGGAGGAACGGGCGCGGACGGCGCTTGCGCGCCGGGCTGCGCGCGACGATGCCGGCGGTGCCCTGCATCTCGGGGTTCATGGCAGCACTCCGCAGCACTTGGCGACGTCGGCGGCGATGTCGGCGCGGTGCCACCAGCCGCCGCCGAGGGCGGCGAACAATGCCACCGTGTCGGTGAAGCGCGCCGCCTGCGCGATCACCAGCCGGATTTCCGCGTTCCGGTAGCTCTGCTGGGCCTGCAGGACATCCAGATAGGGCACCGCCCCGAAGGAGAATTGCTCCTGTGTCACCTTCAGGTCCTCGTCGGCGGAACGTTCGGCGTCGAGGGCTGCGTGCAGCGTCTCGGCATCACGGCGGATCGCGACCAGGGCGTCGGCGACGTTCTGGAAGGCGATGTGCAGGGTGTTGCTGTACTGCGCCGCCGCCAGTTGCATGTTGGCCACAGCGGCGCGCTTGCGGGCGAGCAGCGCACCGCCCTGGAAGATCGGCTGGCCGATGCTGCCGGCGATCGTCCACACCAGTCCGGTTGGGGTGAACAGCTGCGAAATGCTCGTCGCCTCGTAGCCGACGCTGGGATTGAGGGTGAAGGTGGGCAGCATGTTGGCCAGCGCCACCCCCACCTGCGCCGTCGCCTCGTGCAGCAGCGCGGCATACTCGCGCACGTCGGGCCGCTGTTCGACGATCTTCGATGGCAGCGACACCGGCAGATCTCCGGGCAGCGTCAGCGTGGCGAGATCGATGGTCGGCGTGCCATACTGGCTCGGCACGCCGCCGAGATAGACGGCGATCTGATCGCGGGTCTGCTCCAGCTGCTTCTGCAGCGGCGGCAGCGTCGCCACTTCCGAGGCAAGGCTGGTCTGCTGCTGCAACACGTCGGCGCGGCTGACGCCGCCGAGGGCGAAGCGCTGCTCGGTCACATGCAGCTCCTGCTCGAAAACGGCGATGATCTCCCGCGTCGCGGCGATCTGCGCGGCGAGCGACGCTTCGCTCAGCAGCGCCGCCACCAGGTTGGTGGTCAGGCTGAGATAGGCCGCCTCCAGCGATTCGCGCTGATAGTCGGCCTCGGCATGCAGCGCCTCGATCTCGCGGCGGATGCCGCCGAACACGTCGAGCGTGTAGCTGACGCCGGCGGTCGCCTGGTAGAACTGGAACTGCGGGTTGGGCGGCAGACCGAAGGAGGCGGCAGCACTCGGCGGCAGGCCGAGGGCGGCGAGCGAAATCTGCTGCGCCTCCCCGGTGCCGTTCACGTTCAGCGCCGGCAGCAGCGCCCCCTCGCCGGCTCGCGCCGCCTGCTTCGCCTGGGCGAGCGATGCCTGCGCGGCGAGCAGGCCCGGGTTGTTGGCGAGCGCCTGACGCACCAGCGCCGTGATCTGCGGCGAACGGAACAGCGTCCACCACTCGCCCGGCACGTCCTCCCCTTCGCTCAGGTGCTGCGCCGCGCCGCCCAGGGTGGCGGCGGCGACCGTCTCGCTCGGCAGGGGGGCGTTGGTCAGCCGCGGCATCGCCGGTGCGGGCGGCGGCGTATAATCCGGGCCGACGGCACACCCCGCCACCAGGATCAACGCCAAACCCCATGCCCCTGTGCCGCGCCGCCACGCCATGCGATCCGCCATTCCGCTGGACTGCGGCGCCATATAGTGATATTGGACTGAACTGTCCAGTATCTTCGAGCGCGCAATCGCAGGCGAACCGATGGCCGAACCGTCCCTTTCCGCGTCCCCGTCCTGGCCGGGACGGCGGCGGAACGCTGCCAAGCACGCCGCGATCATCGCCGCGGCGCGGGAGCTGTTCTTTGCCCGCGGCTATGCGTCGGTGACGATGGACGCCGTCGCCGCCGCCGCCCGCGTCTCCAAGATGACCGTCTATGGCCATTTCGGCGACAAGGAAACGCTGTTTGCCGCGGTGGTGCAGGATTTCACCCACTCCCTGCTGGCCGAAATCGGGCGCGCGGCCACCGCCGTCGGGCCGCTTGCGGAACGGCTTGCCGCCGTCGGGCGGTCGTTCCTGACCCTGATTTGCAGCCGCCAGGTGGTGGCGGCGCACCGCGCGCTGGTGCCGACGCTTGCCGCCGATCCGGCGCTGGCGCGGCGCTTCTACGAAAGCGGGCCGGCGCGCATGCGGGCGGCGCTGGCGGAGGTGATCGCCGCCGCCGCCGCGCGCGGGGAGGTGTGCGTGCCCGATGCCGGTGCCGCGGCCGACGACCTGTTCAGCCTCTGGTGCGGCAATCTGCCGGACCGGCTGGAACTCGGCGTCACCGACGACGTGCGCCCGGAGGAGATCGCGGCCCAGGTGGCCCGTACCACCGCCGTCTTCCTGCGCGCCTACGCCGGGGCGAGATAGCGGGTTGGCGGGCGCCGCTATGGCGACTCGGTCTGCACCGCCAGCACCGCAGCGGCGATGCGCGTGCCCGCCTGCTGCGCCGCCGCGATTGCCGCGGCGAGGTCGTGCAGGTAGCGGTCGGCCGGTTCCGCCGCATCGGCGGGGGCATCCGCCGGCAGCGCCAGCGCCACGGAGGAGGCGACGGCGACGATCAGGTCGGTGCCATAGGGTGGCCCGGCCTCCCACGCCGCCGGCCCGGTCCCGCCCGCGCCCAGCGTCAGCACCTGGCCCGGCGCCGACACCCGCTCGGGATCGGCGACGGTCGGGGTCAGGTGCAGCACCGATCCGTCGTGCCCGAAATAATCGACCCGCAGCACGGCGGGAAATTCCGGCGCGGCGATGCGCGGCACGATGCGCTCGCCGTCGCGCAGCGCGGTGACGCCGCCGGCGAGCGTCAGCCCGAGTCCGGACGGCGCCAGCGCGAATGGCCGCATCAGGTCGAGCGCCGGGCAGAACACCGGTGCCACCGCCCGCACATGCCAAGCCGGCACCGTGCCGCCGGCGCTGTCCATCGCCTGCACCCGCAGCGCCGCCTCCGCCGCGGTGCCGACCACCCCGGCAAGGTCAGGCGCCCCGTCCGCCTGCCGGCCGATCCGCACCACGGCGCAGGGCGCGTGCTCCAGCACCTCCGCCAGCGCGCCGTGGGCAACGGCTGCCGATCCCGGCGGCCCCGGTCGCAACAGCCATTCGCCGCACAGCGCCGCCACCGCCGCCGTCCCGCCGGCCGCCAGCAGCGCCCACCGCCAGCGCCGGCGCCGCGGCGGCGGCCGCCGCGGCACCGCCAGGGTCGCCTCCCCCGCCGGTGCCGTCCCGCCGGCTGCGCATGCCGCCCGCAGCGCCGCGGCAAAGGTATCGGCCGAGGGGAAGCGGTCCTGCGGCCGTTTCGCCATGGCGCGCGCCACCACTCCATCCAGCGCCGGCGGCACCGTCACCGCAAGGCACGAGGGCGGCGGCGGCTCGGTGTGCAGCGCCTTGTGCATGACCGCGGTGACGCTGCCGTCGAACGGCCGGTCGCCGGTCAGCAACTGATACAGCACCACGCCGGCGGCATAGAGATCGGCGCGCGCATCCACCGGCTCGCCGAGGAACTGTTCCGGCGCCATGTAGGCCGGCGTGCCGAGCAGGGTGCCGGCCTGCGTCAGGCCGCCCGCGGCGATGCGGGCGATGCCGAAATCGGCGATCCGCGCGCTGCCGTCCGCGGCCAGCAGGATGTTGGCCGGCTTGATGTCGCGATGCACCACGCCCTGCGCGTGACTGTAGCCGAGTCCGGCCAGCAGCCCCTGCATCACCCGCGCCACCGCCGGCAGCGCCAGCCTTTCCTGCCGGTCCAGCACCGCCTTCAGCGTCGGGCCATCGACGAACGCCATCACGATGTAGGCAAGGCCCGCCTCCTCGCCGTACTCATGGACGGCGACGATGTTGGGGTGGGACAGGCGGGCGGCGGCCTGGGCGCCGCGGCGGAAGCGGGCGATCTCCTCCGCCATCTCCGGGTCCGGGTCGGCCGGCAGCCGCACCGTCTTGATCGCCACGCGGCGGGCGAGCGCCGGATCCCAGGCGTCATGCACCACCCCCATCGCGCCGCGCCCGAGCGTGCCGCGAAGCTGGTATTTGCCGAGCCGCTCCAGCGTTTCCATCGCCCCCGCTATAATCCCGCCGGCGACGCCCGCGAAGCCTGCGCCGCCGGCCCGCCGCCACCCTCGCCGATCGCCGCGAAGCCGGCCCAGAAGAACGGATGCGCAACCGCGGCGGGCAGGTCATGTCCGGCACCGCCGAGCAGCGCCAGTTGCGCCGCCCGCAGCGCCCCGGCCGCGCCGAGCGCGGGAGCGGCCCGCAGGCGCGCCAGCGTGTCGGCGACCAGATAGGCCGCCACCTCGTCGTTGACCGGCCAGTGCGTCACCAGCAGCGTGCGCGCACCGGCATAGAAGAAGGCCCGCGCCAGGCCGGACAGGCTCTCCCCCGCCGCGCCGCCGTCCGCGCCGCCGGTGTTGCAGGCGGAGAGGATCACCAGCTCGGCATCGAGGTCGAGTCCGGTCACCTGCGCCGCGGTCAGCAGCGCGCCCGCCGCGTCCGGCGCCCCGGCCGGCGCCGAGGCGACGATCGCCGGCTGATCGAGGCAGCGGAGTTCCGCCGGCAGCAGCGCATGGGTGGCGAAATGCAGCACCCGGTACTGCTTCAGCGGCGCCGCCAGCACCGCCGGGGCGGTGAAGGCAGCGCCGAGCAGCATCTCCGCCCCGGCCGCGCCGAACAGGGCGCGCGCCGCCGCCAGTTCCCGCCGCGCCCCCGGCAACGGCGGCAGGTCCGCCAGCCGGCGGGCACTGTCGCCGCATGCGCCGGACGGGAAACTCGCGCCGGCCTCTGCCGCGGTCAGCGGCACCGGCGCCCCGAAGCCGAACCACGGGCGCTCGGCGCGCGAGCGGCCGGCGATCCGGCGCAGGCTGACGAAATTGCCGGGCGAGGGGACATGCACGACCGTCAGCCGGCGCAGCAGCCAGGGCGCATCGGCCGGCCGCGCCGGATCCGCCGGGCCGGTCAACAGCACGCCGAACGGCAGCGCCAGCAGCGGCCCGCCCGGCGCGACCACCAGCCGCGCCACCCCCGCCAGCGCCGGCGCCACCGGCCCGAGCGTGACCCGGTACAGCTCCTGCGCCGCGGCGGCGTCGAAATCGGCCGGCATGGCGGGCTGCTCCACGCTGGCCCGCAGCCGCGCAACCAGCCGCGCGATCGCCGCCTCGCCCAGCGGCATCCGCCCGGCATCGATGCGGCCGTCATGCAGCAGCAGCACCCAGCCATCCGCCGGCCCGGGCACGATCGCCGCCAGCGCCTCCTGCGGCGCCAGGGCAGCGAGGATGGCGTCGGCCGCCACCACCGGCTGCACCAGTTGGCCGAAATTCGGGCTGGCCGCCTGCACCGCCGCATCGGCCTCGGCGAGCGCGGCCGTCGCGGCTCGGATTTCCGTCTCCCCCGCCGCCGGGGCCGCCCCCTCGTCGCGCCGGCGATAGAGCGCCTGCAACGCAGCCGCCGCCTCATCCCGCCGGCGGATCGCGGCGGCGACGCGGGGATCACGCGCGTTCTCCGCCAGCCGTGCCGTCGCCTGCGCGATCTGCCGGCTGGTCACGCCGCCCTGCGCCAGTTGCGCCGCCGCCACCAGCTCCGCCAGCACCGCCTGCCGGCCCGCCCCCTCCGGCAGCCGCGCCGCCTCCTCGCCGAAGGCATCGAGGCAGGGTGCGAGCAGCGCCGGCGCGGCGCCCGCCGCCAGCGCGCGCAGCCCGGCGACGGCATCCCGGCACAGAAGCAGCGCCGCCGGCGCCTGCCCGGCGCGCCGCAATTCGCCGGCATGCAGCAGCGCGGTCTCGGCAAACGGGCGGGAGCGCGGCAGGGCGCGGCCGAAATCGCGGCCGGCGGCGGCAAGGTCGGACAGCGCCTGCGCCGTTTCCCCGGCATCGGCCGCGGTCACGCCGGCGCTGCGGTAGAGGCGGGCAGCCAGGATCGGGCGCGCCAGCCCGTTCGCCCCGGCAAGCGACGCGGCAGCGGCGAGTGCCGCGCGGCTCTCGGCCAGCCTGCCCTGCCGGCGCAGGATCAGGCCCTGGTTGCGCCGCACCTCGACCAGCCCGACCAGCGCCGCCGCGGCCGCCGGATCGACCAGCAGGCCCTGGTTCGGGATCAGCGCCGCACCGGCGCGGGCGAACCCGTCGGGCGCGCCGGCCTGCGCCGCGCCCGCGCGAGCATCCGGCGCGGCCTGCGCCGCGCCGGCGCGCGCATCGGGCGGCAGATTGGCGAGATAGCCTGCGGCGGCCTCATCCAGCAGCGCCAGCGCCTCGGCATCCGCGCCGCGATTGGCGGCATCGAGGCCGCGGTAATGCAGCAGCCGCGCCGGCGCCAGCGGATCGGCCGCGTGCCCCGCCAGCGCCGCGGCCCGGTCGAACAGACGCCCCGCTTCCGCCGCCCGCCCTTCGTCGGAAAGTTGCAGCGCCAGCGTCATCACCGTCGTCGCGGTGTTGGCATCGGCAGCGCCGAGTGCCTGCTGTTGCAGCAGCAAAGCGGCGCGGAACGCGGCCTCCGCCGCCGCGTCGGTGCCGGCCAGGTTGGCGCGGGTGCCGGCCGCCATCAGCGCCTCGTACTGGCCGATATCGCCCGAGGAGACGGCCTGCGCCGCGAGCCGCCGCGCCAGCAGCGCATCGGCGTCCGAGGACGGCGCCGGGGCATCTTCCCGCAGCACCCCGGCGCGCACGCCGATCGCCCGCTCCATCACCGCCGCCGCCGCCAGCACGCCGTCGGCATACCACACCCGCCCGCCGGCCTGCGCCACCAGCGCCGCGTGCGGCCACCCGCCGCGCCGCGCCGTGCAGGCGAGCAACTGCGCCGGATCGCCGCCCAGGATCGTCGTCGGCTGCGGCGGCTCGCAGGACAAGCGTGCATCGATGCCGGCGCGCCAGGGGCCGGTGGCGGCGATGGCGGCCAGATCGGCG
Organism: Pseudomonadota bacterium; assembly: GCA_021847995.1. Taxonomy (GTDB): domain Bacteria; phylum Pseudomonadota; class Alphaproteobacteria; order Acetobacterales; family Acetobacteraceae; genus JAFKFJ01. The sequence goes on along the minus strand of JAJZNE010000168.1, from coordinate 5,945 downwards.
CTCCCGGCGCTGCCGCCCGGACGCAGCCGGGCACTCGGCTGCTGCCAGGTGCCGCAATAGAGGTCACCGCCGCCGCCCTCCGTCGGCTGAAGCGTGCAGGCCTCGCCGACGGCGTTGCGGCCGATCGCGACCGCGGCCGGCGCATCGGCGCCGCCATCGGCAAGATAGGACGAGGCCGGCGGCCGCGCGCAGGCGGCGACCGCCAGCAGCACGATCGCCACCGCCGCGCGCATCAGTAATCCGGCTCCGCCACCAGCGGCAGCAGCAGATCGGCATTGTCGCCGCGGGCCAGCATGGTGGCGATGGAAAAACTGCTCAGCGGGCTGGCGGTGGGCAGCGTCTCCTGCGGCAGCAGCACGCAGTCCAGGCCGTGAATCGGACAGTTGTTGAACGCGGCGGTGGCGACCGGGCGCGGCGCGATGCGGCCCTGGCCGGCCGCCGCCTGGCCGCCCAGCCCGTTGATCGTGCCGAACAGCGCCGTGCTGACACCGCCCGGCGCATAGACGACCGAAAGCGCATCCACGAACAGGTTGCCGCTCGCCCGCCCTCCCGCCGGCAAATCCAGGACCAGCCAGTCCCCGGTGCCGAACAGCCCCTGCGTCCGGTCGAAGCCGATGGTGCCGCCCGCGCCCACCACATCGATGCGCAGCAGCCCCACGCCGCCGCCGAGCGGTGCCACCTCGCTGCTGCCCGGCTGGGTGAAGCTGCCGGCGGTGAGATAGGCGCCGGGCGCGCCGCTGCCCGCCTCCGGCGGCGGCGCGCCCGCGCCGGGCCGCCGGCCGCCGGTCAACAGCCGCGCATGGTCGGCGAGCGTGAGCGCCGCGCCTTCGGTGTCGATGACGAGGCGCGGCGCGGCGATCGTGCCGGCGAGCACCAGCGCCGCCGCATCGTTCAGGACGATGTCGGCGGCGTCGGCGAAGTCGCTCAGCCTGCCGACCTCGTTCGCGCTGCCGGCAAACGCGGCGGCGCTGTCGAGGGTGGCGCCGCCGGTGGTCAGCAGCGCGGTCGCGAGCACGGCGCCGGCCGCCTCCGTCATGCCGCCGCCTGCCAGCGTCAGCCCGCCGGGCGCATCCAGCGTGCCAATGAGCGTGAATGCGGGGGCAGCCAGCGCCATCGCCGGCGCGGCAACCCTGCCGGCCAGGGCGAGCGGCACCGCATCCGCCAGCACCAGCGTCCCGCCGGCGGCGAACGGGCCGAGCGTGCCGATCGACGTGCCGGGGCCGGCCAGCGTCACGCCGCCGCCGATCGTGCCGAGACTGGCCAGGGTGCCGAGCGTCAGCACCGCTCCGGCCGCCTCGCGCACGGCGCCCGGCGTGGCAAGCACCAGTTCAGCCGCGGCGAGCGTGCCGCCGAGCGTCAACCCCTGGCTGTCCACGACCTCCAGCCTACCGCCCGCCCGGATGTCGCCGAGCGTGCCGATCGCGTTGGCGCTGCCGGTCAGCAGGGCATCGCCGGCGATGCCGCCGGTGTCGGACAGAAGGGCGGCGAGAATGCGCGCGTCCGCCGCTTCGGTGATGCCGCCGGCGCGGGTGGAGAGGTCGAGCCGCGCGCCCGGCGCGCCCAGCACCGCGCCGCCCGCCAGCGTCACCGTCCCGCCGGCGGCAAGCGCGATCGAAGCGGCGGCGAGCGTGCCGGCAAGCGTGATGCCGCCGGCATCGGCGATCCCGATCGCAGTCCCGCTGACCGGCCCCGCGACGCTGAGCGGCAGCGCATCGGCCAGCTCCAGTCCGCCGGCAACCCGGAAGGCGCCGAGCGTGCCGACGGCATTGGCGGTGCCGGTCAGCACCGCCTCGCCGCCGATGCCCGCGCGGCTGCGCAGCAGCGTGCCGCGAAGCTGCGCCGACGCCGCTTCCGCGATGCCGCCGGCCGCGCTCAGGTCGAGCACCCCGCCGGTGGCACCGAGCACGGCACCGGAGGAGAGCGTGAGCGCCCCCGGCACGGCGAGCGCGATCGCGGGCGCCGCGACCGTGCCGGCAACGGTCAGTCCGGCCGCCGCTGCCAGCGCCAGCGTGCCACCGCCGGCAAGATCGCCCAGCGTGGCAAAGTTGTTGACGCTGGCAGGATCTTTCAGGACGACGTCACCGCCAAGCGTGCCGGCGGCGGCCAGCGTGCCGGCGGTCAGCGTCGCCGCATGCTCCGTCACGCCGCCCCCGCCCAGCACGAGCGCGCCGTCGCCCAAAGAAACTGTGGCGGCCAGCAGCAGCGCCGCCGCGCTCAGTGTCGCGCCTGCCGCATTCAACGGCCCCGCGACCGTCAGCGCGCCGGCATCCGCCAGCGCCAGCGTGCCGCCGACGCGCAGGCTGCCGAGCGTGGCAATGCCGTTGGTGCTGGCCGGATCGTTGAGCAGCAGGTCGCCGCCGATCGTGCCGGCGCCTGCCAGAGTGCCGACGGAAAGAGCGTCATTGCCCTCCGTGACCGACCCGGTAGCGCCGAGCGCCAGCGTGCCGGGAACCGAAATCGTGCCGGCGAGAGTCAGCGCAGATGCCGTCAGGGTCGCGTTCGCCGCATTCAACGGCCCCGCGACCGTCAGCGCGCCGGCATCCGCCAGCGCCAGCGTGCCGCCGACGCGCAGGCTGCCGAGCGCGGCAACGCCGTTGATGCTGGCCGGATCGTTGAGCAACAGGTCGCCGCCGATCGTGCCGGCGCCCGCCAGCGTGCCTATGGAAAGGGTCGCGTTGCCTTCGGTGATCGATCCGGCAGTACCGAGCGCCAGCGTGCCGGGAACCGACATCGCGCCGGCAAGCAGAATCGAAGGCGCGCTCAGCGTCGCGCCTGTCGCGTGCAGCGGCCCGGCGACCGTCAGCGCGCCGGCATCCGCGAGTGCCAGCGTGCCGCCGACGCCCAGGCCGCCCAGCGTGGCGATCCGGTTTACGCTGGCTGGATCGTTCAGCACCAGGTCGCCGGCGATGGCGCCGGTTGCCATGAGCGTGCCGACACTCAAACTCGCCGCGCTCTCCGTGACCGAACCGCGCGTGCCGTGGGCCGGGAAGGGGCTGCCGCCGACCGCGACCGCGTCAGCCCCGCGCGTGCCGGGCGCGGCCCCGGCCACGCTGCCCTGGCCGGTGACGGACAGATCGAGCACGCCGGCGGTCACGTGCGCGTGGTCCAGCGCGATGCCGCCGCCCGCCGCCGCCAGGGTCACGGACGGCGCCTGCAGCCCGGCACCGTCGAGCGCGAGGCCGCCCGACGCGCCCGCCTGCGTGATCGTGACGCTGCCGCCTGGAGTACCGGTCGCGGCAAGCTGGCCGGTGACGACGATGCCGCCGCCGACGCCGTCGATCGCGATGGTGCCGCCGGGCGCCGTCGCGCGCGACGTGCTGATGCGCCCGCCGGACTGCACCAGCGTCTGCACCACGCCGTCGGCGGCGCGGGCGGTGAGCTGCACGGTGCCACCGGCCGCCGCGATCAGGCCGCTGTTGGTCACCAGCACGGCGGGGCCGTTGGCCGGCTCGGCCACCTGGCTGGTCACGTCGAGCGCCAGCAGCCCGTCGCCATAGAGATCGAGCGTCGCGGTGCGGGCACCGGCGAGGACCACATGGCCCAGTTTCGCCGTGATGGTGCCGCTGTTGGCCACCGAAGGCGCGACCAGCGCCGCCAGCCCGGCCTGCTTCATGGTCAGCGTGCCGGCATTGACGATGCCCGCCCCCGGCCGCGCCGGCCGGTCGAGGCGCAGCCCCCCCGCCATGAAATCCCGGTTCCCGGTACCGGCGGCGGAGACGACGAGGCCGGCGGCATTGACCTGCGCCCCCTGAAAGAAGATCACGCCGTTCTGGTTGATCAGGATGACCTGCCCGGTGGCGTCGATCCGCCCGGCGATCGCCGACGGATCGGGGCCGGTGACGCGGTTCAGCGTCACCGCAGCCGCCGATGGCTGCACGAACTGCACGCTCTGCTGCGCGCCGACATCGAAGCTCTTCCAGTCGATCGCCGCGCGCAGGCTCGATTGCGTGACGGTGGTGCCGTGCGGCCCGTGTGCGACCGTGGCGGCGCCGGCGACGACCTGCCCGCCGATCGGATGCGCGCCGCCGTCGGGCAGGCCCTGCGCCGCCGCAGGCGGAACGGTCAGCAGGGCGCTGCCGGCCAGCAGGAGCGCCCGGAAAGCACTACCGGCGGATGGTGAGCCATGCTTCATGGAGCACCATCGGCCGGATTGAGGGATGGCGCCGGCATCGCTCAGAACCGCACCAGCACGCGCCAATAGACCCCGGCCGCCCCCAGCGGGGCGATGCCGGGGCCGGTGCCGGCGGGAAAGCGGTTCAGACGGTCGAGGCCGAGCACATCGAACTCGGCGGCGCTGGTGACGTTGACCCGCACGCCGCCGCCCGCCGAGGCAATGCGCAGTTGCAGCGACTGCGCCTGGTTCTGCCACGTCTCGCCCCAGTCGTAGAAGGCATAGAACTGCGCCGGCAGCGCCGCGCCGAGGCCGAGGATCGCGAGATCGAGGCTGGTATCGAGCTGCACCTCCGCGGTCGCCGCCATCGCCCTGTCGCCGCTGACCTCGCCGGACCAGTAGCCGCGGGTGAATTGCAGCCCGCCGAGATAGAACTGCTCGGCGGGCGGCAGCGCCTCGCCGCTCCACTGGCCGGTGACCAGGCCGACCAGCGACAGCGTGGCCCCCGGCCAGGGCGCGAACAGCGTCTGCGTGCGGGAAAGTTCGCCGGCGATCTTGCTGAAGTCGGTCTGCTCGCCTGGCCGCGGCAGCGCCGCGCCGCCGGGTGCGGACGCCCCCAGCACCGGCAGCCCCTGCGACAGACGGAATGTTGCCGAATTGACCCCCGGCCGCGCCGCACCGAGCACGATGTCGGAGAGCGCATAATCGGCGCCGATGCGCGCAATGCGCAGCGAATCGGCGGCAAAGCCGGAGAAGGTGCGGATGCTGGTGTCCTCGCCGTCGAGGCTGCCGACCACATCGAGCGTCTGCGTGCGGGCGCGGATCAGCGGATAGCTCAGCACCGCGCCGAACACGCTGGTGATACCGAAATAATTGACCGCGCCCAGCACCCCGGTCGGCACCGTCTGCCCGTCCCCGCCATAGAGCCGCAGCTTGAGGCCCGAGGCGCCGAGGAACACCTCCTCCGACGCCTGGCCGAAGGTCTGGCTGTCGGGCCAGGTGTGATAGAGCGAGATCTGCGTCTGCTCGCCGTATTCGGTGACGCTGTTGAGGTTGGCGACCAGCAGCGATTCGATCGGGCCGGTATAGGGGGAGGCATAGTTGTCGCTGGTCAGCAGGCCGGTCAGCGGCGCGCGGCGGACATCGGCGATCAGCGTCAGCGCCCCCGGCTCCTCGGCCGAAGGTTGCAGGACCGCGTGCAGGGTGATGCCGGGCACGTCCTGCGCCAGCAGCAGGTAGCGCTCCAGGGTCGCCGCATCGATCGGCACCACCTCCGTCAGCCGGGTCAGGAAGCGCAGCACCTGCACGCCGGCCGGGCCGATGTCGCGCGACAGCTTGACGGCGGCGATGCGCCCCTCGGTGACGATGAAGCGCAACCGCCCCTCGGCATCGAGCGCGGCGGCGACGGTGCTGAGCACGTAGCCGTCCTGCCGGTAGCGGCGCAGGATCGCCTGCCGCGCCGCCTCGATGCGCGAAAGCGGCGTCGCGGGACCGATGAGACCGGCGGTCAGCGTGGCCAGAAGCGCCGGTTTGTAGGCGCTGACCCCGGTGACGGCGACGCTCGCGATGCGGACGGTGGCGTTGGGCGTCGCGGCGCCGAACGGCGGGGAAGGCGGGATCGTCGGCAGCGCCACCGACGGCGGCGTGGCGGGCAGCACCCGCGGCAGGGGGGAACCGGGCGGCACCGCCTGCAACGTGCCGAACGGGGCAAGCTGCGCCAGGGCCGGCGCGGCCGGCGCGACGAGCAGCACCGGGCCGGCCAGCGCCGAGCGGGCCAGCGCCGAGCGGGCCAGCGCCGAGCGGGCCAGCGCCGAGCGGGCCAGCGCCGAGCGGG
>JAJZNE010000018.1 GCA_021847995.1 Pseudomonadota bacterium | reverse complement strand
CAGCGTGACGCCCTGGGCGGCCCGGGCGCTCGATCGGGCGCTGGTGGCGGTGGTGGTGGCGATCGGCCGCCACCTCGCCCCGGCGCTGACGCAGGAAAAAGCCGTCTTCTGCATCAAGGACGACGCGGCGCTGCAGAATGCGATCACCGCCACCATTCTCGCCCGCGCGCCGGAGGCGGAGGTGTCGGGCGGCCATGCCGCATTGCGCGCCGACATTGCCGGCCTGCTGCGCGACTGGGCCGATGTCGCCGACCATGCGACCGCGAGCGGTGGTGCGTTCTACTACGGCCAGCCGCGCGACAAGGCGCTGCTGCACGACCCGCTTGATCCACTGCGCGACCATTTGCAGCCGGCGCACCGGCGCTTCGCCGCCGGCCGCTCGATGCGCGACGTGGAGCACGCGACCCCGCTGCGCATCGTCGATGCCTACGGCACCATGATGAGTTGAGCCATGTCGAACGACACGATCCGTCAAAGCCAAGTGGTGGGTGTGTTCGGCCCCGGCGCGATGCTCGACCTGCCGGAGCGGTCGGTCGTGGTCGGCGGGCTGGACCGCTGGGACTATCGCGCGGCCACAACGGTCAAGCCGATCGAGGAACGGCGCCTGTCGGAATGGCTCCATGCGCGCCTCGCCGACGATCCGCGCTGGAACCAGGATCACCCGCCGCAGTTGCGCACCCCGCCGATCGACCCGAACGACCGCCGCACGACGCCGCCGGCCATCGTCACGCCGATCTTCCCGGAGTGGTTCGCCTGCGACACGGTGGAGGGCGACAGGTCGGGACGGCGACGGTTCGTCCGTCTTTCGGACCTGCAACCTCCGGCGCGCAAGGAACATGTTGCCGACGACAGAAAGAGGCGCCGGGCGTCGCCGGTGCGCTTCGTCTGCGGCTGCGCGAAGGGCCACCTGCAGGATATCGAATGGCGGCGCATCCTGCACGAAGGCGGTGGCAGTTGCCGCGAGCAGATGTGGCTGGAGGACAGCGGCACCAGCGCCGACCCGCGTGATACCCGCGTCGTCTGCGACTGCGGTGCGTCGCTGACGCTGGAGGAACTGTTCCAACCCTTCCGCCTCGGCCCCTGCCGCGGCGAGCGGCCGTGGATCGGCGACATGGACCCGACGCCGTACGATGCGCCGAAGCGGCTGCAACTGCTCACGCGCAGCGCCACCAACACGTATTTCCCGCAGGTGGCAACGGTGATCTCGCTGCCCGAGGTGGAGGACAAGCTGGCGGGGCTGATCCAGGCGCATTGGTCGGTGCTGTCGGACTGCGCCTCGGTGGCGGACGTGGCCGGCGCGCGGCGATTCAACCCCCAGGTTCGTGCGGCGCTGACCGACTATGACGACGCGGAGGTGTTCGCCCGCATCCAGTCGATGACCGGCCCGGCGGACAGCGCGCCGGCTGCCCGCAATCCCCGCATCGCGGAATTCGCCCTGCTGGCGAGTGGGCGCGCTCTGATCGGCGAGAACGCACCCGACGCGCTGCTACACGCCGAGACGCTCGACCGCGCCGTCTGGGACCCGGCGGGCGCGCTACCGCAGATCGACCGGCTGGTTGCGGTCCATCGATTGCGCGAAGTCTCCTGCCTGTACGGCTTCACCCGCTTCGAGCCGGCGATGTTGGCCTCCGAAGACCTGGAGGACATCGGCCTCGCGGTGGAAGGCGCGCCGCTCGGCAAGCATTTCGACTGGTTGCCGACGATCGAGCAGTTCGGCGAGGGCTTTTTCCTGACCTTCGACCCGAATTGCCTGACGGAATGGCTCGCACGCCCAGCCCTGCACCGCCGGGCCGACCAGATCGCCGCGGGCGTGCGACAATGGGGACGGATGCGCCGCGAACGCGGCCTGCGTGGCGACCACAAGGAACTGGGGGAGAAGCTGCGCCCGGACTACATCATGGCGCACGGCTTCGCCCACGCCCTGATGACCGAAGTCGCGCTCGATTGCGGCTACCCGGCGAGCGCGCTGAAGGAGCGCATCTACGTCCTGCCGGGTTTGCCTGAGGAGCCGGTCTCGGTGGGCGTCCTGATCTACACTGCGAGCGCCGGAACGCAGGGCACGCTGGGCGGGCTGGTCGAGGTTACGCGCCGGTTCCCCGCTCTCGTCGCCATGGCCCTGGAGCGGCTGCGCATTTGCTCCGGTGATCCGGTTTGCGCCGACCATGTACCAGCGAACGCTGACGAGGATCGCACCCTGCATGGGGCGGCGTGCCACGCCTGCCTGCTGGTAGCTGAAACGTCGTGCGAGGCGCGCAATCTGTTCCTTGATCGCGCTTTGCTGGTGGACACGATCGGCGTGGCAGCAGGCGGCTTCTTCTCCTGACTTTGCATCTGTCCATGCTCCGTCCGTCGCTGCGCCGACAGCCTGTCGTTGCGGGAGTTCCTCTGCCTGGGCGAACGCGAGCGGGTGCCGGACCATTCCTGGCTGAGCCGCACCCGAAGCCGCCTGCCGCTCGAAGTGCACGACGCGGTGTTCACCTGGGTGCTGCAGCGCCTGGCCGAGCACGGCCTGATCAAGGGCGCGCGGATTGGCGTCGATGCCTCGACGATGGAAGCCAACGCGGCGCTGCGTACGATCGTGCGGCGCGACAGCGGTGAAGGGTATCGCGAGATGCTGACGCGCATGGCCCGCGAGAGCGGCATCGACACCCCGACGGCCGACGACTTGATCCGGCTGGATCGCGCCCGCAAGGGCAAGACGCTGTCCAACGCGGAGTGGGAAAGCCCGACCGACCCGGATGCCAGGATCGCTCGGTTGAAGGACGGGCGCACGCATCTGGCCTACAAGCCGGAGCACGCGATGGACCTCGACACCGGCGCGGTGGTTGCGGCCGAACTGCATGCCGCCGATCAGGGCGACACCACGACGTTGCCGGGCACCCTGGCAAGCGCATCCGAGCATCTTGCGGCGGTAGAGGCTGCAGCGACGCCCGAGGCACCGGCCGAGCTCATTGCAGATAAGGGATACCATTCACGCGAGGGGCTGAAGGCGCTCGATGCCAGCCCGTGGAAGAGCCGCATCGCGGAGCCGCGCCGCGACGGCTTTCTGCGCTGGCACGGCGACGATGCGGCCCGCCGGGGGGTCTACAACAACCGAACGCGGTTGCTCTCCGAGGTCGCACGACAGGCGTTCAAGCTGCGTGCCGAGTTGGTCGAACGCGGCTTCGCGCTGATCCTCGATCGCGGCGGCATGCGTCGGGCTTGGTTGCGCGGCCGGGAAAACGTGCACAAGCGCTACCTGATCCACGTCGCCGGCTACAACCTGGGAATGATCATGCGGCTGCTGACTGGCGCGGGAACCCCGCGGGCGTTCGGTGCGCGGATTTCCGCCTGGTTGTTCGCTGTTCCCGCGCTAGATGGAGGGCTGACCGTCGTCATCCTGGTCAGTGCCGGCAATCAGGTGGCTGGGCTCACCATCACCGCCACACCAGATCCGTTCATCTGAAAGCGCTGTTCGTCAACGGGCTGTTATGGTCGGGACGCTGGCGGCGCTGCGGGGGAGGCTGCCGGCTGGGCTGACGCGGATGGACGACGTGCGGCCCCGGACGGGGCGATGGAGGCGTGGGTTCGGGGGCGAGCCGCAGGGCGGCGGCGAGTGAAGCAGCAAACGACGCCGTACCCTCTCTCTAACCCGCGCGCGGCAAAATAGGTGGAGTGGGCGGATGCCCAAGCCGCCATATTCCGATGACGCGGCGCAGTTCAGCCGACGCAGGCGGATGTCTCTGCCGCAGAAGCCTGGGCATCGGGTCCGTCGGGACTGTCGCGCGAAATCAGATGCCCCAGCGATGCCCCGTGAAACGCGCAAGCCGCTATGGCGCGAGAATTGATACATAACTGCTTGATTTTGCTGGTGCCGACGGTCAGGATTGAACTGACGACCTACTGATTACGAATCAGTTGCTCTACCACTGAGCTACGTCGGCGTCATCGGCGGTATAGCCGGGGGGGCGCGTGCTCGCAACCGCCGCTTCCCTTGGCCTCCGGCCTGCGGCACAACGCGGGCGCACGATACCGGGTCTCCGCCGCCGCATGTCCAGCGCCGCTTCCGCCCCCGCCGAGCCGCATTCGGCCCCGCTCCGGCTCCGCGAATGCCACGATTGCGGCCTCATCCTGCATCTGCCGCCGCTGCCGCGGACCGCCGTCGCGCGCTGCCCGCGCTGCGCCGCCGTGCTTCGCCGCCGCACCAGCGATCCCGCCATCCGCGCCCTCGCCTGCGCCCTCGCCGGCCTCATCCTGTTCGTGATCGTCCTCGCAGAACCCTTCATGAATGTCGAAGTGCGCGGCCTCGGCAGCACCCTCTCCCTCGCCCGCGGACCGCTTGTGCTGGAGGAATACGGCTACTGGCCGCTCGCCGCGGTGCTGCTCGTCACCACCCTTGCCGCCCCCGGCATCCGACTCGCCGCCCTCGCCTACGTGCTCGGTGCCCTGCAGCGCCACCGTCCGCCGCGGCATCTCTACGCCGTCTTCCGATGGACCCGGTGGCTCGGCCCCTGGGCGATGGCGGAGGTGTTTCTGCTCGGCGCCTTCGTCGCCTATACCCGCCTCACCGACATCGCCCAGGTTGGCGTCGGCGCCGCGGTATATGCGCTCGGCGGACTCGCGCTCGCCAATGCCGCAGCGGATTCGCTGCTCGACCGGGAAGCGGTCTGGCAGGGGCTGGAGCACAAGGGCATCGTCGCCGGCGATGCCGGGGATGGCGCCAGCGGCCCGCTCGCCGGCTGCGACAGTTGCGGCCTGGTCAGCCGCGCGGCGGCGCACTGCCCACGCTGCGGCGCCCGCCGGCGGCGGCGCCGGCCGGACAGCGCCGCGCGCACCTGGGCGCTGCTGCTCGCCGCCGGCATCCTCTATATCCCGGCCAATCTTCTGCCGGTGATGAACGTGATCAGTCTGGGCCGCGGCACCTCCGCCACCATCATGGGCGGCGTGATCGAACTCGCCGGCGCCGATATGTGGCCGCTGGCCGCGCTGGTGTTCTTCGCCAGCATCACCGTGCCGCTGTTCAAGTTGATCGGCCTCTCCTGGCTGCTGCTCTCCACCCGGACGCGGGCGGCAGGCGGCCTGCGCGGGCGGACCTGGCTCTATCGCATCATCGACCATGTCGGCCGCTGGTCGATGATCGACGTGTTCATGGTCTCCATCCTGACTGCCCTGGTCCGCCTCGGCGTGCTCGCCACCATCACCCCCGGCCCCGCCGCGGTCGCCTTCGGCGCGGTGGTGGTGCTGACGATGTTCGCCGCCGGCAGTTTCGACCCGCGGCTGATGTGGGACGCGGCCGGGCAGAACGACGCATGAGCAGCCCGCCCTCCTCGCTCCCCCCGGCGACGCCGCCGCTGCCGGAGGCGCGGGTGCAGACCCGCCGCGGCTTCCACGCCGTGTGGCTGATCCCGATCGTCGCCGCCCTGATCGGCGCCTGGCTCGGCTGGCAGGCGATCATGCGGCAGGGCGAGACCATCACCATCTCCTTCCTCACCGCCGAGGGCCTGACCGCGGGACAGACCCATATCCGCCACAAGGCGGTCGATCTCGGCACGGTACGGCGCATCAGCCTGTCGCCCGACATGCAGCACGTCACCATTCAGGCCGACATGCGGCGGGAGGCGACACGTTTCCTGACCGCCAATGCCCGTTTCTGGGTGGTGCGCCCGCGGCTCAATGCCGGCAATATCTCCGGCCTCGACACGCTGCTGTCCGGATCATATATCGAAATGGATCCCGGTGCCCTGGGGGCATCGCCGCGCCTTGCCTTCGCCGGGCTCGAGGAGCCGCCGGCGGTGCGCTCCGATGAACCGGGGCACGCCTTCCTGCTGCATGCCGACCGCATCGGCTCGCTCTCCTCCGGCTCGCCGGTGTTCTACCGCGACATCGCCGCGGGCGAAGTGCTGGGCTACGACGTGCATCCCGCGGAACGGGCCGAGGACACCGTGATCAACGTGCATGTCTTCCTCCATGCGCCCTATGACCGTTTCGTGCATCGCAACACGTTCTTCTGGAACGCATCCGGCGTTGCGGTGGAGCTCGGGGCGGAGGGGGTGCGGCTGCAACTGGAAAGCCTCCAGGCGCTGCTTTCCGGCGGCATCGCTTTCGACACGCCGTCGCCGCCGCGCGATGGGCCGCGGAGCGAGGGCGGCGCGGCGTTCACGCTCTATGACAGCCGCGACGCCGCCGTGTCCGCCGGGTTCCAGGACCGCATCCCGTTCCTGATCTTCGTCACCGGCTCCGTCCGCGGCCTGGCCGTCGGCGCGCCGGTCGAGTTGTTCGGTCTGCCGATCGGCAGCGTCACCGGCGTGCGGCTCGATCTCGATCCCAACGGACCGCAATCGCGCGTCGCGGTGCATTTCGAGGTGCAGCCGGAGCGCATCTTCGGCCGCGGCGCGGTGCCGCAGCAGGAGCCGCCGCTGGCGGTGGCGCGCCGGCTGGTCGCGCGCGGGCTGAGGGTGCAGTTGCGGACGGCGAATTTCCTCACCGGCCAGTTGCTGGTGGCGCTCGACTTCTTCCCCGACCAGAAGCCGGCCGAGGTTGGCGAGCAGGAGGGCGCCATCGTGCTGCCGACACTGCCGAGCGGGCTTGAGAGCATCACCACCAGCCTCGGCAGCATCCTGCAGAAAATCCAGGCGGTGCCGATCGACGACATCATGCGCCACCTGAACGATTCGCTCGCCGGCATCGACGGCCTCACCAACGGGCCGGAGACACGGGCGGCCCTGCGCGCGCTCTCCGGCACGCTGGCGGCGGTGCAGGAACTGGTGCGTCAGGCCGATGCCGGCGCCGGCCCCGCCCTGGCCCGGCTGCCGCAGATCGCCCAGGGGCTGGAAACGACGGTCGATCGCGCCAACCGCCTGCTCAACTCGACCGAGGCGGGATATGGCGCCAATTCGCAGGTCAAACGCGACCTGGAGCGGCTGATGGACCAGCTCAGCGACACCGCGCGGTCGGTCCGTCTGCTTGCCGACTATCTCGACCAGCATCCCGAATCGCTGCTGCGCGGCCGCACCGGCGCCGCCGGGTCACCATGATGCGCCGGCGCGCGATGCTGCTGGGGCTGGCTTCCCTCGCGGCCTGCACGTCGCCGACGCCCGAACTGTTCACGCTGGCGGCGGTGCCGGGGCCGCCGCGGCGGCTATGGGCGCGCAGCGTGGAACTGCGGCGGATCGGCCTTGCCGGTTATCTCGACCGGCCGGAGATCGTGCGCGCCGCCGCCGATTACCGGGTAACGGTCGCGAGCAACCAGCGCTGGGGGGAGCCGCTGGGCGGCATGCTGGACCGCGTGTTCACCGAGGATCTGGTGGAGCGGCTGCCCGGCACCGCCGTGTTCACCGAGGCGGGGGCGATATCCACCGCGCCCGACCTGGTGCTGGAGCTGGACGTGATGCGGTTCGATACCGATGCGTCGGGCATGGTGGTGCTGCTGGCGCAGGTCGCGGCGCGCCGCGCCGACGCGCGCGCCGCGGCGCATGCCGAGACGGTGCGGCTGACCGCGACCCCGGCATCGGCGGCGACGCGCGACCTGGTGGCGGCCATGAGCACGGCACTCGGCGCGCTTGCCGACCGCGTGGCGACCCTGCTCGCGGCCGCCTGACCGGCGGGAAAACATTTGCTTTATCGTGATGTTTCTGGCATGATTTGGACAATGTTTTTCTAACGCAAGGGGTGGAGAGGATGCGGCTGATTCTGCTGGCGGGGGTGGCGGGATGGGCGCTGGCGCTGGGCGCCGGGCGCGCCAGGGCCGAGGTGTTCAGCTTTGACGGCTTGGTCCAGACCTACACGGTGCCGACCACCGGCCTCTACGACATCACCGCGTTCGGGGCACAGGGAGGGACCAATCCAAACGCTGTCAGCGACGGTGGTCTCGGGGCGGAGGTGATTGGGGCGGTGCGGCTGACGCAGGGCACCGTGCTCGACGTGGTGGTCGGCGGTCGGGGCTCATCGAGCAGCTCTTTTGCCACTGGCGGGGGCGGCGGGAGTTTTGTCTTCGTGCCCGGCGCGGTGCTGCCTCTGGTGGTGAGCGGCGGGGGCGGGGGGGGCGGTGATGGTGGCAACGGCTCCCCCGGTCTGTCCGGGACGGCAGGTGGGACTGGCGGTGGCGGCGGCGGCGGCGCCGGGGGAGCGAACGGCAACGGCGGCGATGCCGGCGCAAGCTCTTTTGGCTTGGCCGGCGGCGCGGGCGGCGGCGGCTGGAAATCCGGCGGACAGGCCGGCACAGGGAACTATTCCTCCACCGGCGGCTCCGGCCCGCCCGGCTTTGCCGGCGGCAGCGGCTTCTACGGTGGTGGCTTTGGCGGCGGCGGCGGCGGCGGCGGCGACGGCGGCGGCGGCGGCGGCGGGTATTCCGGTGGCGGCGGCGGGCAAAATCATTATGGCTATGGCGGCGGCGGCGGCGGGTCGTATCTGGTGGCGTCGGCGATCGACCGGGTACTGACCGCGGGGGTCAACAGCGGCAACGGGTCGGTGACGATCAGCGCGGTGCCGGAACCGGCGGCGCTGGCGCTGCTCGGCAGCGGCCTGTTCGCCCTCGGCCTGTCCCGCCGCCGCCGCGGCTGAGCGGCGGCCGGGTGCGGGGTGGCGCGGTTACAGCGGCAGCCGCACCCGCGCCCGCAGGCCGCCTGACCGGCGGGAAGAAAATTGCTCTAGCGTGATGTTTCTGGCATGACACGGACAATGTCTTCCTAACGCAAGGGGTGGAAGAAGATGCGGCTGGTACTGTTGGCGGGGGTGGCGGGATGGGCGCTGGCGCTGGGCGCCGGGCGCGCCAGGGCCGAGGTGTTCAGCTTTGACGGCGTGGTCCAGACCTACAAGGTGCCAACCACCGGCCTCTACGACATCACCGCGTTCGGGGCACAGGGAGGAAACGGTCGTTCGACCGGTGGTCTCGGGGCGGAGGTGAGCGGGGCGGTGCGGCTGACGCAGGGCACGATGCTCGACGTGGTGGTCGGCGGGCAGGGATTATCGAGCGGCTCTCGTGCCGCTGGTGGGGGCGGCGGGAGTTTTGTCTTCGTGCCCGGCGCGGTGCTGCCCCTTGCGGTCAGCGGCGGGGGCGGGGGTGGCGGCGATGTCCTTGGTGGTTTCGCCGGTCTGTCTGGGACGGCAGGTGGGACTGGCGGCGGCGGCGGGGGCGGCGCCGGGGGAACGAACGGCAGCGGCGGCGATGCCGGCGCAAGCTTTGATGGCGAAGTCGGCGGCGCGGGCGGCGGCGGCTGGAAATCCGGCGGCTCAGGGACCTCTTACTCCACTGGCGGCTCCGGCCCGCCCGGCTTTGCCGGCGGCGGCGGCGCCTACTCCGGTGGTGGCTTTGGCGGCGGCGGCGGCAGCGCCTTCGGCGGCGGCGGCGGCGGCGGCGGCTATTCCGGCGGCGGCGGCGGCGGCGGCAGCGGGTATTCCGGCGGCGGCGGCGGCGGGTCGTATCTGGTGGCGTCGGCGATCGACTGGGAACTGACCGCGGGGGTCAACAGCGGCAACGGGTCGGTGACAATCAGCGCGGTGCCGGAACCGGCGGCGCTGGCGCTGCTCGGCAGCGGCCTGTTCGCCCTCGGCCTGTCCCGCCGCCGCCGCGGCTGAGCGCCGGCCGGGTGCGGGGCGGCGCGGTTACAGCGGCAGCCGCACCCGCGCCCGCAGGCCGCCGAGGGGACTGTCCTCCAGCACGATGTCGCCGCCATGGGCGCGGACGATGTCGCGTGCAATGGTCAATCCGAGACCGGTGCCGCCGGCAGCACCGCTCGCGAACGGGCGGAACATCGCCTCGCGCTGCGGCGCCGGAATGCCCGGCCCGTCGTCATCGACCGTGACCTGCACGCTGCGCTCTCCCAGCCGCGAAGCTGCCAGCACCACCCGCCGCGCATGCCGCCGCGCATTGTCCACCAGATTGGTCAGCGCGCGGCGCACCGCCTCCGTCCGCAACGGCAGCACGAGACCCGGCGGCGACCGCACCGTCACCTCGGCCCCGGCCCTGCGGGCACCGGCGGCGACCTCCTCCAGCACCGCCGCAAGGTCGGTCGGCCGCGCCTGTTCCGTCCCCTCCCCGCGCGCGAAGGACAGGTAGCTGTCGATCAGCCGCTCCATCTCCTCCACATCGCCGCTCATCTCCGCCACATCCTGCCGCGTCTCCGCCGCGGCGGGCAGCATGGCGAGGGCGAGGCGCAGCCGCGTCAGCGGCGTGCGCAGATCGTGCGACACGCCGGCCAGCATCTCCGTGCGCTGCTGGAGGAAGCGGCGGATGCGTTCCTGCATGCGGTTGAAGGCGGTCGCCGCCTGCCGCACTTCGACCGCACCTTCGGGCTTGATCGGCCCCCGGTCGCGCCCCAGCCCGAACGCCTCGGCGGCGGCGGCAAGACGGCGGATGGCGCGCACCTGGATGCGCATGAACAGCGCCGCGACGCCGAACAGCAGCAGCGCGATGCCGACCACCCAGAACAGGAACAGGAACGGCGAACTGGTATAGAGCCGTTTGCGCGGCGCCTGAACGTCGAGCACGCCGTCCGGCAACTGCACGCGGATATGCACCGATTGACCGTCCTCGTCGGGGCGGATGCGGAACGGCCGCCCGACGCGCAGCCGCAGGGCCCCGGCCAGATCGTCGTCCTTCGACGAAGGATCCTGCGCCGACAGCGTGCGGCCGGGCAGAAAGCGGATCAGCAGGTCGAGTTCGTCATTCGCCTCCTGCATGATCCAGTCGCGGTCGGCGGGATCGGGGAAGCGGCCGAGCGCATCGACGGTGACGGCGATCTCTCCGGCGACCGCGGAGCTGAAGCGGCGGGAGACGAGGTTGAGGTGGCTGCCGTAGAAAATCTGCAATGCGACGGCGAGCACCAGCACCAGCGGGATGCTCATGATGAGCAGGCTGCGGCCGAGCAGGCTGCGCGGCAGCACCTTCTTGACGAACCGGCTCTGCGGCGGCAGCGGCAGGTGCATGATGCCCCCCGAGCATAGCAGCGGCGCCGGGCCGCCCGCTATACGGCCGCCGCCCGTGGTTGCGTCGGCCGGCCGCTGCGGCTGCCATCGTGCCTACGCCACCTCATCGTCGTCGGGGGCGGATGGCAGGGCGGCGAGGTCGTCGCGCTCGTCATAGCGGGGAACCAGGGTCTCGCCGACCACGACGCCGGCATCGCCGTAGAGACGGGCCATGTCCCATTGCGTGATCCACGCCTTGATGTAGTGGCGCATGGTGCGCGAACTCGCCCGTTCAGGCGGCGGCAGTGCCGGGGCGGGCCAGTCGTGGGCCGCCGCATAGAGCGCGCGCAGCCGGTCGTGGCAGGCGGTGAGCGCGGCATCGTCGGGCGGCGGCAGGCGGTGCTGCTGCACCGTGCGCTCGATATGGCCGATCGCCGCCTGCGCCAGCCCCGCCTCCGACCCGCGGCCCTTGAGGCGCAGCCGCTCCGGCAGTTTCTCGCTGTCGAGCCGGGCGTTGATGACGGCGGTGGCGAAATCGTCGGTGATGGCGTAGGCCGCGACGATGCCGGGGAACGGGCGGGTGCCGGCAAGCCCAAGCCAGCGCGCCAGCCAGGCATAGGCGAGTGCCCGCTGCAACGGCGTGTAGCGCCCGATCAGCTCGACCTCATCAAGCAGGATGCACCAGCCGGCATAGCCGGCGGCGCGCAACAGCAGCGGCAGGAAGGCGATGCGCTGCATGACGAGATCGTCGGCATCGACCGCACCAACGGCGAAGGTCTTCTGCGCCCCGACCGCCTTCAGCGCGCGGCGCAGGGCCGCCGGGGAAAGGCGGGCGCCGCCGAGGAAACGTTCCAGTTGCCGCACCACCTCCGGCGGCGTGGCGGCGCGGCGGAGCAGGAACAGGGAGGCGGCGAACAGCGGCGCGAACCCGACAGCTTGGGTGCCGACGGCACTTTCCAGTTGTTCCTGCGCCGCCGGGCGGGCGCGGAGGGCGGCGAGTGCCGCGCTCAGTGCGTCATCCGGCCCCTCCGGCAGGACAGCGTCGCGGACTGCGGCGGCGAACAGCGGCGCCGGCTGGCCGAGCGGCGTTTCCTTGCTGATGACGATGCGGCTGACGACGAAATTCTGCTGCCGCGCCACCTCCGCCAGATAGAGCAGCAGATGCGACTTGCCGGTGCCGAACCCGCCGGCGAAGCCGAGGCCGCTGCGTGCGCCCGGCGCCCAGGCGGCGCGCAGCGCCTCATCGAAGCGATGCTCGATGGCGCCGTGCTCGTTGCCCATGGCACGGATCGCGGCGCGGTTGGGCACGCCGGCGCGCAGGGCCTCGATCGCGAATCGCGCCTCCCGGGTCATGCGCCGATCCATACCAGCGGCGCCACCGGGTTCTGCCGGTCACCCGGCCGCACGTCCGGCCACAGCCGCATCTGCAGCGCGGCATACTGCGCCAGGGCGCGGCGCGGATCGCCGGCAATGATCGCCCCATCCGCCAGCACCACGACGAACAGGCCCGGCAGATGCTCGGCGTCGTCGATGATCTCGCGCAGCACCTCATAAGTGTCCATCACCGCGGCCGGCGAATAGCGCAGCAGGCCGGTGCCGGCCGCGGCGGGATGATGCAGCGCGCGCAGGTCGAGCGTCACCAGCAGCCCGGTGGCGCCGCTGCGCCGCACCCAATGACAGAGCGAGACCAGCACCGCGCGGGCATTGGTGCGCGTGATGCGCCCGCTGATCTCGATGTGGCCCAGCCGATTCGCCACCACCTTGTCGCCGCGCAGCCAGGCCAGCACCGGCTCCGCCTGCGCCGGATCGCCGGGGTCGAGGGCGGCGAGACTGAGGCGCAGCAGAGCGGCGCGAACATCCCGCGCCAGCGCCCGATCCTTCCAGATATCGTCGGTCAGCCAGACATCAACGCGGTGCGCCAGCACGTCGCGCGCGACGCCGAAAGCCTCGGCAAGCGCGCTCAACGACATCGGCGTGCCGGGCTGCGGCCAGCGATAGGCGTGGCGGGCGAACAGATCCTCCAGATAGTGCTGCACCATCTGCGGCCACGGCAGCGCGCGGGCGAGGGCGAACACGATGTCCTGCAACATGTGCAGGCGGGTGAAGGCG
This sequence comes from Pseudomonadota bacterium, assembly GCA_021847995.1. GTDB lineage: Bacteria > Pseudomonadota > Alphaproteobacteria > Acetobacterales > Acetobacteraceae > JAFKFJ01. The sequence continues at coordinate 7,200 of JAJZNE010000018.1, read as the reverse complement.
GCGTCGATCGCGGCGAAGCGCAGGCGGTGGCGCGCCGCGAGATCGGACAGCCGCGCCGTCACCTGATCGAAGCGAGTCGCCTCGGCGATCAGCAGTTTCAGCGCCCCGCCGCCCGCCGGCAGGAAACCGGAGAGATACTCCGCTTCGACGATACGGAGCCACTCATCGAGCGGCAGCGGCAGCGCCGTGAGCTGCTCCATGCTACGGGTCCAGGATGAAGCGGATAGCGAAATATTCGTGCTGCGCCCCGTTTTCGTCGAACAGCGTCAGCTTCCGCCCGCCTTTCCTGCCGGTCGAGGCCGCCAGTTCGAAGCGGTGACCGCGGCCTGAGCGCGCGTCCGGCTGGCGGTCGAGGCGCAGCAGATCGCAGGCGAATTCCTCCGCCGGATAATCGGCGGCGGCGGCGGGCAGCAGGGTGAGCATGTCGTGCAGGTCGGCGAGCGCCAGCAGCGGCCCGCTGCCCGGCTGGTTCACCTGCCAGTCGGCATTCTCCGCCCGGGCGAGCAGGGCGTAGGGTTTGAGCAGACGGTCGAGGAACGCGCGGGCGTTGAAACGCTCCGGCCGCGCCTGGAGCTTTTTCAGTTGGGCGGCGAGGAAGGCGGGCCGGATGCGCCGTTCCAGCCGCCGGCCAATGCGCACCCCCTGCCCGCCGGCATCGGGGCGGAGTGCCACCGGATAGGCGGTGATGCGCCCGTCGCGCTGCACCAGCACGACGCCGGCGGCGCGCGCGGCGGCGTCGAGTTCGCGCAGCCAGGCGCCGGAGGCGAAGGCGGCGCCAAGGTCGTACTCGAGGGCGGCGGCGGCGCGGCCGAGCGGTGCCGCCGCCTGTCCGAGCGCGGTAGCGGCAGCGGTGGCGGCGGCGGCGAGGCCGGCCAGCGCCCCTTCCTGCGCGCCGCGCCGCAGCCGGTGCAGGCTGCGCAGCACAGCGGCGACCTGCCGCTCCGCCTCGGCAAGCTGCCCGTCGGCGGCGGCGAGCACGTCTTCCAGCGCCGGAGGTGCAACGGGCGACTCGGCTTTCCCGATCTCCATCGCGGAAGGGTACGGGAGCGGCCGGGGGGTCGCAAGGGGGACGCAACGCGCGCGGCCGGCCGCCCTGCCCCGCTTTCCCGCTGTTCCCATGTGCCCCGACCCGCAGGGACGCGCTTACGCGTCCGCCTGCGCCACCTCAGCCGCGCCAGGGCGGGCCGGTGGCGGCCGGCAGCGGGAACAGAGTGAACGGGCGCCGCCGCCGCTTTCGCTTGCGCGGCACGAAGGCGGGAAACGGGCCGTCCGGCCTTCTGGCCGGCTCCGCCGCCTTTGTTTCGGCCTGGGGCTTCGGGGCCGCGGGCGGCCTGGTCCGGCGCGGCGGGCGGCGGGGGGGAAAGAGGCCGGGCGGCGGTTTGACCCCGAGCATCCGGCAGATCGGGCGGAGATGGTGGGCGATGGGCGGGGCGGCTGCGATCAGTGCCGCCATGTCCGGCTCGGCGAGGAGATATTCGAGCTGGGAGCGGCCGAAGCTGAGCGCCGTCACCCTTCGCAGCAGCCAGCCGAAGCCTTGCGGGATTTCTTTGCGTTTGGGTTTGGGGTGGTCCGGCCGGGGTGCCGTATCCTCCATCCGGGGCGGCAGCGGCGGGAGCTTGCGGGGCGGACTGAGGTGGAGAGTGCCGGCCTCAAGGGCCGCGGCAATCCGCAAGATGCGGGCGCCGGTGCTGCGCAGTTTGCACCACACCAGGGCGAGCCAGGGCGCCACCAGCCCCAGCCGCAGCCCCTCGGCGGCAAGCGCCTTGGCGACGCTCTCCACGAGGGTGGCGAAGCGTTCGGCCGGGGGGCGGGGTGGGGCTGCGTTCACGGCGCACGTTATAAATGATAACGAAAGGCCGGGCAAGGGGGATTTTCGGCGCGCATCTTCTGCCGTGGGGCGGTGGCGTCAGTGTCTGATTGGCAAAAAATTGAGTTATTTCAGCAGGTTGTAATTCTGTCGGCGTGCGAGCAATTGCTCACCGGGGTAGCGCCTGACCGGCCGGGAGGCGTCGGGGCGTTTGGGTGCGGATGAGGTTTGACGCGGTCACGGGCGGCTTGATCGAGCTCCGTGTGACGCCCGAGATCGACCTCGGCAAGCTGACCGTCGCGGAGAAGGATGAGCTCATTCTGTCGCTGCTGCACACCGCTGCCTACTGGCTGCTGCTCGCAATCCGCGACGCCGTCCCCGCGCCGCAGCCGCTTGCCAACGCCGCCGTCGCCACCCTGCGGCTGCAACTGATCAAGGTCGCCGCCCGTATGATCGAGACCGCGACGCGGGTACGCATTGCCTTCGCCGCGAGCTGTCCCGAGGCCGCTCTGTTCGCCGGCATCGCGCGCTGGTTCCAGCCCGCCGCACCCTGATGCTCGGGGCAAGCGCCCCCGAACCCGCCCGATCCCGCCAACCCCCGGCGCCTCATACCAAGTCGCGGAAGGACCGACCCTTCCGGTCTTTCGGCGGCCTGGTATGCGCGCCGGCTTGGCGGGCGGCACCGCGCGAAAAAAGACTCCATACCGGCCGATGGTGACCCATCCCTGATGGGTCGCCCTCCGTGACGGCCGGTATCACACGACCGTCCGACCGGGCGATGCAATAGACGCCGCGCGCGTTCGCGCCCGCCGGTCAGCCCGCCTCAACCGCCGATGAGCGACGAATAAGACGGGCTAGATGAGTTATGTCGCTCCCATGCGGCGATGAGCTGGCATGTCAGAGACGATGATCTGCTGAGTCTGTGCATCAAAGCAGTAATAGATGCGCAGGCAGCGGACAGGATCTCGGGTGTTGCCTCCATTCTTGACGTGCCAGTCGGCCGAGAACTTGCGCCCCCTCCAATCGAACTCATAGGAGTCGGCACCGCATGGGGCGTTCTGTATGCCGTCGAGAATCGTAACGTTCCGAAGGGATCCGCCCCCATTGATAAACCGGTCACGCCCCTCCGTCGCCAGCCACAGCAGGCTGCGGGCCGCCACCTGTACGCTATCAAATATCGGGTTGCCGAGGCCTCGGCGCGCCGCATTGGCGAGCAGAAGGCGGCCCGCAAGCTGCTCGTCGCTCCATGCGAGGAACTCACTCCAGGCCGTGGGGAGCCTCACCCCACGGTCAGGATCCTCGCCGCCCTCGCGAAGCTTGTCAGTCAGGCTTTGAATGCGCCAGGCAGAGGCCTGCGCCTGCGTCTCGGCCGCCTCGGCACGTTGGTGTTCCTTGTCCCACTCGCCGATATAATAGTTGCTCTCCGCCTTGATCGACTCGATCTGCTCTTGCAGCGCCGTTATCTGTTGCAACGCGGCGGCGAGGTGTTCGCCCTCGCTTGCCGTCTCGCGCAGGGCCGCCTGCCGCATCTCGAAGCTGGCCGCACGGACCGCGGCGAATGTCAGCACGTCCTGCCCGAGACGGGAGCGGTGCAGGCTTGCCCGTGCGGCTGTCTCACGCAACCACCGCGCCGTCCGTTCGGCACCTTCGGGAGATGCCTGCACCGCGCCCAGCACCAACCGGTGCGCGAAGGGATCGCTCGCTGCGTCGAAGCCAGGCAGATAGACGCGCGCGGCACCGCCGAAAACCGAGAGCCGCTTGCCAAGTCGTTCGGTTAGTAGCCAGCAGGCATCGGTATGTGCAACAGCGACATGCGCGAGGCCGAGGACATAACCGTTCAGCGCGACGGCGTCGATTGGCGGGGCGTGCGCCCCGTCGAAGGCGGTCAGCACGAAGGTCGGCAGCGCGCGGGCGGGGTCGAGAAGGTGGTCAATCAGCTCCTCGGCGTCGTCGCGGGTTTGGAATACCAGAGGGTCGGGGGCGATGCGCTGCCCCCCGACCATTAGGCCGCACTTCTTGGCCACCTGCTTGACGAAGCCTTGAACAGCGGGAGTTATCGCGAGCTCGGGCTCGTCGCTGGCGGCCAGAAGCCGGACGCTGAAGCGGACGGGTTGGGCGGGGATGTGGCCGAGAACGACCTCAGTCGTCCACGCACGGCCAGGCACATCGCTGTCTGGGCGGTGCATACGGAAGGCCCATAGGTCGGCGCCATCCGTGCGCAAGCGGATCGCCGAGGGGTCGCGTCCCGGCAGCGGCAGGTCGAAGGACTCGCCGCCCCAAAAGGCTTCCGGCAATTGGGTTCCGGCCTGCCGCGTTGCCCACTTCAGCACTTCCGCAGCCGCGCTGACGGCCACCGCATGCGGGTCGTCACCTGGCAGGGAACCCGACACGCGCAAGACTTCGTGCTCGCGGACAATGCGGGGCATGCGCGCGGCGAGTGGGGCCAGTGCGTCTCTGAAGGTCGCGCTCATGCGGCCCTCGGCGTTGGCCCGAGAACGAACCGGGCACATTCGCGCCGGAGCATCTCAGTGTCCGTCTGGAAACAAATTGTGCAAATTCAATTCACAGACCCATCCTATTCATGAGCATGGCAGGGATTCGCTGGCGGGTGTGTCGTAAGGTTTTTATTGCCTTTACTCAATGAGCGTCGAGGCCAGGCAGTCCACGCCAACATGCGGGCCACACCCGCCATGTCCGAAGATAGCCTGCTGCTGCTGGCCGCGCTGATCGCCGACCCGCGCGATCCGGCCCGCGTCACACATAGCCTGGCCGACATTCCGCGCGCCCGCATCTTCGCCATCGCCTGCGGCTACGAGGACGGCAACGATCCCGATCACGCGCGCCGCGATCCCCCCTTCAAGCTGGCCTGCCTGACGCCTGATCCCGGTCAGACACACGTTGGCCAACTCGTAGTCCAGCAGAGTAGGCGCGGCCAACCGTGCGTCGGTCAGGCGCTCGGCAACCGCCTCCGGCTCGCCAAACAGGATCGCCGCGAGCGCGGAGGCGTCCTCGACCTCAATTCCGGTCACGGTCGGCCCCGAAGATCGCGGCGGCGTCGCTCGGGGTACGCAGGCCGAGGCGGCGGAGTTCGGGCGGCAACTCGGACGGGCGCAGCGTCTGTTCCAGGCGGACTGCCTTGCGGCCGGATTTCGTGCAGCGCCCGGCGCAGCCGGATGATGGGGCGAGGCGTCCCGGGGTTCGACCGACGGTCGCGATCGCGGATAGCGCGATTTGTCAGAGGGCCATGGCGCAGACATTGCCCTCGTCATCAGGCGTCAAGGTGACATTCGTTTGCGGCGGAGACTCGACCGGATGAGTCCCCCCCGGCAGCGCCGCCGAGGGCACATTCCGGCGCGGTCGGCGGTGATCCGCCTCATCCCCCGCCCAGCGCCCGCCGCCCGATGTCGCGGCGGTAGAAGCCGTCCGGCCAGGCGATCGCGCCGACGGCGCGGTAGGCCGCCCCGTGCGCCGCCGGCAGATCGGGGCCGGTGCCGCACACCGTCAGCACCCGCCCGCCCGCCGCCACCAGCGCCCCATCCTGCAACGCCGTCCCCGAATGGAACACGAGGGCACCCGGCACCGCCTCCGCCGGCGCGAGATCGCCGATCCTGCTTCCGCCGGCGTAGGCCCCGGGATAGCCCCGCGCCGCCAGCACCACCGCAAGCGCCGCTTCCGGCCGCCAGCGCAGCGCGAAATCGCCGAGCTCCCCGTCGCACGCCGCCAGCAGCGCCGGCAGCAGGTCGGAGTGCAGCCGCGGCAGCAGGCACTGCGTCTCCGGGTCGCCGAGCCGCACGTTGAACTCGATCAGGCTCGGGCCATCCGCGGTCAGCATCAGGCCGGCGAACAGGAAACCACGGAACGGCGTTCCCTGTCGGGCCAGTTCGGCGAGCGCCGGGCGGACGATGCGGGCCATCGCCGCCTCCGTCAGGTCCGGCGTCAGGGCGGGCGGCGGGCTGAACGCGCCCATGCCGCCGGTATTGGGGCCGGTGTCGCCCTCACCCACCCGCTTGTGGTCCTGGGCCGCGCCGAACGGGATCGCGTGCGCCCCGTCACAGAGCGCGAACAGGCTGATTTCCTCGCCGAACAGGCATTCCTCGATCACCACGCTGGCCCCGGCCGCGCCCAGCGTGCGTGCCTGCATGAACGCCTCGATCGCCGCCTCCGCCTCGGCGACCGAGGCGGCGACCACCACCCCCTTGCCGGCGGCCAGTCCGTCCGCCTTCACCACCACCGGCGCGCCGCGCCGCCGCACGAAGGCGCGCGCCGCCGCAGCCTCATCGAAGCGTTCCCAGCGCGCCGTCGGAATGCCGGCGGCGGCACAAATCTCCTTGGCGAAACTCTTGCTCCCCTCCAGCCGCGCCGCCGCCGCCGAGGGGCCGCAGCAGGCGATGCCCGCCAGTCCCAGCGCATCCGAAAGTCCCGCGACAAGCGGCGCCTCCGGCCCCGGCACCACCAGATCGAGCGCCTGCGCCCGCGCGAACGCCACCAGGGCTGCGATGTCGGTCGCGGCGATCGGTACATTCTCCGCCAGCGCCGCGGTGCCGGGATTGCCCGGCGCACACCAAAGTTGCGTGAGCAGCGGACTGCCCGCCAGCGCCCAGCACAGCGCATGTTCCCGTCCGCCGCCGCCGACCACCAGCACCCGCATCGCCGCCCTCTCCTTCTATCGCGCGCCGCTCCGGCTTATACGCCGGGTGCATGAACGACGCCCGCAGCGAACCCGCCCCGGCCGGCAACGTCCCCGAATACACCGTCGGCGAACTGGCCGGCGCGGTGAAGCGCGCACTGGAGGGCAGCTTCGGCCGCGTGCGCGTGCGCGGCGAGATCACCGAGCTGCGCCGGTATGCCTCCGGCCACATCTATTTCGGCCTCAAGGACGAGAGCGCCAAGATCAAGGCGGTGGTGTGGAAATTCGCCGTCCCCCGGCTCGGCCTTTCGCCCGAGGACGGGGTCGAGGTGATCGCCACCGGCCGGCTCTCCTCCTATCCGGAACGGAGCGAGTATCAGCTCATCGTCGAGCGGCTGGAATTCGCCGGCGCCGGCGCCCTGCTCGCGCGCGTCGAGATGCTGCGCCAGCGCCTCGCCGCCGAGGGACTGTTCGCCGCCGAGCGCAAGCGCGCGCTGCCGCTGCTGCCGGCGATCATCGGCGTCGTCACCAGCCCGCAGGGCGCGGTGCTGCAGGATATCCGCACCACCATCGCGCGCCGCTTCCCGCGCCCGATCCTGCTGTGGCCGGTGCCGGTGCAGGGTGACGGCGCGGCCGAGCGCATCGCCGCCGCCATCGCCGGCTTCTCCGCCCTGCCGCCCGGCGGCCCGATCCCGCGCCCCGACGTGCTGATCGTCGCGCGTGGCGGCGGCAGCCTGGAAGACCTGATGGCGTTCAACGACGAGGC
>JAJZNE010000056.1 GCA_021847995.1 Pseudomonadota bacterium | reverse complement strand
GGGATCGGGATCGAGACGCCGTTGACCGAGGCCAATTGCGGGCGGATGAAGTTGTTGCCGAGGTCGAACAGCTTGAACTGCGAGATGCCCTTGCCGGACAGCGCCAGCTGCAGGATCGGCACGGTGGAGGCGTTGTAGGCCAGCACATAGGGCGGGGTGGTGCCGGCAGGCAGGAACTTCAGCACCGTCTGCGCCGCCGCGGTGACCTGCGCCACCGCCTGGTTGATGTTCACCGAAGGCTGGAAGAAGATCTTGATGACGCCGTAGCCGATCACCGATACGGATTGCAGGGACTGGATATTGGCAACCTGGACGGTCACCATGCGCTCGAAGTAATAGACGATGCGGTCGGACATCTCGTCCGGCAGCAGGCCGTTGTAGGTCCATACCACCGCGACCACCGGGATCCCGATATTCGGGAACATGTCCTTCGGCGTATTGAGGATCGACCGGCCGCCGAACAGCAGGATCAGCACCACCATGACGACGATGGTCACCGGCTGACGAAGAGCGATTCTGACGATCCACATGCGCTGCGTCGCGCCCCTGTTCCCGGCCGGCTGTCCATCCGGCTGCCCCCGGCGGGAGGTCGACACCTCCGGCGTGGAACATCCGCAGGTCGTCCTTACCGGTTGCGCGACGGACGCTCAACAAGCAACTCCATGACAGGGTTCCCGCGAAGCTCACCTTCCTGAATTTTAATTTCCGTGACAGGTTCCGGCAGCGTCCGGTGCCAGGCGGCCGTGGCCGGCGGCCTGGCCGGGGCGCCGGCGTTGCGCGTGTCGGCTTTCCCGACGCCGGTGGCGCGGGGCGGTCCCGGGATGTCATGCGGAAACCGCCTGCGGCTTGCCGTGATGTCCGCGCCTTCCATGCACCAGACTGAACACGGTCGGCACGAAGAACAGCGTGGACAGGGTGGCGAACGCCAGCCCGCCGATCACGGCACGGCCGAGCGGCGCATTCTGCGGGTCGGTGCCGCCGAACGCCATCGGGACCATGCCCACGATCATCGCCCCGGCGGTCATCAGCACCGGACGCAGGCGGGTGAACCCGGCCTCCATCGCGGCGTCGAAGGCGGACAGCCCGGCGGCGAGACGCTCGCGCGCGAAGGAGATGACCAGGATGCTGTTGGCGCTGGCGACTCCCATCGTCATGATGGAGCCGATCAGCGCCGGCACCGAGAGCGGCGTGCGGGTGACGAACAGCATCCAGACGATGCCGGCGAGCGCGCCGGGAAGGGCGGTGATGATGACGAACGGGTCGAGCCAGGATTGGAAGTTCACGCTGATGAGAAGATAGACCAGCAGCACCGAGCCGATCAGGCCGGTGAACAGCTCGCCGTAAGTCGTGGCCATGGTATCGACCTGGCCGCGCACGAACACGCGCGAGCCGGCCGGCCGGTCCCTGGCGGCATTGCGGATGATCTTCTCCACGTCGGCATCGATGCCGCCGAGGTCGCGGCCCTGGCGGGCGATGTAGATATCCATCACCGGCTGCACGTTGTAGTGCGACACCACCGCGGCTGACGGTTCGGTGGTGATGCTGGCGAGTGCCCCGAGCACCTCCGGCGTGGTGTGGCCGGGCGCGAAATTGGCGGCATTACCGCCGGCGGAGAGGGCGCTGATGTCCTGTGCGACCGGATGCACCCGACCCGCATTGGCCGTCATCGGCAGGTTATAGAGGTCGGCCATGGAGTCGATGCGGTACTGCGGCATCATCGTCTCCAGGTTGTAGGAGACGCCGGTGTCGATGTTCAGGTAGAAATTGGGTGCCACCTGGAAGCTGCCCGACAGGACATCGAGCAGGCCGCGCGCGATGTCGCCCTGGGTCATGCCGACCAGGGAGGTCAGGCTGCGATCGACCCGAATGTTGAGCTGAGGATAGTTGTAGCGTTGCAGCATGCGGACATCGACCGCACCCGCCACCCGCCTGATCTTCTTCATCAGGCGCAGGGCATAGGCGTAGGTCGCCTTCTGGTCCGGTCCCATGACCTGCACGTCGATCGGGGCCGGACTGCCGAAATTCAGGATCTGGGTGCTGATATCCGCCGGCAGGAAGGAGAAGATCACGCTTGGGAACAGCGTCGGCAGCTTGGCCCGCAGCCTGGCGACGTAATCGGCGGTCGGGAGATGGTCCTCACTTTCCTGGACCGTGATGTCGCCGTCCTCCGGCCCGACGGTGCCGGTGTTCTGGTAGGCCATGTCGATCGGGCTGTACGGGATGTCGATGTTGTCCAGGATCGACATGATGTCCTCCGGCCGCATCACGCGGCGGATCGCCATCTCGATCCGGTCGGCGAGGCGCGCCGAATCCTCGATGCGCGTGCCGGTGGGGGCGGAGAAATGGAGCAGGATTTCGCCGCCATCGACATCGGGGAAGAAGATGCTGCCCAGCCAGGGCGCGAGTCCGGCCAGCGAAATCACGACGAAGCTCAGGAATCCGATGGCAAAGACGACATTGTGGCGGAGGGCAAGGCCGAGCAGCGAGTGATAGCCATCCCGCAGACGGGTGAATCCGCGCTCGAACGCATGCTGGAAGCGTACCAGCGGGTTGCGCGATGGGGGCCGGTGCCCGTGTTCCTTTTCCGCGTGCCGCGCGACCTCGCCCGCCAGCATGTGTTTCGCCATCATCAGCACCAAGGTTCGCGACAGCACGAAGGAGGCACACATCGCGAATATCACCGCCAGCGCCAACGGCTCGAACAGGTAGTGGGCGACGCCGGTGAGCTGGAACATCGGCACGAAGACGATGCAGATGGTGAGGAGGGAGACGAAGGCCGGCAGCACAATCTGCTGCGCGCCGTCGATGATCGCGGTCTCGATGTCCTTGCCCTGTTCCAGGTGGTAGTTGATGTTCTCGATGGTGACGGTCGCCTCATCGACCAGCATGCCGACGGCGAGCGCGAGGCCGCCCAGCGTCATCACGTTGATCGTCTCGCCGATCGTGGAGAACACGAAAATCGACGTGAGAACGCAAAGCGGAATCGAGGTGGCGATGATGATGGTCGATCGCCAGCTGCCGAGGAACAGCAGCACCATCAGCCCGGTCAGCACCGCCGCCGTGACCGCCTCGCGCACCACGTTCATGATCGCGTCGCGGACGAACACCGACTGGTCGCCGAACGGATGGATGTCGAGTCCGCGCGGCATCGCCTCCTGGATCAGGGGCAGCATGCCCTTGACGCCGGCGACGATGTCGAGCGTGGAGGTGGCGCCCGACTTGAAGATCGGTAGCAGTACGGCGCGCGAGCCGTTGACCCGCACCAGGTTGGTCTGCGGCGGCGCGCCATCGTGCACGAAGGCGATATCGCGCATGTAGATGACGGTGCCGTTCACCTTCTTGACCGGCATGTCATTGAGCTGGTCGATCACGAACGGCGCCGAGTTGATCCGGATATGCCATTCGAAGCGGCCGATCTTCTCCGTCCCCGCCGGAATGATGAGGTTCTGCGCCATCAGCGCATTGGTCACGTCCTGCGGCGAGACGCCGTGCGCCTGCATCGCCTGGAGGTTGAGGTCGGCCTGCACCGAGCGGTTCAGCCCGCCATAGGGGATCGGGATCGAGACGCCGTTGACCGAGGCCAATTGCGGGCGGATGAAGTTGTTGCCGAGGTCGAACAGCTTGAACTGCGAGATGCCCTTGCCGGACAGCGCCAGCTGCAGGATCGGCACGGTGGTGGCGTTGTAGGCCAGCACATAGGGCGGGGTGGTGCCGGCGGGCAGGAACTTCAGCACCGTCTGCGCCGCCGCGGTGACCTGCGCCACCGCCTGGTTGATGTTCACCGAAGGCTGGAAGAAGATCTTGATGACGCCGTAGCCGATCACCGATTCCGATTGCAGCGTCTGGATGTTGGCGACCTGGACGGTCACCATGCGCTCGAAGTAATAGACGATGCGGTCGGACATCTCGTCCGGCAGCAGGCCGTTGTAGGTCCACACCACCGCGACCACCGGAATCCCGATATTCGGGAACATGTCCTTCGGCGTGGTGACAATTGCACGAATTCCGAAGATGAAGATCAACAAAACCATCACGACGATGGTGACCTGCTGGCGCAGGGCAATTCTGATGATCCACATCGAGGTTCCGCAGCCTTATTTTACATAGGCTCTGGGCAACGGCGGAGTCTATCAATGCGCCCCACGATCTCCCAGACAGTCATTGCCCGCCACTTACGAATTCCGTGGCATCGCGTTACCCCACATGGACGGTTCCCGCAACCGGTTGTTCTGCTTCGTGACCGACGAATTTATTGCATGACGTACTTCTAATGACAGCGCCATCAATTCATATTATGTTCTATTGCAACAGAGCGAAGAGATATTTCTGAATTTTCATTTTCGCCGCGGTGCCGCAGATCGCCTCCCCTCGCGTCGATCGTCTTCCGCCCAGGGTTCCGCGTCGCGGCGCTCAGGTGCCGGAGGGTGCCGGCGCCCGGCGTCCCCACCCCGCTCCGCGCATTGCCGGCGCGTCACGCGGCATTGCAAGAGACCGGCCGGCGTGATGAGATGAGATGGCAGCAACAGGAGACTCCGGCGAATGGCGGACCACGGCTTCGACGTGATCGTGGTTGGCGGCGGCAACGCGGCCCTGTGCGCAGCCCTCGCCGCCGCGGAAAGCGGTGCCCGCGTCGTGGTGCTGGAACGCGCGCCGGAGGAGGAGGCGGGCGGCAACAGCAGCTTCACCGCCGGCGCCATCCGCTTCGCCTATCGCGGTCTCGACGATCTGCGTACCGTGATGCCGGACCTGACGGAGGAGGAGATCGCGCGCACCGATTTCGGCACCTATTCCGAGGACCAGTTCTTCGAGGACATGTTCCGCGTCACCCGCAACCGCACCGACCCCGTGCTGTGCGAACTGCTGGTGCGCCGCAGCTTCGCCACCGTCGCCTGGATGCGCGCGAACGGCGTGCGGTTCCAGCCGATCTATGGTCGCCAGGCGTTCAAGGTCGATGGCCGCTTCAAGTTCTGGGGCGGGCTGACGGTGGAAGCCTGGGGCGGCGGTCCCGGCCTCGTCAAATCGCTCACCGATGCCTGCCGGCGCCGCGGCATCGACATCCGCTACGCCAGCCGCGCCGTCCGGCTGCTGACCGACGGGCAGGCGGTGCAGGGGGTCATGGTGAAGACACCGGCCGGACGCCACGACCTCGACGGCAGCGCCGTCATCCTCGCCTGCGGCGGCTTCGAGGCGGATACCGAGATGCGCACCCGCTATCTCGGTCCCGGCTGGGAACTGGCGAAAGTGCGTGGCAGCCGCTTCAACACCGGCGACGGCATCAAGATGGCGCTGGCGATCGGCGCCTCGCCCGCCGGCAACTGGTCCGGCTGCCACGCCGTCGGCTGGGATTTCAACGCACCGGAATTCGGCGACCTTGCGGTCGGCGACGGCTTCCAGAAGCATTCCTACCCGTGGGGCATCATGGTCAATGCCGCGGGCCGGCGCTTCGTCGATGAGGGCGCCGATTTCCGCAACTACACCTATGCGAAATATGGCCGCGTGGTGCTGGAGCAGCCGGGCAATTTCGCCTGGCAGGTGTTCGACGCCCGCGTGCTGCATCTGCTGCGCGACGAATACCGCATCAGGCAGGTCACGAAGGTGCGCGCCGACACGCTGGAGGAACTGGCCGCAAAGCTGGACGGCGTCGATGCCGTTGCCTTCCTCGACGAGGTGCAAACCTACAATGCCGCGGTGCGCCGCGACATCCCGTTCAACCCCAACGTCAAGGACGGTCGCGGCACCAGCGGACTCGCGGTGCCCAAGAGCAACTGGGCCAACACGATCGAGCAGGCGCCGTTCGAGGCCTATCAGGTGGGCTGCGGCATCACCTTCACCTTCGGCGGCCTGCGCATCGATCCCGACGCGCGGGTGCTGGACCAGGATCTGCGCCCGATCCCCGGCCTCTATGCCGCAGGGGAGCTGGTCGGCGGCCTGTTCTTCTTCAACTATCCAGGCGGCACCGGGCTGATGAACGGCGCCGTCTTCGGCCGCATCGCCGGCACCACCGCCGGCGCCGATCTGCCCCTGCTCCGGCGCACCAGCAGCACGCTGCCGCGCCTGCCCGTCCCGAGCATCGCCTGACCGGCAGAGGGACAGGAACCGTGACGGGAAAGCGCAAATGCGCCATCACCGGCGGCGCCCGGCATCCTCGCAGGGCCGCATGACCGATCCGCACCGCGCCGGGCTTTCCACCGACATACCCTCCGCCCGCGCGCAGGTGACGGAGCGGGAATGGCAGGCGCGCGTCGATCTGGCCGCCTGCTACCGGCTGGTCGCGCTGTGGGGCATGGACGAGATGATCGCCAACCACATCTCCGTCCGCGTGCCGGACGAGCCGGGGCATTTCCTGATCAACCCGTACGGCCTGCTGTACGAGGAGATCACGGCGTCCAGCCTGATCAAGATCGACCTCGACGGCCGCGTGGTCTGGACGCCGCCGTTCGATTACGGCGTCAACCGCGCGGGTTTCGTGATCCATGCCGCCATCCACCGCGCGCGCCACGACGTGGCCTGCATCATTCACACGCATACGCCGGCAGGCATGGCGGTCTCGGCAATGGCGTGCGGGCTGCTGCCGATGACGCAGACGGCGATGCGCTTTGCCGCCGTGGGATATCACGACTATCAGGGCGTCGCCGTCGATCCGGCGGAACAGGAAAGCATCGTGCGCGATCTTGGTAATGCGGACCTGCTGATCCTGCGCAACCACGGCCTGCTGACGGTGGCGCCGGGCATTCCGCAGGCGTTCAGCAACATCTACCGCGCCGAACTCGCGTGCAAGGCGCAGGTGATGGCGCTGTCGAGCGGCAGGGAGCTGGTGATGCCGACGGCGGAGGTGATCGCGCGCACCCATCATCTCTATCGTCCGGAGGTGCGGCGGCCCTTGGGCGTTCTGGAATGGCCGGCCCTGCTGCGCAAGCTCGACCGCATCGACCCCTCCTTTCGCAACTGAACGCCACGCCGGCCGCGGAGGATCGTGATGCCGACCATTGTCGAAACCCTCGCCGCCTATGCCGCGGCGGAACGGCAGCGGAAGCTTGCCGACAGCGTTCGCCATCATGCGCGGCGCGCCGTCATCGACTGGTTCGCCTCACTGCTACCCGGCAGCAGCGTCGCGCCGGCAACGCTGCTCGCCGCCGCGCTGGAGGGGGAATGCGGCGCCGGGTGCGCGGTGATCTATGCCGGCGGACAGCGCGCGCCGCTGCGCACCGCCGCCCTGATCAACGCGACGGCCGCACACAGCATCGAGTTCGACGACATTTTCCGTGATGCCATTTTTCATCCCGGCTGCCCGACGGTCGCCGCGGCACTCGCCACCGCGCAGGCGGAGGGCGAATCGGGCGAGGTGCTGCTGCGCGCCGTCGTCGTCGGCTACGAGGTTTCGACGCGGATCGGCGTTGCGGTGCAGCCGTCGCATTACCGGTTCTGGCACACCACCGGCACGGTGGGCACTTTCGGCGCGGCGGCGGCGGTGGCAACGGTGCTCGGCCTCGATGCCGCGCGCATGGCGCATGCGCTGGCGAATGCGGCAACCTTCGCTGCGGCCCTGCAGCAGGCCTTCCGCTCCGACGCCCATTCCAAGCCACTGCACGCGGGCCACGCAGCGGAGGCCGGTGCACTGGCGGCGCTGGCGGCGGCGAAGGGCGTCACCGGCGCGCGCGACGTGCTGGAGGGGCCGGCTGGCTTCGGCGCCGCGATGAGCCAGGGGGCCGACTGGGCACGGGCCACCGAGGCGCTCGGCGAGCACTACAACATCACTGCCATGACCTTCAAGAATCATGGCTGCTGCGGCCACTCCTTCGCGGCGATCGACGCCGCACTGGCGCTCGCGCACGCCCATCACCTGCTGCCGGAGCAGATCGCGCACCTGCGCATCGGCACCTATCGCGCCGCCCTCGATGTGACCGACCGCCATGCCGTCGCGACGCCGTTCGAGGGACGCTTCAGCACCCCGTTCACCGTCGCCAGCGCGCTGGTGCATGGCAGCGTGCGCCTTGATGCCTTCTCGCCGGCACGCCTCAGCGATCCGCGCGTGCAGGCGCTGATGCAGCGCGTGACGATGCATGTCGATTCCGACTGCGACGCCGCCTTTCCCCGCCGCCGCTCCGCCGTGGTCGAGATCGAGACGACGGACGGGGCGCGGCTGCGCCATCATCAGCCGACGCGCAGGGGCGATCCCGAGGCGCCGCTGTCGGACGCGGATCTCTCCGATAAATTCAGCGAACTCACCGGACCTGTCATCGGTGCCGCGGCGGCGGACGCGCTGCTTGCGCAGCTGTGGCGGCTCGACGACATGCCGGCCGGTGCGCTGGACCGGCTCGGCACCGCGCCGTTGAGCGCCGCGTCGAAAATATCGTAGTTGCGCAGATGCGGGTGGCCGGCGCGCCACGCCGCAGCAAGCGGGACGGAAAGCAGGAACGGCACGCGCCGTTCTTCCGTCCCGCCATGCGAGCGCAGCCGTTCGCCAGCGAGTTGGGCAAGGTCGTGATCGGCCGCGCGCGCGCCCAGTGCGACGCCGCGCGCCGCGATCACGGTCACGTCACCTTCCATCTCGGGCGGCATTTCGAATCGTGCGCAGGCAGCTTCACCCGCCATCGCTTCCGCGATGCCGGCAACGGCGGCCAGCTCCGCGACCACTGCCGCCGCCGGCGGACCGTGCGGCGCCAGATGCACGCGCACGAAGCCGCCCAGCGCACCGTGATGGCGTACGAACGGATCGGTGATCGGGCAGATCACGCGGCAGGTATCGGGGCCGAACCGCGCGTCCAGCAGATCGGCCACGAACACCACGTTGGGCGTGCCGTCGGACCGCGCCATGTCGTGCATGCCGTGATCGGCGGTCGCCGCCACCACGCAGCCGAGGTTGCACAGCGACCCGAGCCGCGCATCGACCGCGCGCAGGAACCCGCGCGCCTCCTCGCTTTCCGGCGCATGACGGTGCTGCACATAGTCAGACAACGACAGATAGAGCAGCCGCGCGCAGCCGCGCTGCACCAGCCGCACCCCCGCATCCAGCACGAACAGCGACAGATCGGCCGAATACTGATCGGGCGCTCCCCGTCCGACCAGGGCGCACAGATCGTCGATCCCATGCGTCGCCATCCGCGTCCGATCGGCGCGCTCGGCGGAGGCGGCGATTCCGCCGTCGCCGACGACAAGTCCCTTTGCCAGAGCCTGGCGCAGCTTGTCCTTGGCGGTGACGACGGCGACCGGGACGCCGGCCTGCTGCATCGCGGCCAGGATGGTCGGTGCCCGCAGCTCGGCATCGCCCGTCACCATGACGGTCGCGCCGGTGCGCCGGTCGAGATAGAAATTGCCCGCGACGCCATGCACCGCGGGCGAGGTCCCGGTCACGATCGAGCAGTTGTTGGGATTGGTGAAAGTCGGCATCGCCGCCGTCGCCTCGCCGGCAAACCCTTCTTCCGCCATCCGTGCGATGACGGGCAGTTCGCCGCGCGCACGCCCCTCATCGAGATAGGTCGGGTCGCAGCCATCGAGGCAGACGACCACGACCGGCCGCTCCGGCCGCTGATAGACGCGGCCGTTCACCACGACCTCCGAACTGCCCGACCCTGCCGACATCGCCCGATCCCCGCCCTTCCGTCGGGCGAGGTGCGGCCGTCGCGGGTCGCCGTCAAGCCCCTGCGACGGCGCTGCGGCCGGCCGCTTCAGATCATCGGCTTGCCGCCGGTGACGGCGACGGTGGCGCCGGAGATGTAGCTGCCCTCTCCGCTCGCCAGCAGAACATAGACGGGTGCCACTTCGCGCGGCTGTCCCGGCCGCTTCATGGGCACCTGTTCACCGAAATGCGCAACCTTGTCGGGCGGCATGGTCGAAGGGATCAGCGGCGTCCAGATCGGCCCCGGCGCCACCGCGTTCGCGCGGATCCCCCGCTCCGCCAGCAGTTGCGCGAGGCCGCCAGTGAAGTTCTGGATCGCCCCCTTGGTCGTGGCGTAGGCGAGCAGTTGCGGGTTCGGCGTGTCGGCATTGATCGAGGCGGTGTTGATGATGGCGCTGCCGGGCGGCATGTACGGCACCGCTGCCCTGGTGATGCGGAACATTGCGGAGATGTTGACGGCGAGGGTCCGGTCCCATTCCTCATCGGTGATTTCCTCGATCGCGGTGAAGGTCATCTGGTGGGCGGCATTGTTCACCAGTACGTCGATGCGCCCGAACGCTGCCACCGCCATTTCCACGAGGTCGCGGCAGTGCTGCGGCCGTGACACGTCGCCGGCCACCAGCATGCAGCGCCGGCCGGCGCCTTCCACCAGACGCTGCGTCTCCTTCGCATCTTCGTGCTCGTCGAGATAAGCCACCAGCACGTCCGCGCCTTCCCGCGCGAAGGCCAGCGCGACGGCGCGCCCGATGCCCGAATCCGCACCGGTGATCACGGCTTTCCTGCCTTCCAGCCGGGCCGATCCGCGATAGCTGTGTTCGCCGTAGTCGGGTTCGGGTTGCATCGCGGCGCTGGAGCCAGGAGTGGCCTGGGACCGCGTTGCGAAGGGCGGCTTGGCGAATTCGTCGGTCATGGCACGGACCCCGCACGGTTTGCATGCCGGCCACAACAGGCGCCGGGGAGCAAAGTTTGATACCCGGGCGGCGCGAGCCTCCGGCCCGGCAGGCCGCCGGACACAATGCAGTCATCGGCCGCCACGCGGCGGTGCCGCGACGGGGCTGATGCGTTGCACGGCGACGCAAGCCGCCCCTGCGCGGCCGACAGGAACGGAAGGGAGAGCAGCATGGTCACGATGGTTGGAACGGAGAAGACACTGCCGGGGCTGGTGGAAAGCCTGCTCCTGCTCGAACATGACGCGATCGCCGCTTACGATCAAACGATCAGTCGCTTGCAGAATCCGACACGCAAGCAGAAGGTGGCCGAGTTCAAGGCCGATCACGAACGCCATGTCCGCGAGCTGACGGCTCTCGCCCGCACCGTCGGGGCAACGGCGCACAGCGAAGGGGATGCCAAGGCGTATCTGACCACCGGCAAGGTCGCGCTCGCCAGCATGATCGGCGACGGCGCCATCCTGACGGCCATGCGCACCAACGAGGAAGATACCGTCACCGCCTACGACCGCGCCGCGCGCCATGATGAGGCGACGACCGACGCGCGCACCATGTTCGAGCGCGCGCATGCCGACGAGCTGCGGCACCGCGAATGGATGTCGCAGGCAGCCGCCGCGGCCTGATCGCCGGCAAGGCAGCCGGCGGCGGTTCAATCGCGCGCCCGCTCCCCCCACTCGGCGGCAAGGGCGAGGCATTCCTGCCAGGCGACGACGGCACCGGTGGTCGAAACGCTGCGCAGGGATGCAGCGGCGGCGGCGCGGCCGAGTGCGAGCGCCTGAAGGTCGTCCCATCCTTCATGCAGGCCGTACAGCGTGCCGGCGGCGAAGGCGTCGCCGGCACCGTTGGCGCCTTCGATCGCCGCCGCCGGCACGCACAGCGAGGGCGCTTCCAGCAGCCTGCCCTGCGCGGTCAGCGCCACCATGCCGGCTGGAAAGTGCGCGGCCACGAGGCGAAATCGGCCGCACGCCGCGACCGTGCGCAGGGCGTGCGCGCAGGCCGCGGTGTCGGTATGGCCATCGACGACGGTTGCGATATCGGCGAGCGCGCCGATCTCCGCGTCATTGACAATGAGGTAGTCGAGATGCGGCAGGCACGGGCGCACCAGTTCGGCGAGCCGCGCCGGCGCGATGGAGGCGAGTTCGAGACTGGTCAGAAATCCGGCCGCCTGCGCCGCGCACAGCGTTACCACCCAGCCATTCGCCGCGTCCTGCCGGCGCGCATCCATCAGCCGATGCACGCCGGGCAGGCCGAGGTGGAAGATACGGCCGCCGAGCGTGGAAAAATCGAAATGCGCCGGCGTCAGCAGCGCCGCCGTGCCCTCGAAGTAGATATGCGTGCGCCGACCGGTGCGGGCGGAGCAGAACGCATCGGTGTACTGCGTCGGCGCCGCATCGGTCACCTGCATCCGCGTCCGCTCGATGCCGGCGGCATCCGCCTCCGCCAGCAGGAAGCGGCCGTCGGCATCGTCACCGACAAGTCCGATGGTCGCGACCGGCAGCGTCGGGTCGAGCCGGCGCAGGTCGATGCCGCAATTGCAGGCGGAGCCGCCGCCGGCCTGTTCGACGGCGAGGATGCGCACCAGCCCGTCCTCACCCGGCCAGTATTCCACAAGCTTGTTGCGATCGACGCACCAGGTTCCGCCGGTGACGATGCCGCGCGCAGCCCCCGCCATCAGCTATCCGCCCGCGGCCTCGTGCAGCACCGGCTCGGTGATCGCGAGATCGTCGGCAAGCGGGCGTGACGGGCGGATGCCCTGCGTCTGCAGGGCAGCATGATAGGCCCGCACCGCTTCCGCCGGCCGCACCTCGCCGTCTGCCACTGCACGCATCAGACGGACGATGTCGAGCGGCGATTCGGCAAGGTTGATCTTGCGGCCGAACAGGGCGACACGGGCGCCGAATCGCTCGGCCTGTGCCAGCAACTCGAAGGTGTCGCGCGCGGTGCCGGCGCCGCCGCCGAGCACGCCGACGACGAGACCGGGATCGTAGCTCGCCAGCTCCTCCAGCGGCTTCGGGCCATTATAGACGATCTTGAGGAATTGCGGCCGGTCCGCCCGCACCACGCCGGCGAGGCAGCGGACAATGCAATCGTTGACATAATGCCCGACCATCCCGGGCGCGATGCCGGACTCGACATTGGGATTGAACACTTCCAGGAAATAGCGGAAGCCGTGTGCCGCAGCATCGGTGCGGAAGGCGGCGAACGCCTCCAGCGAGGCCACGTCGGCGGCGATGTTGTTGTTGAAAGTGATGGAATAGAGACCGAGATCGACCCCGATCTCCCGCGCGCGGCTGAGCGAGGCGGTGCGGAACGGGCGGGACGGGTCGCGGCTGTAGGTGGCGCCGCGCATCATCCAGATGTCGGTGGTATCGTTGGCCCGGATCGCCGGCGTCACGGCGCTGTCGCGGAACAGCCCCTCCGCGATCAGGCGTTCGAGGTTGCTTGCCGAGGCGAGCATGATGTCGAGCGCGTCCTGGCGGACGATGGCGCGGATCTGATCGAGGAATTCGGGGCGGGTGCGATGGCGGCTGGAACTGCCGTCGGGGTCGCGATGCGGGCCGGAGGAGGTGAGGCTCGGTCCCATGTCGCCGTCCTTGGCGTCGGCGATGATGAAATCGCCGCGCCGGTAGCCACCGCTGCGGACGCGGGCAAGTTTGTCGTCGAGCCGGGTCATGTCTGTCTCCTTCACGCTGCGGCGGCTGGGGCGGTCGATCGGCTGAAGCCAGACGCCAGCCGCGCCGCCGCGTCAACCGTTACCGACGCGGAGCCGGGCTGCTTGGCGCCGGAACCTTGGTGCGGCGCGGCGTTGGCGCGGCAGCCGGCGATATGCTGGTCGCCGCACGCCTTCGTGAAGGCAACGCGGGCCGAGATTTCGGTGGCCCCTGGGCGCCGCTCCGCCACGCGACGACGGCCCAGTGATCGGCCCGGTGATCGGCCCGGTGATCGGCCGGTCCACCGGCCCCCGCTTGCCGGCGGCGGACCGTGGCGGCGAGAGGCGCTGCAATGTACGAACAAACTCCTGATGATATTATCATGAGGTCATGACAACCAGTGGCCAGTGCCGAACGCGGTGCTTGAATGTGCGTTGCCAGACGATTAATCCGATTAATGCGATAGACGGGCGCAACGGAGGAACCGCCGCATGGCCGGGGTGCTGGGTTTCCTGAATGCGGGCGGCCTGCCGCCGCATGGTTTCTGCCTGCTGTGGGACTGGCGGTTGATCACGCTGCATGTCGCGTCGGATGCCGTGATCGGGCTGTCGTATTTCGCGATTCCGCTGGCGCTGGTGTGGTTCGTGCGCCAGCGGCGCGATCTTGCGTTCGGCTGGGTGTTCGTGATGTTCGGCGCCTTCATCACGCTGTGCGGCACCACGCATCTGATGGAAATCTGGGTGCTGTGGCATGCCGACTATGCCGTGCAGGGACTGATCAAGATGGCGACGGCAGTGGTATCGCTGCTGACGGCGGTGCTGCTGTGGCCGCTCGTGTTCCGGCTGCGTGTGTTCCCGACACCGGCGCAGTTCCGCGAAGTCTCCGACCGGCTCGCCAGCGAGACGGCGGAACGCCAGCGCGCCGAAGCATCGCTGCACGGCTCGGAACAACAGTTGCGCGTGCTGCTCGACGGCGTGAACGATCATGCGATCTTCATGCTGGATGAAACCGGCGTAGTGAAAAGCTGGAATGCCGGCGCGGCACGGATCGAGGGATATCCGGCGCATGAGGTGATCGGGCGGCATTTCTCGCTGTTCTACACTGCGGAGGATCGCGACGGCGGGGCACCGGCGAAGGCGTTGCAGGCGGCGGCGGCGCACGGCAAGTTCGAATCCGAAGGCTGGCGCGTGCGCCGCGACGGCTCGCGGTTCTGGGCAAGCGTGGTGATGGAGGCCCTGCGCAGCCCGGACGGCACGCTGATCGGCTTCGCCAAGATCACGCGCGATTTCACCGAGCGCCACCAGGCGATGCTGGCGCTGGAGCAGGCGCGGGCGGCACTGGCGCAGGCGCAGAAGATGGAGACGGTCGGGCAGCTCACCGGCGGCGTGGCGCATGATTTCAACAATCTTCTGACAGCAATCATGGGCGGTGCCGATCTGCTGCGCCGGCGGCTCGGCGAACTTGACGACACCTCCCACCGCGTGCTGACCGGCATCACCGATGCGGCGCAGCGCGGCGCGGCGCTGGTGCAGCGGTTGCTGGCCTTCTCGCGCAAGCAGGCGCTGCGGCCAGAGGTGACGGATGCCAACCGGCTGCTCGCCGGCATGTCGGAACTGCTGCGGCACACGCTCGGCGAGCAGATCAGGATCGAGACGGTGCTGGCGGGCGGCCTGTGGCATATCTTCGTCGATCGCAACCAGCTGGAGAACGCGATCCTGAACCTGGCGGTGAACGCGCGCCATGCGATGCCGGAGGGCGGCCGGCTGACGCTGGAGACCGGCAACACGATGCTCGACGAAGCCTATGCTGCCGCGAATCCCGAGTCGGCGGCAGGTCAGTTCGTGCTAATCGCGGTCAGCGACACCGGCAGCGGCATGCCCGCGGAGGTACGGCAGCGGGCGTTCGAGCCATTTTTCACCACCAAGGCGGAAGGTGTCGGCACCGGCCTCGGTCTCAGTCAGGTATATGGGTTTGTCAGGCAATCGGGCGGCCATGTCAAGATTTACAGCGAGCCGGGCAGCGGCACGACGGTGAAGATCTATCTGCCGCGGCGAATCGCGGCGGAAGCGGCGGCGCCGGACAGCACGCTCCATTATGCCGATGCGCCCGGCGGGACGGCGACGGTACTGGTGGTGGAGGACCACGAGGAGGTGCGCAGCTATGCCGCCGGCGCGCTCGCGCATCTCGGCTATCGCGTGCTGCAGGCGGCGGATGCCGCGACCGGGCTGGCGATGCTGGCGGCGCATCCCGAGATCGCGCTGCTGTTCACCGATGTCGGGCTGCCGGGGATGAACGGCCGCGCCCTTGCTGACGCGGCGCGACGGCAGCGGCCGGGGATCAGGGTGCTCTACACCACCGGCTATGCGCGCAATGCCATCGTGCACCACGGCATCCTGGATGCCGGCGTCAACCTGCTGCCCAAACCCTACACGGTTGAGACGCTGGCCCGCAAGCTGCGGACCGTACTGGACGCCCCGGAAGGCGGGGAAGCCGCCGCGCGGCACACCGTGGCGACGGCGGAGGGGGACGGCGGTTCCTAGGCCGCGGCGCGGCGACGGGCGGCTGCATCCGGCGTCGCGATCGTGTAAGCATGCTTCACATGACCTTCGATCGCCACCGCGACCGCGCCGGACGGGACAGCTATCACCACGGCAATTTGCGCGAGGCGCTGGTCGAGGCCGCGCTGCGCCTGATCGCCGAGCGCGGGCCGGCCGGGTTTGCCTTCGTCGAACTGGCGCGCGCCGCCGGCGTCAGCCCCGCCGCACCCTATCGCCATTTCCGCGACCGCAACGCTTTGCTCGCCGAGGTCGCGCGCCGCGGCTTCGTCCGTTTCGCGGCCGAGCTCGCCCGCGTCTGGAACGACGGCCGGCCCGACCCGGTGCGCGCGATCGAGAGCTGCGGCCTCGCCTATCTCGACTTCGCACGCCGCGACCCCGCCTCCTACGCCGTGATGTTCGAGAGCGGATTGCCGCTGGAGGACGCCGACCCGGCGCTGCGCCAGGCCGCCGACCTTGCCTTCGCCGTGCTGCGCCGGGCGGCCGATGCGGTCTGTGCCACCGCCGCCGGCCCGCGCCCGCCGGCGCTGATGGTCGCCCTGCACGTCTGGGCCCTGTCCCACGGCATCGCCTCGCTGTTCATCGGCCGGCCGCAGAAGCTGCCGATGACGCCGGAGGAGCTGCTGGAGGCCGGGCTGCTGATCTATCTTCAGTCCCTCGGCATCGCCGGCACCGCCGACCGGCGCTGAACGGCCGGGCTTGACTTCGGCCGACGGCGTCCCCAGCATGTGAATGCCATTTACATAGACCTGGGAGGGTCTCATGCTGCTGGTGGCGAAGATGGACGAGTATGGCCGGGCCGCGTGGGTCGCGGCGACAGTGCTGGCGTTCTGGGCGTTCTGGCCGCTCGGCCTCGCCCTGCTGGCGTTCGTGGTGCTGAGCGGGCGGCTTTCTGCCTGCGGCATGCATGGCGCCGGGCGCTGGCACAATACGGAAGGCCGGCACGGCCCCGGCGGCTGGTGCGCCGGCGGGGGCGGGCGCGGCAAGTGGAACCGCGCGCGCTCCTCGGGGAATGCCGCGTTCGACGAGTACCGCGCCGAGACCCTGCGCCGGCTGGAAGAGGAGCAGCAGGAATTCCAGGCCTATCTGGAACGCCTGCGCCGCGCCAAGGACAAGTCGGAGTTCGACCAGTTCATGGCCGAGCGCCGCAACCGTCCCGAGGCGCCTGAGGCTACGCCCCAGACGACCTGACGTCGCGGAGTCGGTAGCGCGCGCCCCTCCCCCGCGCCGGGAGGGGCGCGGCTGCGTTCAGCGGATGCCGGCGTCGATCAGCGGCACCAGGGTTTCGATCGTCGCCGGCGTCACCGTGCCGGCCCCGGTGTTGAGCGACAGGCCCGGCATCTTGTATTTCGCCGACATCACGCACTGCACCACCGGCATGAAGCCTTGCAGGTAGAGCAACTGGTCGAGTGTCGCCGAGACATAGCCCGATTTCAGTCCGCCGATCGTGGCCGGCCCGAGATCGATGCCGCCGACGGTGACTTCGCCGGGCTTCTTGCCAGCCTTCTTCAGCACGTCCGCCAGCACGCCGGTGATGCCGCCGTGCTGCGTGCCGATCGCCTTCAGTTGCGGATGCGACTGGACGTAGGCAGTGAGCACCGGGATTGCAAGAGTGGGATCGGAATTCGCCTCCTGCGTGATTTCCAGCCGATCCACCTTGAGGCCCGCCTTCTCCAGCGTATCGGCGAGGCCCTTTTCCGAGAGTCCGCGTTCGGCCTGGCTGAACACGCCATAGACCATCGCCTGGTCGCCGGCCTTGAGATGGCCCGCGGCGAGCATGGCATTGGCGGTCAGCGTGCCGCCGGCATAGAGATCGACGCCGGCATAGCCGAAGCCCTTCGCGCCGAATTCCTTCTGCAGCGAGGTGAGCGGGGAATTGCCGTCGGTGACGACGATCCCCTGCTCGACCGCCTGCCTGACCAGATCGTGGAAGGCGTCGGCGCCGGGATGGCCCATGATGACGATGCAGGACGGCTTTGCCGCCAGCGCCTGCTTGAACTGCTGGATCATCGTCTCTGGCGCCCAGGCGGAGAACTGCGCGTCGAGCTTATCGACGCCGAGCGCCCGCGCCGCCGCGGCGGCGCCGTTCTGGCGCGCCAGCGTCGCGCCGTCGCCGGGGTTGCCACCCATCTGCATGTAGATGGTCAAGCCCTTGCCCGGCGGCTCCTCGGCCGCGCGCGCGCCCGGCGCGGCCATCGTCAGCGCCGCGACGGCGGCACCGGCGAGCAGCAGTTTGCACGTTTTCATCCTGGTTCCTCCTCTGTCTGATTGGCAGTCCCTCAACTCCGACGCGGCAGCGCGCCGCCGGCCGCGCCGCGCGGCCCGGTTTCGCCGCGCCCGCGCAGGCGGCGGGCGAACGCCGCGCGCCGGCCGGGTTCCTCGACGAACAGGTAGAACACGATCGCGATCAGGAAGATCAGCCCCTGCACCGTGCGCACCCAGGCGCCGGTGAGGCCGGAGGCGACCAGCCCCGCCTCGATCATCCAGATGATGAAGCAGCCGAACACGGTGCCGACGATGGTGGCGCGCCCGCCGAAAATGGAGGTGCCGCCGATCAGCACCGCCGCGATCGCGGTCAGCAGATAGCCCTGTCCCTGATTGCCGAAATAGTTCTTGTTCTCCAGCGTCAGCATCATCGCCGCGATCGCGGCGAGCGTGCCCATCAGCGTATAGAGCCGGATCTTCTCACGCTCGACGTTGATGCCGACCACCCGCGCCACATCATTGGAATCACCGAGGAACAGCACATGCTCGCCGAAGCGGTGGCGGTTGAGCACGAACCACAGGAACACCACGATCAGTGCCGTCCACACCGCCTGCACGGAAATCTGATCCTGCCAGGCGATCGAGTTGGGATCGCCGAAATTGCCGACGATCAGCTTCCAGACGCTGCTCTCCTCGGCGCCGCGCAGGGCGTAGCTCTTGCCGCCCGACAGCACCGTCGCCATGCCGGACCAGAAGAACTGGGTGCCGAGGGTGGCGATGAAGCTCGGGATGCCGATGCGCGCGATCAGCAGGCCATTGACCACGCCGACAAGCACGCCGGAGGCGAGGCCGCCGAGCACGGCGAGCCAGCCGAGTTGGTATTCCTTGAACAGCACCGCGAAGACGAAGCCCGAGAACGCGATCACGGCGGGAAACGAGAGATCGATCTCCCCCGCGCCGATGACGAAGGTCAGGCCCACGGCGAGCAGGATCAGCGGCGGCGCGGTGGAGAGCAGCGTGGTGTAGATCTGCGGCGCCAGGAACACTTCCGGCGCCGTGTACATGAACAGCGCCAGGATCAGGGCGAACACGACGATGATCGGCAGCCCCTCGATACGGGCGAACGGGCCGGGCCGGGCAGTACGGTCGGACATGCGGTGCCCCGCTCAGCGATGCTGCTGAAGGTCGATGAGGTATTCAGTCAGTTCGGCGACCGTCATTTGCCGCGGGCTGATGTCGGCGACGATCTCGCCACGGTCGAGCACCACCAGCCGGTCGGCAACCTCGTGCACATGCGCGAGGTTGTGCTCGATATAGATGCAGGCGCGGCCGGATGCCTTGATGCGGCGGACGAAGTCCAGCACCTTGCGCACTTCCTTGACCGCCAGCGCGACCGTCGGCTCATCGAGGATGATGAGGTCGGAGTTGAAGTGCATCGCCCGCCCGATCGCGATGCCCTGCCGCTCACCCCCGGAAAGCTGGCGGACGGTGGAATCGACGCTGATGCCGGCGCCGCGGAAGCCGATCGTGTTGAGCAGGATGTCTTCGGCGATGCGCTTCTGTTCGCGCACGCGGATGAAGCCGAAGCGGTCGGTGATCTGCCGGCCGACGAAGAAGTTGCGCCACAGCGGCTGCTTCTCGCCGAGCGACTTGTCCTGATAGACGGTCTCGATCGACATGGCGTGCGCCATGCCGACGGAATGGTGGGCGAGGTCGATCGGCCGGTCGCGGACGAAGATGCGCCCGGCGCTGGGCGGGATGACGCCGGTCAGCACCTTGATCAGGGTCGATTTGCCGGCGCCGTTGTCGCCGATCAGGCCGACGATCTCGTTGCGGCCGATGGCGAGGTTGATATCGCGCAGCGCATGCACGGCGCCGAAATATTTCTGCACCCCCTCCATGCGCACGATGTGCGTGAACCCGCCGCCGGAAGGACCCGCCGGGTCGTTGTCGAGGCGTGCTGCCATGCCCGCGTCCTGCGTCTCCTCCATGCCGCGCTCTCGCGGCATTTGTCCGTCATTTGGACGCATTTGCCGCGACCTGTCAACCGGCGGCGCCGCTGCGACAGGGCTTGCGATGGCCGGGCCACGCGGCCTCAGCCCGGCCAGGGCGGGCCGGTGGCGGCGGGCAGGGGGAACAGAGTGAACGGCCGCCGCCTGCGCTTTCTTTTGCGCGGCACGAAGGCGGGAAACGGGCCGTCCGGCCTTCCGGCCGGCTCCGCCGGTTTCTTTTCCGCCGTCTCCGCCACGGGTTTGGGCGGCGCGGGCGGCCTGGTCCGGCGGGGCGGGCGGCGCGGGGGAAAGAGGCCGGGCGGGGGTTTGACCCCGAGCATCCGGCAGATCGGGCGGAGATGATGCGCCACCTGCGGAGCGGCGGCGATC
>JAJZNE010000001.1:67626-73203 GCA_021847995.1 Pseudomonadota bacterium | reverse complement strand
CCGGCGGCGCTGCGTGCGGGGACGGCGCCGGCGCGCGCCGACCGCCCGCCGCCCGCCGTACTGCCGCCCACGGCGCCGACGCCGCCCCGCGGCGCCCCACGCATCGCCGCCACGCCGTCGCGCAAGCCGGCGCCGGTCCGCCAGGAGAGCCTGAAGCTGGACGATGCGTGGCGGCTGCCGCCGCTGTCGCTGCTGGCCACGGCACCATCGCGCGCCACCGCCGGCACGCCGAGTGCCGAGGCGTTGCAGGCCAATGCCCGCCTGCTCGAATCGGTGCTGGCCGATTACGGGGTGCAGGGGCGGATCGTGGAAATCCGCCCCGGCCCGGTGGTGACGCTGTACGAGCTCGAACCCGCGCCCGGCATCCGCAGCGCCCGTGTCATCGGCCTTGCCGACGACGTGGCGCGCAGCCTTTCCGTCACCGCGGTGCGCATCGCCACCGTCTCCGGCCGCAACGTGATCGGCATCGAGGTGCCGAATGCCAAGCGCGACACGGTGTTCCTGTCGGAACTGCTGGGCAGCGAGGAATGGAACCGCCAGCAGGCGCGGCTTGCCATCGCGCTCGGCAAGGACATCGGCGGCGCGCCGATCCTCGCCGATCTCGCCCGCATGCCGCATCTGCTGGTCGCCGGCACCACCGGATCGGGCAAGTCGGTCGGCATCAACGCGATGATCCTGTCGCTGCTCTACCGCCTCTCACCCGACCAGTGCCGGCTGATCCTGATCGATCCGAAGATGCTCGAACTCTCGGTCTATGAGGGCATCCCGCATCTGATGGCGCCGGTGGTGACGGAGCCGGCGAAGGCGGTGACCGCGCTCAAATGGACGGTGCGGGAGATGGAACGGCGCTATCGCGCGATGAGCCAGCTCGGCGTGCGCAATGTCGGCGGCTACAACGAGCGCGTGGCGGCGGCGCGGGCGAAGGGCGAGATGGTGACGCGCCGGGTGCAGACCGGCTTCGACTCGGAAACCGGCAAGCCGGTGTTCGAGGAGCAGCCGCTGGCGCTGCAACCGCTGCCGTTCATCGTCGTGGTGATCGACGAGATGGCCGATCTGATGATGGTCGCCGGCAAGGAGATCGAGGCGGCGGTGCAGCGGCTGGCCCAGATGGCGCGCGCCGCCGGCATCCATGTGGTGATGGCGACGCAGCGCCCGTCGGTCGATGTCATCACCGGCACCATCAAGGCGAATTTCCCGACCCGCATCAGCTTCCAGGTGATCAGCAAGTTCGACAGCCGCACCATCCTGGGCGAACAGGGATCGGAGCAACTGCTCGGCCAGGGCGACATGCTGTACATGGCCGGCGGCGGGCGGATCACGCGCGTCCACGGCCCGTTCGTCAGCGACCAGGAAGTGGAGGAGATCGTCGCCTTCCTGCGCGCGCAGGGCGAACCCTCCTATGTCGAGGAGGTGACGGAGGCGACCGAGGACGGCGACAGCCCGATGCTGAGCGGCATCGCCGGGGCGGGCGACGGGGAGAAGGGATTGTTCGACCAGGCCGTCGATCTGGTGAGCCGCGAGGGCAAGGCGAGCACCAGCTTCATCCAGCGCCATTTGCAGATCGGCTACAATCGCGCGGCGCGGCTGATCGAGCAGATGGAGAAGGAAGGCATCGTCGGCCCGGCCAACCATGTCGGCAAGCGCGAGGTGCTGGCGCGGCGGACGGCGGCGGAGGAGTGAGCGGCGGCGGGTACCGGGCCGCCTCAGCGCCGTGATCGCGGGAAGGCGATTTCGAGTTCCTCGTGGATTTCCTGCAGGTCGTCGTCGGTGAGCGGGCAGAGCGCCAGCACCGCGCGGCGCAGATTGTCGTATTCGCCGACCGGAGCGAGGGTTTCCCCGCCGTCACGGACGCTGCGCCGCTCCATCACCGTGCGCACGCCGGGACGGGTGATGATGAACACCGCCTCCTCCGCGCCCGGCGGGATCACGCCGACCCGCTCCGTCCCCGTCTCGCGGTCGAGGATCAGCCGCCAGCCGTCGATGCCGGGTGCCCGCCTGCTCCATCCCTGGGCGAAGGCGACATCAGAGGGGTGGAACAGCGATGTTACCAGAACGATCTTGCCATAGGCTGGCACGGCGCCTCTCCACCCGTCACGACCATGCAATCATTTACGAAATTCTGTCACGCAAATCCACGGCGATTTGTTGACAGTAATGTCATTCGGTAACAAGACGCAGGCATCTTCGCCGCCCCCTCGACGCCGAAGCCGGACGGTGCCATCTGATCGGATCGAGGAGAGAGGCATGTCCCAGGCGCTGCTGCGTCCCTTGCCGAGGCCGCTTGAACCGGCCCCCATGCTGTTCAAGCCGCAGCCGCAGCCGGCCAAGCCGAAGCTGCGGCCGTTGCGGGTGGTCTCGGCGTTCGAGCCGAACGGCGACCAGCCGACCGCGATCCGCGACCTGGTCGCCGGCCTTGCCGCCGGCGAGCGCGACCAGGTGCTGCTGGGCGTCACCGGGTCGGGCAAGACCTTCACCATGGCGAAGGTGATCGAGGAGGTGCAGAAGCCGACCCTGATCCTCGCGCCCAACAAGACGCTGGCGGCACAGCTCTATGGCGAGATGAAAGCGTTCTTCCCCGACAACGCGGTGGAATATTTCGTCAGCTACTATGACTACTACCAGCCGGAGGCGTATGTTCCGCGCACCGATACCTATATCGAGAAGGATGCGCAGATCAACGAGGCGATCGACCGCATGCGCCACGCCGCGACGCAGGCGCTGCTGGAACGCGGCGACGTGGTCATCGTCGCCTCCGTCTCCTGCATCTACGGCATCGGCTCGGTGGAAACCTATGCCAGGATGGTGGTCAAGCTGGAGGCGGGTGGACGGATCGACCGCGATGCCCTGGCGCGCGCGCTGGTGGAGCTGCAATACCGCCGCAACGATGCCGTCTTCCAGCGCGGCACGTTCCGCCTGCGCGGGGAGACCGTCGATATCTTCCCGAGCCATTACGAGGACCGCGCCTGGCGCGTCACGCTGTTCGGCGACGAGATCGAGCAGATCGCGGAATTCGATCCGCTGACCGGCGAGGTCGCCGGCAGGCTCGATGCCGTCACCGTCTATGCCAACAGCCACTATGTCACGCCGCGCCCGACGCTCACGCAGGCGATCGGGGCGATCAAGCAGGAGCTGAAGGCGCGGCTGGCCGAATTCGATGCCGAGCGCAAGCCGCTGGAGGCGGAGCGGCTGCTGCAACGCACGACCTTCGACATCGAGATGATGGAGACCACCGGGTCGTGCAAGGGGATCGAGAACTACTCGCGCTATCTCTCCGGCCGCAATCCGGGCGAGCCGCCGCCGACGCTGTTCGAGTATTTGCCCGAAGATGCGCTGCTGATCGTCGATGAGAGCCATGTCACGGTGCCGCAGATCGGCGGCATGGCGCGCGGCGACCAGGCACGCAAGGCGACCCTGGCGGAGTTCGGCTTCCGCCTGCCGTCCTGCATCGACAACCGGCCGCTGCGCTTCGAGGAATGGGAGCGGTTCCGGCCGCCGACCCTGTTCGTCAGCGCCACCCCCGGCCCGTGGGAGCTGGAGCGCACCGGCGGCGCCTTCGCCGAGCAGGTGATCCGCCCGACCGGCCTGATCGACCCGGAAACCGAGGTGCGGCCGGTGGAGCGGCAGGTCGATGACCTCCTGGCCGAATGCCGCACCGTCGCCGGCCGCGGCGGGCGCGTGCTGGTCACCACGCTGACCAAGCGCATGGCCGAGGATCTGACGGACTATCTCGGCGAGAACGGCGTCCGGGTGCGCTACCTGCATTCCGACATCGACACGCTGGAGCGCATCGAGATCATCCGCGACCTGCGCCTTGGCGTGTTCGACGTGCTGGTCGGCATCAACCTGCTGCGCGAGGGGCTGGACATCCCGGAATGCGCGCTGGTCGCCATCCTGGATGCCGACAAGGAGGGGTTCCTGCGCTCGCAGACCTCGCTGGTGCAGACCATCGGCCGCGCCGCGCGCAACGTGGAGGGGCGCGTCATCCTCTATGCCGACACCATGACCGCGAGCCTGCGCTTCGCGATCGAGGAGACGGCGCGGCGGCGGGAGAAGCAGCGGGCGTGGAACGCGGCGCACGGCATCACCCCGCAATCCGTGAGGAAGCAGATCGGCCGCGTGCTGGAGAGTGTGTTCGAGCAGGATTACGTCACCGTCGCGCCGGTCGCCGACACGGGGGCGGCGGAATTTGTCGGCAAGGATTTGCGCGCGACGATCGGCGAACTGGAGAAGCGCATGCGCGCCGCCGCCGCCGACCTGGAGTTCGAGGAAGCGGCGCGGCTGCGCGACGAGATCAAGCGGCTGGAGGCGCTGGACCTCGGCATCGCGCCGCCGCCGGCCGCCTCCGCCACGCTGCGCCCGCGACGCGACCGCACGCCGGAGCCGCTGGGACCGGGCGGCGGCGGCTATGACCCGGACAAGCGGCGCGGCGGGCGCGCCCGGCGGCGATAGGGCGGCGCCGCGCTACGCCGCAAGGCCCGGCAGCGTCTCCGCCGGCGTGCAGTCCAGGCCGAGATCGCGTGCGACCGCGGGATGCGTCACCGCGCCGGCATGGATGTTGAGGCCGCGGCGCAGATGCGCATCCTCCACCATCGCGTGCCGCCAGCCCTTGCCGGCGAGCGCCAGCACGAAGGGCAGCGTGGCATTGCCGAGGGCCAGCGTGGAGGTGCGGGCCACCGCGCCCGGCATGTTGGTGACACAGTAATGCACCACGCCTTCCGCGACATAGGTCGGCGCGGCATGGGTGGTCGGGCGGCTGGTCTCGAAGCAGCCGCCCTGGTCGATCGCGATATCGACCAGCACCGAACCGGGCCGCATGCGCGCGACCAGGGCGCGGGAGACGAGCTTCGGCGCCGCGGCGCCGGGCACCAGCACGGCGCCGATCACCAGATCGGCGTGCAGCACCGCCTGCTCGATCGCATCGGCGGTGGAGAACAGGGTATGCAACTGCGTCGGGAACTGCGCGTCGAGTTCGCGTAGGCGGGCGAGCGACTTGTCGATCACCGTCACCGTGGCACCGAACCCGATAGCCATGCGCGCCGCATTGGTCCCGGCGACGCCGCCGCCCAGCACCACGACATTGCCCGCCGGCACGCCCGGCACGCCGCCGAGCAGCACGCCGGCGCCGCCCTGCTCCTTCTCCAGGCAATGGGCGCCGACCTGCACCGACATGCGGCCGGCCACCTCGCTCATCGGCGCGAGCAGCGGCAGGGCGCCGCTTGCATCGGTGACGGTCTCATAGGCGATGCAGGTCGCCCCGCTCGCCATCAGCCCCGCGGTCTGCACGCGGTCGGCGGCGAGATGGAGATAGGTGAACAGCACCTGCCCCGGCCGCAGCCGCGCGATCTCCGCCGGCTGCGGTTCCTTGACTTTGACGATCATCTCGGCGAAGTCGAACACCGTTTCGGGGTCGTCTGCGATCTCGGCGCCGGCGGCGCGATAGGCGTCGTCGGTGAAGCCGATGGCGAGCGCCGCGCCCTCCTGCACCATCACGCGATGGCCGGCCTGCACGAGCTCCCGTACCGCCGCCGGGGTCAGGCCGACGCGGTATTCGTGGGTCTTGATCTCCTGTGGCACCCC
>JAJZNE010000001.1:0-67616 GCA_021847995.1 Pseudomonadota bacterium | reverse complement strand
CACAATCACCCTGCTGGCGGAAAGCAACGTCGTCCACAGCCAGGGCGACGACACCATCACCGCCGGCCCGGGCACCGACACGATCTATGCCACCGGATCGCATACCTCCGTCATCGGCGGGGCCGGCACGCTGCAATTCACCGCTGCCTCCGGCGGCGGGATGCCGCGCGGCGCAGTCTAGCAGCCGCGCGCGCGGCCATCCACTCCGCCGCCGCTCAGTGCGTGCCGGCGCCCTCGGTGCCGCCGGTCTCGACATTGCCGGCACTGCTGCCGGCGCCGCTGCCCGTGGCGGCGCCGCCGGGGCCGGCGATGGCGCCGTGCCCCGGCTGGCCCTGCTTCGTCACCGGCAGCGCGGCGGCCTGCGCGCCCCCGGGACCGGGCGGCACCTTGCCGGTGCCGCGGGCATTGGCGGCGCCGTAGCCTTCGCCCTCTGGGATCGTGTTGATCGCACCCGACAGAGGCAGCAGCGGCTGGTCCCACGCCCCTTTCGGCAGCCCCTCATTGGCCGCGGCATCGGGCGGCAGGTGGCCGGTGCCGCCGGCATTCGCGGCACCGAAACCCTGGTTGCGCGGTATGGTGTTGAGTGCGCCGTCCTGGCCGGGCGCGTTCTGCGCCCGTGCCGCCGCCGCCCCGAGCAGCAGCACCGCCGCCCCGGCGAGTGCCGCCCGTGTCCTATCGCTCCTGGCCATGGTCATGGTCGGCCCCCTTGCCGCCGTTCTCTTTGTCGCCGCCCGCCCCGCCGCGCCGCCGCCGCCGCCTGCGTTCGTTGCGGTGCATCAGGCTGAACACGACGGGGACGAAGAACAGCGTGGAGATAGTCGCGAAACTCAACCCGCCAATCACCGCGCGACCCAGGGGTGCGTTCTGTGCGCCCCCCTCGCCCAGGCCGAGCGACATCGGCAGCATGCCGATGATCATTGCGGTTGCCGTCATGATGACCGGGCGCAGCCGCGTCTCGCCGGCAGCGAGCGCCGCGTCGCGCGCCTTTGCCCCGTCGGCCAGCCGTTCGCGCGCGAAGCTGATGACGAGAACGCTGTTGGCCGTGGCGATGCCCATGCACATGATGGTGCCGGTGAGCGCCGGGACGGAGATCGGGGTGAAGGTGACGAACAGCGCCCACACGATCCCCGCCAGCGCCGCCGGCAGGCCGGTGACGATGATGAAGGGATCGAGCCAGGACTGGAAATTCACCACCACCAGCAGATAGACCAGCGCGATCGCGCCAAGGATGCCGGGAAACAGCGTGCCGTAGGCTTCCTTCATGGTGGCAACCTGGCCGCGCACCGCCACGTCGGCGCCGTGCGGAAGCCGGCCGTGGGTGTCGCGCAGGATGCGGGCGATGTCGTCGTCGATGGCGCCGAGGTCGCGCCCGTCATAGCTCGCGTAGATATCGACCACCGGCTGCACGTTGTAGTGGGAGACGACGCCGTCGGCCGGCCCGCGCGAGATCGAGCCGAGGGCGCCGAGAATCTGCCGCGCGGTGCCGTCGGCCGCGGTGATCGGCACGTTGTAGAGATCGGGCATGGAGTCGATGCGGTATTGCGGCGCCATCGCCTCCAGCGGATATTCGACGCCGGTCTTCACCTCCAGCCAGAAATTCGGCTTGACCTGAAAACTGCCGGACAGCATCGACATCATGCTTTCCGACACGTTGCGTTCGTCCAGCCCGACCTGCTTGGCCAGCGTCCGGTCCACGTCGATGTTGATCTGCGGATAGTCGAAGCGCTGCTGGATGCGCGCATCGGTGACACCGGCGACATGCGCGATTCTGTGGAGAATCTCGACGGCGTATTTGTGCAGCGCCCCGGTATCGCTGCCGGAGACCTGCACGTCGATCGGCGACGGCAGGCCGAAATTCAGCACCTGCGAGGTGATATCGGCCGGCAGGAAGGAGAACGTCGTGCCGGGAAACTGCCGCGGCAGGCGGGCGCGGAGTTGCCGGATGTAGCGCAGCGTCGAGCCGTGGTTGGGGCCGAGCGTGACGGTGATGTCGGCATCCTGCGGCCCGATCGTGCCGGTGTTGCTGTAGGCCATGTTGATGCCGCTGTAGGGCAGATCGATGTTGTCCACGATCGTCTGCACGTCCCGGCTGGTGATGACGCTGCGGATCGCGTCCTCGATCTCGTCGCACAGCCGCGCCGTCTGCTCGATGCGCGTGCCGGTGTGGGCGCGGACATGGAGCATGATCTCATCGCCATAGACATGCGGGAAGAAATCGCGGCCGAGCACCGGCTCCAGGAACAGCGACGCCACCACCACCAGGGAGAAGCCGCCGAGAAAGAGCGCCGGCCGGTCGAGCGCCCACGCCAGCACTGCGCGGTAGCGCGCGCCGAGGCGTTTGAACCGTTCCTCGAACCCCTGCTGGAAGCGGCTCAGCCGGTCATGCACGAGGCCGAGGCCGCGGCGCAGATGCGACGCCCGGTACCATGCCGCGATGCGCCCGCCCGCCCGCGCCAGGGCGCGGTGCGCCCGCCCCGGCGCCGGCGGGGGAGAGGCGTCGTCCTCTTCCCCGTCCTCTTCCCCTTCCTCCTCCCCGTCCGACGGTTCATCGTCATGGTCGCGCTTCTTCTCCTGCACACGCAGCAGGTACATCGCCATCGTCGGAACCAGGGTGCGCGACAGCAGGTAGGAGGCGAACAGGGCGAAGATCACCGCCTCCGCCATCGGCATGAACAGGTAGTGGGACACGCCGGAGAGCGCGAACATCGGCACGAACACGATGGAGATCGCCAGCACCGAGACCAGCGCCGGGATCGCGATCTGCCGCGCACCCTCCATGATCGCGTCGTAGATCTTCAGTCCCTGATCGAGATGCAGGTTGATGTTCTCGATGGTGACGGTCGCATCATCGACCAGCATGCCGACCGCGAGCGCCAGCCCGCCGGAGGTCATGACATTCAGGCTCTCGCCAACGCCCCACAGCGCCACCACCGCGGTCAGCACGGCGAGCGGGATGGAAACGGCGATGATCACCGTTGAGCGCCAACTGCCGAGGAAGAGCAGGATCATCAGCGCCGTCAGGATGGCGGCAATGGTACCCTCCCGCACCACGCCCTCGATCGCGCCGCGCACGAAGCTCGCCTGGTCGCCCACCTTGCGGATATCGAGACCCTTGGGCATCTGGCTCTCAAGCTTCGGGATCTTGGCCGAGATGCCGCCGGTGATGGCGAGCGTGGAGGCGGTGCCGATCTTGTACACCGGGATCAGCGCCGCCTTCTCGCCGTTCATGCGCACGAGGTTGGTCTGCGGTGGGGCGCCGTTATGGACATAGGCCACGTCGCGCAGGTAGATCACGGTGCCGTTCGCGCGCTTGACCGGCAGGTCGTTGAGCTTGCCGATCTCCACCGGGCTGCCGTTCACCTCGACATAGTTCTCGAACTGGCCGATCTTCTCGGTGCCGGCCGGGATCACCAGGTTCTGGTCCTCCAGCGCGCGCACGATGTCCTGCGGCGAGACGTTGTAGGTCTGCATGGCGTTGACATCGAGATCGGCCATGATCGAGCGGTAGAGGCCGCCATAGGGCGACGGCACCGCCGCGCCGGCGACGCTGGCAAGCTGCGGGCGCACGAAATTCTCGGCCAGATCGAACAACTTGACCTGCCCGAGCTGCTGCCCCGACATGGCGACCTGCACCACCGGCACCGTGCCGGCGCTGTATTCCAGCACGTAGGGCGGTGTCATGCCCGCCGGCAGCAGCTTGAGGATGGTCTGCGCGGCGGCGGTGGTCTGCGCGATCGCGGCGTTGATGTTGACGCCCGATTGGAAATAGATCTTGATGACGCCGTAGCCGATCATCGACTGCGAATCGATCGTCTTCACGTCGTTGACCTGCGTGGTCAGCTCGCGCTCGAAGTAATAGACGACGCGGCCGGACATGTCGGCCGGCAGCATGCCGCTGTAGGTCCACACGACGGCGACGACAGGGATGTTGATGTTGGGAAAGATATCGGTCGGAATCGACAGCCCGGCCATCGCCCCGAACAGCAGCATGGCGATCGCCATGACGAAGAACGTGTAGGGCCGATCGAGGGCGACGCGGACGATCCACATCGGCTACTGCCCCGGCTCCGGCGCTTCCGGGTAGGCCTTGTCGGGCGGCGCGCCGTGATGGGCCGCCACCTTCACCTGTTCCCCCGCCGAGAGCGAGTCGGGCGGGTTGTCGATGATCTGGTCGGACGGATCGAGACCCGCCACCACTTCGACCTCGGTGCCGAAATCGCGGCCGATGCGGATCGACTTGAGCGCGACCTTGCTGTCCCTGTCCACGGTCGCAACCTGCATGCCATGTTCCTGGAAGATCAGCGCACTGGTCGGCAGGATCAGCGCCTTCGGATAGGGCGCCAGCCGGAAATCGACATTGGCGAAGCTGCCGGGCGAGAGAATCCCGTCAGGATTGGGCGCCTCCAGCTCGACATCCATCGTGCGCGAGTCGCGCCGGACGCTGTGAGCCAGGGTGATCACGCGCGCCGAGAAGCTGCGGTCGGGGTATTCGGGCAGATGCAGTTCGGCCGTCATGCCGACATGCACCTGCGCGACATAGGATTGCGGCACCCGGACATAGACGCGCATGGCGTGGATGTCGGCGACGGCGAACAGTTCCGGGCCGGGCACGTTGTCGGCCTTGATGAGATCGCCGGGATTGGTGCGCCGCACCGTCACCACGCCGTCGAACGGCGCCACCAGCCGCTTGAACCCTTCGAGCGCCAGCAGCCGGCCCACTTCCGCCTCGGCGGCGACGACCTCCGCATGCTTGGCGGCTGCATCGCTCAGCGCCACATCCACCGATTGCCGGGATACGGAGCGCGTCGGCAGCAGCGCCTGCCAGCGCGCGGCCGTCACGTCCGCGAGTTCTTGGTGCGTTCTAGCAACATTTACGCGGGCCCTTGCCCGGTTGAGCTGCTGGTCGAGTTCCGGCGTGTCGATCTCGCCCAGCAGGTCGCCAGCCTTCACGACGGCGCCGATGTCCTTGTACCACATGCGCAGATAGCCGCTGACCTGGCCGTAGATCGGCGCTTCGAACCACGCCTCCACGTCGC
Source organism: Pseudomonadota bacterium (assembly GCA_021847995.1). Taxonomy (GTDB): domain Bacteria; phylum Pseudomonadota; class Alphaproteobacteria; order Acetobacterales; family Acetobacteraceae; genus JAFKFJ01. The sequence goes on along the minus strand of JAJZNE010000001.1, from coordinate 62,580 downwards.
CGGGCAGGCGCAGCGTCGCCACCGGCGCGTTATGGCCGCCGGTGATCACATCCACCGACGGGATCGCCGCCTGATCGGTCTCGCGGGCGAGCGATCGTTCGTCACTGCGGCGGATCAGGATGCCGCCGGCGGCAATCAGCAGAACGATGCCGGCGGCAACCGCCGCGATCAACCAGCCCCGGTGGCGGCCGCGTGTTTTGGCGCGATCGTCGCGGTCCGTCCGCTCCAGGGTTCGCCCATCCTGCATGGGCAATGACAAGCCGCCGCGGCATCGCCGGTTGCAGCGGCCGTGCTTAACTTAGCGTTCAGGTGACCGAAGTGCGTCAGCATGCCTTACGGTCAGCGAGGCGTGCCAGTTCCTGCCGGCGGCTTTGCGCCTGGACTACGTCCGGCGGCAGCGACTGCGCGGCGTTGGCGCGCAGCATGTCGGCCGCCGAGCCGGGATAGCCGCCGAGCGGCTGCCCGCCGGCCGAGAGCGGCCCCGACAGGGTTCCGTTGGCCATGGCACCGGTCGCGGTGCCGCCGCCGGTGGCGATGATGCGGTCCATCTGCGCCGCCTCCGCGGCGATCTGGTCGCAGGTCAGCGTCTCGTCGCCCGGCTGCACGGTCGCGATCGTCGGCGCCGCCCCGTCCGGCGTGCCGTCGCAGCCGCCGGCCACCAGCGAAAGCGCCAGCGCGAGCCACGCCCGGCGCGGCGGCAGGACCGGCACCGCTCAGGCCGCGTCCGGCCCGACGCGCACCAGCATCTTGCCGAAATTGCCGCCGCGCAGCACCTGCGCCAGAGCGTCCGGCGCGTTTTCCAACCCGTCGATCACGGTCTCGCGGTACCGCAGGCTGCCGTCCTTCACCCACGGGGCGGCCAGCGCGCGCCATTCGGCGAACCGCTCCGGCCGGTCGGACACCAGGATGCCCTGCATCAGCACCCGCTTGGCGATCATGAAGCCGAGATTGGGGCCGGGCGGCGGCCTGGCATCGTTGTACTGCGCCACCATGCCGCAGACGATGACGCGCGAGAACACGTTGAGCAGCGGGATCACCGCGGCCTGCACCGCGCCGCCGACATTCTCGAAATAGACATCGATCCCTTTGGGGCACGCCGCCGCGAGCGCTTCGGCGAGGTCCATCGTGCGGTGATCGACGCAATCGTCGAACCCCAGCGTCTCCTGCACCCAAAGGCATTTCTCGGCCCCCCCGGCGACGCCGACGACGCGCGCGCCGGCGCGCTTGGCGAGCTGCCCGGCGACTGAGCCCACCGGCCCGGAGGCGGCGGAGACCACCACCGTCTCCCCCGCCTTGACCCGGCCGACATCGAGCATGCCGGAATAGGCAGTGGTCCCCGGCATTCCGAGCACGCCGAGATAAGTCGAAAGCGGCGGTCCGTTGCGATCGAGCCGGGTCAGCTGCTGCGCCGGCGAGAGCGAATGCGTCTCCCACCCCCGGCTGCCCACGACGACATCGCCGGGCGCGAAGCCGGCGGCGGCGGAGGCGATCACTTCGCCCACCGTCTCGCCGGTCATGACGCCGCCGATCGCCACTGGCGCGGTGTAGGAGGCGCGATCGGACAGGCGACCGCGCATGTAGGGATCGATCGAGAGCCAGATGGTGCGCGTCACCACCTGTCCTTCCGCCGGCGTCGGCACCGGTGTCTCGATCAGGGTGAAATCGTCCGGTCCGGGCATGCCGGCGGGGCGGCGGCGCAGGGTCAGGGCGCGTCGCGTGTCGTTCATCTGCGGTCTCTCCCGTTCACGCCGCTTCGCCGCGCAGCACCAGCCGCCCGGTCACCCGCCCCTCGCGCAGCCGCGTGAGCGCGGCATCTGCCTCGCGCATCGGCACCTGCTCGATCGGCAGCGGCGGCAGCCGGCCCTCGCCCGCCAGCGCCACCAGCGCCCGCACGTCGCCCGGCGTGCCGACATAGCTGCCCTGGATGGTGAGCGCCCGCATCGCCATCACCGGCAGCGGCAGGCTGAGCTCGCCGCCGAACAGCCCCACCTGCACCAGCTTGCCGCCCTTGCGCAGCGCGTCGAACGCCGCCCGTGCGCTTGCCGTGCCGTTCACGAGGTCGATGATCGCGCCGGCCGGCCCGCCGCACGCGGCGACGATGCGGGCAGCCACCCCCTCTCCGCTGCCATCCACTGCCTGCGCGGCGCCGGCCTTGAGCGCCGCGTCCCGCTTCTCCGCGCTGATATCGACCGAGACGATGTTGCGGTGGCCGAGCGCGCGCAGCACGGCGATCGCCTGCAACCCGAGGCCGCCGGCGCCGACCAGCACCACCGGTTCGTCCGGCGGCAGCGGCAGCACCTTCTGCACCGCCGAATAGACGGTGATGCCGGAACAGGCATAGGTGGCGGCCAGCGCGGGATCGAGCGTGCCGGGGTCGATCAGGTGGCGGGGGTGCGGGGCGAGGACATGGGTCGCGTAGCCGCCATGCTGGAAGACGCCGATGCTGCGCGGCGTCTGGCACATATTGTCCTGTTCGGACCGGCACGCCGCACAGGTGCCGCAGCCGACCCAGGGATAGACGATGCGCTGCGCGCCGACCGCGACCCCCTGCGCCGCCGGCCCCAGCTTCACCACCCGGCCGACGATCTCATGGCCCATCGCCAGCGGCAGGGTAACGCCGCGATCCTTGAGCAGCATCACCCGTCCGCCGCCGAGATCGTAGCGGCCTTCCCAGATATGCAGATCAGAATGGCAGACGCCGCAATGCGTCACCTCCAGCAGTACTTCGGTGCCGGCCGGCTCCGGCGTCGGCAGCTCGATTTCCTGCAACGGCGCTGCATTCTCCACCACGGCCCAGGCGCGCATCCCGCTGTCCTCCCGCCCCGATTGTCGCCAGACATGGGAGCGCGCGGCGCGCCGCCGGTCAACCCGGCGTTACGGTGACAGCGGGCGCAGGGCGGCGGAGCCGTTCAGCACCCCGTCATTGGTGCCCTGCAGGGCACGCTGCATGACCTGGCGATCGAGCTCCTGCAATTCGTCGGTGTTCTGGCGCTGCTCGCCGGGGGGCAGGGCGACGCCGGCCGCCTTCTCCTGCCGGGCAATCTCGCTCGCCGTTGATTGATGGGAGGCGTTGTTCCAGACATTGCCCACCCGCGCCTGCGGCTGGTCCTGCTGGGCACGGGCGGGCGCCGGCAGCAGCAGCGTCGCGGCGATCGCGGATGCGAAGATGGCGTTCATCGCGGGTTCCTCCTGCCCACGGTAACGTTTGAGCGCGGTCGCGGATGCAGGGGGGGCGACGCGTGCCATGCCGGGTGGGGTCAGCCCTTCCGCTCCCACCCGCGCGCGCTCTGCTGCCAGTAGGTCAGCGCGTGTCCGGCCGCCCTGGCGGCGCGCCAGCGGTCGCGTGCCGCCGCGAGCGATGCGGCATCGTTGCCGTCGAACAGGTCGAACACCCGCGCGAACGCCGCCTGCCGCGCGCTGGTCGCGTTGTCGAGCAGGAACAGGAACCGCGCGCCGTTCGGCGCCGCATCGTCGGTGGCGATCCAGATCGGCTGCAGGTCGGCATCGCCGGCCGCAGCGGTGCCGTGCGGCAGCCAGTCGGGATCCTGGCACAGCCACAGCGCGGCATCGAGCGCCGCCACCCGCTCGGCGCTGCCGCACATCACCGCCGCCCGCTCGCCGGCCGCCAGCGTCCGACCCAGGAGCCGCGGCAGCGCCGCATCGGGGCCAGTGTGCAGCAGGTGGTAGAAGCCGATCTCCGCCATCAGCCTTCGTAGCTGTCGGCCACCAGCTGATCCAGCAGCCGCACCCCGTAGGCGGTGGCGCCCTTGGGCGTGAGCGGCGCGTCCTTGCCGGCCCAGGCCATGCCGGCAATGTCGAGATGCGCCCATTTGCGGCCGTTGACGAAGCGTTGCAGGAACTGCGCCGCGGTGATCGCGCCCCCCGGCCGGCCGCCGACATTCTTCATGTCGGCGATGTTGCTCTTGATCTGCTTGTCATAGGCCTCGCCCAGCGGCAGCCGCCACAGCTTCTCGCCCGTCGCCTCGCCGGCGGCATGCAGCTTCGCCGCCAGATCGTCGTCGTTGCTGAAGAATCCGCCGGTTTCATGGCCGAGGCTAATGATCATCGCGCCGGTCAGCGTCGCAAGATCGATCATGAACTGCGGATCGAAGGTCTTCTGGCAGTACCACAGCACGTCGGCGAGCACGAGGCGGCCTTCGGCGTCGGTGTTGATGACCTCGACGGTCTGGCCGGAATAGGTCGTCACCACGTCACCCGGCCGCTGCGCGGTGCCGGAGGGCATGTTCTCCACCAGCCCGACCAGGCCGACCGCATCGACGCGCGCGCGGCGCCCGGCGAGGGCGGCCATCAGGCCGATCACCGCCCCGGCGCCGGCCATGTCCCATTTCATGTCCTCCATGCCGGCGGCCGGCTTGATGCTGATGCCGCCGGTGTCGAAGGTAACCCCCTTGCCGACGAAGGCGAGCGGCCTGGCACCGTTGCCCTTCCTCGCCCCGCCGGCGCCGTGCCACCGCATCACCACCATGCGCGGCTCGTTCACGCTGCCCTGGGCGACGCCGAGCAGGGCGCCGAAGCCGAGCGTGCGCATCTGCTCCGGCCCCATCACCTCGACCTTGAGGCCGAGCGATGCCAGCCCCTCGCAGCGCCGCGCCATCTCCGCCGGCGTCAGCACGTTGGCCGGCTCACTCACCAGATCGCGGGCGAGAAACACTCCCTCCACCACCGGTCGCAGGGCCGCCCACGCCGCCGCGCTCTCCGCTTCGTGTTCGCTGAGCAGGGCGAGCGCGCGCAGGCGCGGCCGGTCCTCCGGCTTCTCGGTGGTGCGGTAGCGGTCGAAGCGGTAGCTGCGCAGCACCGCGCCCAGCGCCATCTGTGCCGCCAGCGCCGGCGGGAGCGCCCCCGGCGCGAGCGCTACGCTCTCCTCGCGCAGCAGCGGCACGATCGCGTGGCCGCCGGCCTCCGCGGCCGCGAGCCGGGTGATCTCCCCGGGTTTGCCGAGACCGACGGCGACCACGCGGCTGAGGCCGGCGCCGGGGGCGAGGAGGGTCGCGGTCTGGCCCTTGCGGCCCTTGAACTCCGCCGCCTCCAGCGCCCGCGTGACGGCACCGCCGGTCGCCGCGTCCAGCCCGGCCCAGGACGCGGCGGCGGCCACTGCCCCCTCCTCCACCGGCAGCACCAGGGCGCCCGAGCGGGGTAGCGCGGCGTGGGCAATGGCGACATCGAGCATGACAGGACGGCTCCGCGGGGCTGGGGGCTGAGGGGGCGGGCACTGTAGCAGCGGGTGGCCTGCACGCCAGGGGCGCGCTATAGCGCCGCGATGGACGACAATGCGCTGCTCACTCTTGCCGCCGACCTCGCCAGGCAGGCGGGTGCGACCATCCTTGCCATCCGCGCGCGCGGCTTCGACCGGCAGACCAAGCCCGACGCCTCACCGGTGACCGAAGCCGACCATGCCGCCGAGGCGCTGATCGTCGCCGGCCTGCGCCGCGCCACGCCCGGCATCCCGGTGGTGGCGGAGGAGGAGATCGCCGGCGGCCATGTGCCGGACCGTGCCGACGCCTTCTGGCTGGTCGATCCGCTCGATGGCACCAGGGAGTTCGCCAGCGGCCTCGACGATTTCGCGGTCTGCATCGGGCTGGTGCGGAACGGGCGGCCGGTGCTGGGCGCGGTTGGCGTGCCGGCGCATGGCGAACTCTATGGCGCCATCGTCGGCGCCGGTGCCTGGAAGCGCACCGCCGCCGGGGAACGGCGCATCGCTGCCCGCCAGCCGGATCCGGCCGGCCTCGACGTGATCGCCTCGCGCGCCCATGCCAATGACGAGCGGCTGGCAGCCTATCTCGCCGGGCGCGTCGTGCGCTCCATCCGCAATGTCGGATCGGCGCTGAAATTCTGCCGTGTCGCGGAAGGTGCCGCCGACCTCTATCCGCGCTTCGGCCCGACCAGCGAATGGGACACGGCGGCGGCGCAGGCGGTGGTGGAGGCGGCCGGCGGGTCGGTGCGGGTGATCGAGACCGGCGCGCCGCTCGGCTATGGCAAGCCGCGCTGGCTCAATCCGCATTTCGTCTGCACCGGCCTGCCGTGACCGAGCTTCTGCCCCCCGACGCCGCCGGCGTGGCGCGGGCGGCCCTGCTGCTACGCGGCGGCAGACTGGTCGCCTTCGCCACCGAGACGGTGTACGGGCTCGGTGCCGACGCGACCGATGCGCGCGCCGTCGCCGCGGTGTTCGCGGCCAAGGACCGGCCCCGCTTCAATCCGCTGATCTGCCATTATCCCGATGCCGGGGCGGCGTTTGCCGACGTGGCGGCGGACGCGGCGGCCCGGCGGCTTGCCGCCGCGTTCTGGCCGGGACCGCTGACCCTGGTGCTGCCGCGGCGGCCGAATTGCCGGGTGGCGCCGCTGGCCGGCGCGGGGCTGGCGACGCTCGCGGTGCGGGTGCCGGCGCATCCGCTGGCGCTGGCGCTGCTGGAAGCGGCCGGCCGGCCGGTGGCCGCCCCCTCCGCCAACCGCTCCGGCAGCGTCAGTCCGACCAATTCGGCGCATGTGCTCGATGGCCTGGGCGGGCGCATCGCGGCGGTGCTGGAGGGCGGGGTTTGTCCGGTCGGGGTGGAATCCACCGTGCTCGACCTGAGCGGTCCGACGCCGGCGCTGCTGCGTCCCGGCGGCGTGGCGCTGGAGGCGATCGAGGCGGCGATCGGGACGGTGGCGACCGGCAGCGGCGGCCCTTTGCGCGGACCGGGCATGCTGGCGTCGCACTACGCCCCGCGCCTGCCGGTGCGGCTGGCGGCGGAGCAGGTCGGGGCGGACGAGGCACTGCTGGCGTTCGGGACGCCGCTGCCCGGCGCCGGCGCGCTCTATCAGCTCAGCGCCGCCGCCGATCTGCGGGAGGCGGCGGCCAATCTGTTCGCCGGGCTGCGCGCGCTCGATGCCAGCGGCAAGACGCGGATCGCGGCGATGAAGGTGCCGATGCGGGGACTGGGACTTGCGATCAACGACCGCCTGGCCCGCGCGGCGGCACCGCGGACGGCGGGCCTCGCATGAGGTTCGCCCTGCCCCTGGCGGCGCTCCTTGCAGCATTCGGCGGCGGCGGCGCGGCCTGGGCGGAGGGGGCGGCGCCCGCGGCCGGCCCGCCGCTGCTGCATCTCGGCGCCGCCGGCCATGCCAGGGTGGTGCCCGACCAGTTGACGGCGATGCTGGCCGCGGTGGGGGAAGCGGCGTCGCCGGTGGCAGCGCAACGGCGGGTAAACACGCTGATGGCCGGCGCGGCGGCGGAAGCGCACCGGGTGGCGGGCGTGACGGCAGCCTTCGGGGCCTATGGCGTCAGTGCCGATGACCATCGGCCGCCGACCTGGACGGCGCGGCAGTCGCTCGATCTGCGCGGGACGGAGGCAGACAGCCTGCTCGACCTCGCCGGCCGGTTGCAGGCGGCCGGGCTGGTGATCGAGTGGCTCGGCTGGCAGCTCTCCGACGCGCGGCAGGAGGCGGCGCAGGACGAGGCGACGGCGGCGGCGCTGGCGGCGCTGCGGCACCGGGCGGATCTGGCGGCGCACGCGCTCGGGATGGAGGTGGACCATGTCGAGGATGTGCGGCTGGAGCCGGGGCCGTTCCCGCAGCCGCTGCGCCGCATGAGCGCGCCGATGGCGCTTTCCGCCGCCATGCCGCCGCCGACGGCAACGCCGGACGTGCAGGAAATCACGGTGCAGGTCAGCGCCGACGTGGTGCTGCGGCCGGCGCACTGACCGCCGGCCGGGCGGCGGTCACACCGCCTCGCCGACCACCAGCACCGGCGCGCCCAGCGCCTCGCGCAGCGGCGTGATGCCGAGGCCCGGCCCGGCCGGCGCGGTCATGCGGCCCTCGACGCGCGCCGGCGCCCCGTCGGCGAGGCGGCGGGTGCCGTAGCTGTTGAAGTCGGTCGCGGCGAAGCAGAACTCCGCCGGCGTCGATTGCGCCAGATGCGCGATCGCCGCGGTCGCGATGTCGCCGCCCCAGGTGTCCTCGATGATCATCGGGATGCCCGCCGCCATGCACAGGTCGCGCAGCAACCGCGCGCGGGTCAGCCCGCCGACCTTGGAAATCTTGAGGTTCACCATGTCCATCGCGTCGTCGGCAACGGCGCGCAGCAGCGTCTCGGCGTCGGTGATCACCTCATCCAGCACCAGCGGCCGTGCCGTGCGCCGACGGATCGAGAGGCATTCGCGATAGCTCGGACAGGGCTGCTCGATATAGACATCGAGCGGGGCGACGGCGGCGACCACGCGCGCCGCCTCGTGCATCGTCCAGCCGGTATTGGCATCGGCGTCGAGCACCTCGCCCGGCGCCAGGGCGGCGCGGCACGCTTCGATGCGGGCGATGTCGGCATCGGCGTCGCCGCCCACCTTGAGCTGGAAGGCGCGGTAGCCCTCGGCGCGGTAGCGGGCGACGCTCGCCGCCATGCGCTCGGGCGTGTCCTGGGAGATCGCGCGGTAGAGCCGGATGCCGTCCTGCGCGCTGCCGCCGAGCAGCTTGCACACCGGCAGGCCGGCAAGCTGGCCGAGGATGTCCCAGCAGGCGATGTCGAGCGGCGCCTTGACGTAGGGGTGGCCGCGCAGGGTTGCGTCCATATGCCGGTTGAGCGCGCCGAGATCGGTCGGATCGAGGCCGATCAGCCTGGGCGCCAGCTCCGCCAGCCCGGCGCGCACGCCGCCGGCATAGGCCGGCAGATAGGCGGCGCCGAGCGGGGTGCATTCGGCATGGCCGACCAGGCCGGCATCGGTTGCCACCGCGACCACGGTCGCATCGAACACGGTGACCTGGTTGCCGTCCGACCAGGCGTAGCGCCCCTCCCGCAGCGGCAGATCGACCTGCCAGGCGGTGATGCCGGTGATCTTCATGCGTCCTGCCCTCCGTTGCGCTGCCGCGCGCGCCCTGCATGCCATCCGCCCTGCCGCCCCGCTTGCGTCCCTGCCCTGCCGCCGCGATCCTGCGCGGTGTCGGAGGGGAAAGACATGGACGAGGATTTCCGCCGGGCGGCCCTTGATTATCACCGCCTGCCCCGACCGGGGAAACTGTCGGTCGAGCCGACCAAGCGGATGGCGACGCAGCGCGACCTCGCCCTCGCCTACTCGCCCGGCGTTGCCGCCGCCTGCCTGGAGATCGCGGCCCAGCCGGAACTCGCGCGCGACTACACCGCCCGCGGCAACCTGGTGGCCGTCATCTCCAACGGTACCGCCGTGCTTGGCCTCGGCAACATCGGCGCGCTGGCCGGCAAGCCGGTGATGGAGGGCAAGGCCGTATTGTTCAAGAAATTCGCCGGCATCGACGTGTTCGACATCGAGGTCAACGAGACCGATCCGGACCGCTTCTGCGACGTGGTCGCGGCGCTGGAGCCGACCTTCGGCGCCATCAATCTGGAAGACATCAAGGCGCCCGAGTGCTTCGAGATCGAAGCCCGGCTGCGCGCGCGCATGCGCATCCCTGTATTCCACGACGACCAGCACGGCACCGCCATCACCGTCGCCGCCGCAGTGCGCAACGGGCTGCTGTTGCAGGGCAAGACGCTGGCGGCCTGCCGGCTGGTCACCTCCGGCGCCGGGGCGGCGGCGATGGCCTGCGTCGATCTGCTGGTGGCGATGGGGCTGAACCCCGACAACGTCACGCTCACCGATATTCAGGGCGTGGTGCATGCCGGGCGGCCCGGCCTCGATGCCCGCATGGCGCGCTATGCAAGGCACACCGATGCCCGCACGCTCGATCAGGTGCTGGACGGGGCGGACATTTTCCTTGGCCTGTCGGCACCGCGGGTGCTGAAGACCGAATGGCTCGGCAAACTCGCGCCCAGGCCGCTGATCCTCGCCCTCGCCAACCCTGATCCGGAGATCGCGCCGGAGGAGGTGCGGGCGGCGCGGCCGGACGCGATCATCGCCACCGGGCGCAGCGACTATGCCAACCAGGTCAACAACGTTCTGTGCTTCCCGTTCATCTTCCGCGGCGCGCTCGATGTCGGCGCAAGCACGATCGATGCGGCGATGCAGCTGGCGGCGGTGGAGGCGATCGCGGAGCTGGCGCGCAGCGAGGCGAGCGAGACGGTGGTGGCCGCCTATGGCGGTGCCGCGCCGACCTTCGGCCCCGACTACATCATCCCCAAGCCGTTCGACACGCGCCTCATCCTGCACATCGCGCCGGCGGTCGCCCGCGCGGCGATGGTGAGCGGGGCGGCGACGCGGCCGATCGGCGATTTCGACGCCTATCTGCGCGAGCTGGAACGCTTCGTCTATCGCTCCGGCCAGCTCATGCGCCCGGTGTTCGAGGCGGCGCGCGCCGCCCCCGCGCCGGCCCGCATCGTCTATGCCGAGGGCGAGGATCCGCGCGTGCTGCGCGCCGTGCAATCGGCGCTCGATGATCGGCTGGCGCAGCCGATCCTGCTCGGCCGGCGGAGCGTGATCGCGGCACGGCTGCGCGAACTCGGGCTGCGGCTCGATCCCGGGAGCAGCGTGCGCGTGATCGATCCGACGGCGGACGAGGACGTGTTCGCGCCCTTGCTTGGCGTCTATCAGGGCCTCGCGGGCCGGCGCGGCGTGCCGCCCGATGCCGCGGCGCAACGCCTGCGCAGCCGGCCGGCGGTGGCGGCGGCGCTGCTGCTGCGCGCCGGAATCGCCGATGCCGCGATCTGCGGCGGCAGTGGCGACTGGTGGCGGCAGATGACCTATGTGCTGCCGATCATCCCGAAACGGGCGGAGGTGACGCGGGTCTATGCGCTGTCGTGCCTGATTCTGCCGGCGGGCGCGCTGTTCATCTGCGACACACATATGAACGTGGAGCCGACTGCCGAGCAGGTGGCGGAAATGACGGTGCTGGCGGCGGAGGCGGTGCGCGGTTTCGGCATCGTGCCGAAGGCGGCGCTGCTGTCGCATTCCAATTTCGGCGCTTCCAACTCGCCGACGGCGCGCCGGATGCGCCAGGCGCTGGCGCTGGTGCGCGCGCGGGCGCCGGATTTGGAAGTGGACGGGGAGATGCACGCCGATGCGGCGCTGAGCGAGGCAATCCGTGGCCGTGCCGTGCCGGACAGCACGCTGCTGGGCAGCGCCAACCTGCTGGTGATGCCGTGTCTCGATGCGGCCAACATCGCCTTCACCCTGCTGACGGCGGCGGCCGGCGCGCTGCCGGTGGGGCCGCTGCTGCTGGGGATGAGCAAGCCCATCCATGTCGCGGTGCAGAGCGTCACCGCCCGCGGCCTGCTCAATATCAGCGCGGTGGCGGCGCGGCAGGCGCAGCAGGCGTAGGCGGGGCGGCAGGCGTAGGGGGCGCGGCCCGCGAAGTCGGCAACGCCGGAGCATCGGCGCCCGCGGGCGGCCGATCGGCACGCATCCTGCCTTTCCTGCGGGCCGGGTGTGCCCCTGGCGCACCGTGGGCGCAGGCGATAGAGGGGCCGACGGAACCCCGGCAGGGTGGCAGCCCGCAAAATGTTTGTCCTCCTCCTCGGCCTCGTTGCCCTGCTCGTGGTGATGGGCGCGCTCGGTGCCTTCTCGCGGGCGGAGATCGCAACGCTCAAGCAGTTCGGGCTGTGGGTGGTCGGGATTGGCGGGCTGCTGCTGGGCGCGCTGCTGCTGCTCACCGGCCGCGGCGCCGTCGCGGTCAGCACGCTGCTGCTGCTCGGCCCGCTGCTGTGGAGCTGGATCGGCGAAACCCGCCAGCGCGGCCCCGCCCCCACCGCCCGCCAGCGCATGAGCCGCGACGAAGCCTATCAGGTGCTCGGCCTTGCCCCCGGTGCCAGCCGCGACGCGATCCTCGCCGCGCATCGCCGCCTGATGCGCGCCGCCCACCCCGATGCCGGCGGGTCGGACTGGCTCGCCGCCCGCATCAACCAGGCGCGCGACATCCTGCTCGGCTGAGCACCACGCGGTTGCACCACCGGCGCAACCGCAGGGCGCCGCCGGCGTTCAGCCGCCGCACCAATGGGGATCGCAAACCGGTTGCTTGCGCGTGGCATCGGGGCCATGCCACTCATCACCGATTGCCCCGATCCGCCGCGCCGGCACCATTCCGCCCGCCGCCCGCGCCGATCGACCCGAACCGAAGGATCGACATCACGTGATCAAGACGCTGCGCAAGGCCGTGCTGCCCGTCGCGGGCCTGGGCACGCGGTTCCTTCCCGCCACCAAGGCGACCGCCAAGGAAATGCTGCCGGTCGTGGACAAGCCGCTGATCGAATATGCGGTCGATGAGGCGCGGGCAGCCGGGATCGAGCAGTTCTGCCTCGTCACCGGCCGCGGCAAGACCGCGCTGGTCGAGCATTTCGACATCGCCTATGAGCTGGAGGCGACCCTGCGCGAGCGCGGCAAGCATGCCGAGTTGCGCGCGCTCCGCGAGAACCACCTGCCGCCCGGCGCCATCGCGACCGTGCGCCAGCAGGAGCCGCTCGGCCTCGGCCACGCCATCTGGTGCGCCCGCTCGTTCATCGGCGACGATCCGTTCGCGATCCTGCTGCCCGACGATCTGGTGCTGGCCGACGTGCCCTGCACGCGCCAGCTTGCCGACGCCTATCACGAAACCGGCGGCTGCGTGGTCGCGGTGGCCGAGGTGCCGCGCGCGCAGACCAGCCGCTACGGCATCCTCGATATCGGGCGCGACGACGGCAGGCTGGTGGAGGTGCGCGGGCTGGTGGAGAAGCCGCGGCCGGAGGACGCGCCCTCCAACCTCTCCATCATCGGCCGCTACGTGCTGGTGCCGGAGGTGATCGGCTTCCTCGAAAGGATGGACCGCGGTGCCGGCGGGGAGGTGCAGTTGACCGATGCCATGGCAAAGCTTATCGGCCGTGTGCCGTTCCACGGCCTGCGCTATCAGGGGCGGCGGTTCGACTGCGGCGACAAGGTGGGATTCCTGGAGGCGCAGATCGCGTTCGCGCTGAAGCGGCCGGACATGGCGCCGGCGGTGCGGGCGTTCCTGAAGAATTACGTCACGGACGGCGCCGGCCCCGACGCCTAGGCGCCACGTTTTTGCAGGGGGAGACGCCGATGGCATTCCGTCACCAGTTCGATCCGACGGTGCTGCGCGAATATGACATCCGCGGCATCGTCGGCCGCACGCTGCACCCTGCCGATGCCTTCGCGATCGGGCGGGTGTTCGGCAGCATCGTGGCGCGCGCGGGTGGCCGGACGGTCACGGTCGGCTATGACGGGCGGGTGTCGTCGCCGGATCTGGAGCCGAAGCTGGTCGAGGGGCTGGTGGCGAGCGGGATGGAGGTGACGCGCATCGGCCGCGGGCCGACGCCGATGCTCTATTACGCCGCGACCGTACGCAGGACCGATGGCGCGGTGATGGTGACAGGCAGCCACAACCCGCCGGACTACAACGGCTTCAAGATGATGCTGGCCGGCAAGCCATTCTACGGCGCGCAGATCGCCGAGGCCGGCCGCCTCGCCGCCGCCGGCGACGTGGTGGCGGAGGGCGCCGGAACGGTGCAGACCGTGGACATCTCGGCCGATTACATCGCGCGCTTGATCTCCGACTGGGACGGCGGCGACCGGCTGCTCAACGTCGTGTGGGACAACGGCAACGGCGCGGCGGGCGAGGTGCTGCAACGCATGGTCGCCTCCCTCCCCGGCCATCACACGGTGCTGTTCGCGGAGATCGACGGCCGTTTCCCGAACCATCATCCCGACCCGACGGTGCCGAAGAATCTCGATCACCTGGTGGCCGAGGTGCGGCGGCGCGGCGCCGACGTGGGGGTGGCGTTCGACGGCGATGCCGACCGCATCGGCGTGGTCGATGACAGCGGGGAGATTATGTTCGGCGACCAGCTGATGGTGGTGCTGGCGCGCGACGTGCTGCGCACGAAGCCGGGGGCGACCATCATCGCCGACGTGAAGGCGAGCCAGGTGCTGTTCGACGAGGTGGCGCGCGCGGGCGGCGTGCCGCTGATGTGGAAGACCGGCCATTCCCTGATCAAGGCGAAGATGGCGGAGATCGGCTGCCCGCTGGCCGGCGAGATGTCCGGCCATATCTTCTTCGCCGATCGCTGGTACGGGTTCGACGACGCGCTGTATGCGGCGGTGCGGCTGCTCGGCATCGTGGCGCGGATGGAGGGCCGGCTGTCCACGGTGCGCGCGGCGCTGCCATCGGTGGTCAACACGCCGGAGCTGCGTTTCCCCTGTGAGGAGGCGCGGAAATTCGCCGTGATCGGCGAGGTTGCCGGGCGCCTGCGCGCGGCCGGGGCGAAGATGTCCGATATCGACGGCGTGCGGGTGCAGACCGCCGACGGCTGGTGGCTGCTGCGCGCGTCCAATACCCAGGCGGTGCTGGTGGCACGCGCCGAGGCCGCGACGGCGGAAGGGCTGGAGCGGCTGAAGGCGGCGCTGGTCGGGCAGCTCGGGCAATCCGGCCTGGCGGCGCCGGATTTCTCGGGCGCCGGCGCCGGGCACTGAATTGCGGCTGAAGGCGGCGCGGCGTCCGCCCGCGGGGGAGACGTCCGCTGCCGTTCAGCCCTTCCTGAGGCCGATGCCGGCGAATTTCTTGTTGAATTTGGCGACCTGGCCGCCGGTGTCGATGATCCGCTGCACGCCGGTCCAGGCAGGATGCGACTTGCTGTCGATATCCAGCCGCAGCGAATCCCCCGGCTTGCCGAAGCAGGAACGGGTGACGAAACTGGTCCCGTCGGTCATGATGACCGAGACCTCATGGTAATCGGGGTGGATGCCCGCCTTCATCGTCAAAGCCCTCGCGCTCGCGCGCCGATCCCGACCGGCGCTGCGGAGCGGCGGCTATAGCGGCGGTGTCCGCGCCGGGCAAGTCGGCAGGAGGCACTTGCCGGCGCGATCGCACAGGGCGGGGGACGGAGCGGGGGCATGCGGCGGCGCGCGAACTGCCTATCGCCGGTCAGCGCCGCTTGCGGCGCAGCAGGCCGAGGCCGGCAAGCGCGCCGGCGAGCAGGGCGGCGCCGGCGGGTTCGGGCACCGCCGAGGTGTCGAGCACATTGATATTGACGTAGCCGTTGCCCGAATTCGCGCCCGCGGTCAGCAACCGATTGAGCGCCGACGCCTCCAGATACGAGCCGCCGCCGCCGCCGGAATTGCCTCCGGCCAGATCGCCACCACCGCCGCCGGAATAACCGCCGCCGCCGCCGCCGGCTAAAAGGGAGGCGCCGCCGCCGCCTCCGAAGCCGCCGGCAGCGTCGCCGGAGCCGCCATTGAACGATGGCGGGCCATAGCCTCCGTCTGTGGCGCCGGACCCGGGCGACGATCCACCGCTCGATTTCCAGCCGCCGCCCCCCGCGCCGCCGGCGAAGCCGGCCCCCGCGGCGCCTGCGTAGCCGCCCGATCCATTCGTCCCACCGATGCCGCCGTGGAGGCCATAGCCATTGTGGCCGGCCGTCCCCGCCTGACCGGGGCTATTGAGAGGGCCAAAAACGGCACCGCCGCCGCCGCCGGCCACGGCGATCGGATGCTGGGCGCCGGACAGGAAAACAAAGCTGCCGCCGCCGCCGCCACCGGCATCAGCACCGGCCGATCCCTGCCCGCCGACCACGATCGACAGGGTTTCGCCGGCGGAGAGCGACACCTCGCCGCTCACCGACGCACCCAGACCGCCCTGATGCGCGGAAACATGGCGGGTGGAGTTTCCGCCCTGCGCGCCGGCCAGGGTCAGGCCGTATTCGCCGGTTTTCGTCACGGTGTAGGTCTGCACCACGCCGTCATAGGTGAACGCCGTCGCCCGCGCCGCCCCGGCGCCCGTCAGCAGCAGCGCCAGTGCCGACGCACCGGCCAGCAACCCCTGTCGCATCCGCGTTTCCTTCCGATTCCCGTGCGGTCTGTATACGATGATGAATATGTTTTGGCAACTCCGATGTTGGCGTGATTGTTCGGGAAAATCGAAATTTTGCCCTTTTACGGTGCCCGTACCGCCACGGCGCAGGTCGCGGCGGCAGAGGCGATCCGTGGCAGGCGCAGCCATCCGCCCTGCCCTGCCGCCGCCAGCGCGCAGCCCTCGGCGACCGCGGCGACGCCTACTGCGCGCGCCGCCGCCGCCGAGCGGGTGACGCAGCGCGGCTGCGCCGCCGCCAGCGCCGCCGGCGACACCGGATGCAGGGGCAGGCCGAGCGCCGAGGCCGCCGCGATCAGCCCCGGCTCGGCACATTTCGCTGCCGGTGCGGCGAGGGCGGCAAGCGGCGCCCCGCAGGCGGCTTCGGCCGCGCGCACCAGCGCCACGATCACCGCCGCCCCGGTGCCGCGCCGGCAGCCGATGCCGCCGATCAGCGCTTCGTCGCCGCCCATTGCGTCACCGTCATCGCCGGGCGGAAGGCATGCAGTGCCCCGAGCGCATCCAGCCGCTCCAGCGAAATCCGCCGCAGCGTGCCGCCGTGGCGCTGGCGGGCAGCGAGCAGAACCTGCTCGGTCTGGATCGTCACCGCGTTCGCCACCATCCGCCCGCCCGGTCGCAGCGCCGCCCAGGCCGCCGCCAGCACCTCCGGCTGCTCCGCCCCGCCGCCGAGGAACACCGCATCCGGCACCGGCAGGCCAGCCAGCGCCGCCGGTGCCGCACCCTCGATGATACGCAGACGCGGCACGCCGAGGGCCGCCGCGTTCGCCGCCGCCCGTGCCGCGCGCGCCGGATGGCGCTCGATCGCCACCGCCGCGTTGGCGGGATGGCGGAGCAGCCATTCGACGCCGACGGAACCGGAGCCGGCCCCGACATCCCACAGCATTTCGCCCTGGCGCGGCGCCAGCGCGGCGAGCGTGATCGCCCGCACCTCCTGCTTTGTCAGTTGCCCGTCATGGACGAACATTTCGTCGGCAAGCCCGCTGCCGAGCGGCACCACCAGCGCGTCAGCGGCTGCGGCCAGCTCGATCCCGAGCAGGTTGAGCGGGTCGATATCGGCCGGTAGCCAATCGGTCGCCGCCAGCGTCCGCATCCGCTCCCGCCTGCCGCCCAGCGCCTCCAGCAGGTGCAGCGAAGAGGCCCCGAAGCCGCGCGCGCAGAGCAGGGCGGCGACCGCGGCCGGCGTGGCCGCGTCGGCGCTCAATACCAGCAGCCGCGCGTTCGGGTGCAGATGCGGGATCAGGGTCGCCACATCCCGCCCGCACAGCGACAGTGCCGCCACCTCCGCCAGTGGCCAGCCGAGCCGCGCGCAGGCGAGCGCAAAAGCGGACGGCGCCGGCAGGCAGCGCAGTTCCGCCATCGGCACATGGCGGGCAAGGGCGGCGCCGATGCCGAACCAGAACGGGTTGCCGGAGGCGAGCACGGTCACCGGGCTGGGGCGCGCCGCCAGCAGGCCAGGGAGCGCGGCGCCGAGCGGGCGGGGCCACGGCCGCGCCGCGCCGGTGATGAGCGGCGCCGCGAGCGCAAGGTGCCGCGCGCCGCCATAGACGATCGCGGCCCCCGCCAGCGCGCCGCGCGCCGCCGGCGCCAAGCCCTCGACTCCGTCCTCGCCGATGCCAAGGATGGTGAGCCAGCGCGGGGGGGCGGTCATCGATGCGGATCCTGATCCTGGGCGGCAGCACGGAGGCATCCGTGCTCGCCCGCACCCTGGCCGGCGACCCCCGGTTCCTGCCCATCCTGTCGCTCGCCGGCCGCACCGCGGCGCCGGTGCTGCCGCCGGTCGCGGTGCGCATCGGCGGATTCGGGGGCGTGGCCGGTCTGGCCGAATGGCTGCGGGCGGAACGGATCGCCGCAGTCGTCAACGCCACCCATCCGTTCGCCGCCCGCATCTCCGACAATGCAGTGGCGGCGGCTGGGATCACGGCGACGCCGCTGCTGCGCGTCCTGCGCCCGGCCTGGACCCCGACGGCGGGTGATGCGTGGCAGGAGGTGCCCGACATGGCGGCGGCGGCCCGCGCGCTCGGCCCGGTGCCGCGGCGGGTGCTGCTGACGGTCGGACGGCAGGACCTTGCGCCGTTCGCCGCCGCGCCGCAGCATTTCTATCTGGTCCGCAGCGTCGATCCGCCGCCGGCCGAAACACTGCCGCCCCGCGCGCAGGTCATCGCCGCGCGCGGACCGTTCGCGGAGGCAGCGGAGCGGACGCTGCTGCGCGATCATGCGATCGGCGTGCTGGTGACGAAGAATGCCGGCGGTTCTGCGACGCGCGGCAAGCTGGATGCGGCGCGCGCCGGCGGCGTGAAGGTGGTGATGGTGGCGCGCCCCCCGCCAGCGGCAGGCGCGACGGTCGCGGACACTGCAGGGGCCATGGAGTGGCTCGACCACCTTCATGGCGCGTGGCGGGGGGTGTAGAGCCACGGCGTACCGGCCGGGCGCTCGATGCGGCGCGTCGCCTCGCTGCCGATCAGCACCAGCGTGCGCATGTCGGCAAGCGCCGCATCGGCGGTCGCGAGCGTCGCCAGCGCGATGCGTTCGTCCGGCCGCGTCACCGCGGTCGCGAACACGACAGGGGTGGTCCCCGGCAGACAGGCGCGCAGCAGCGCCAGGGCCGCGCCGAGCTGCCACGGCCGCGCGCGGGACGCAGGATTGTAGAGTGCGATCACGAACCCCGCCCCGGCCGCCGCGATCAGGCGGCGCGTCACCGTCGTCCAAGGCTTGAGGTTGTCGGACAGCGAGATGGCGCAGAAATCATGGCCGAGCGGCGCACCCAGCCGCGCCGCCACGGCGAGCAGCGCCGAGATGCCGGGGATCACCTCGACCTCCAGCGCGTGCCAGGCGGGCGGACCGAATTCGATCGCCTCGAACACCGCGGCCGCCATGCCGAACACTCCGGCATCGCCGCCCGAGACGATGGCGACCGCGGCGCCGGTTTCGGCCAGCGCCAGCGCCGCGCGGGCGCGTGCATCCTCCTCCCGGTTATCGGAGGGATGGCGGCGCTGCCCGGCACGCGGCGGGATGCGCGCGAGATAGCGGCCATAACCGAACACCTCCGTCGCCGCCGCCAGCGACGCCGCGGCCTGCGGCGTCAGCAGGGCCGGGTCGCCGGGGCCGAGGCCGATCACGGCAAGCCGCCCGCTCATCGCCGGCGCTGCCGGCCGGGAACCAGCACCAGCGAGAAATAGGGCGCGGCCTCCCACACTTCGGCGAGCGGCGCGACACGCTCGCCCGGCATGGCGCCGCGCTCGACATAGATGGCGCGCGCGAGCAGCCCGGCGCGGCCGAGGGCGGCGCGGATTTTCGGCAGGTTGCGGCCGACTTTCATGATCACGGCGGCATCGCAGGCCGCCAGCCGCCCGGCCAGCGCGGCCTCGTCAAGCGTGCCGGGCAGCACCGTCAGCACGTCATCGCCGTGCGCGATCGGCGCGGCCGCCGCCGTCCAGCAGGCGCTCATGCCGGTGACCCCGGGGATGACGACGGTCGGATAATGCGGCGCGAGGCGGTCGAACAGATACATCGCCGAGCCAAAGAAAAGCGGATCGCCTTCGCAGAGCAGCGCGACATCCCGCCCCGCCACCAGCCGCGCCGCCAGTGCCGCCGCCGCCCGGTCGTAGCAGGCGGCGAGCGCGGATTCATAGACCGGATCATCCGGCGCCCGCTCCGTCGTGAAGGGATATTCGAAGCGCAGCTCCTCGCAGCCGGGCGGCAGCAGCCCCTCGGCGATGCGGCGCGCATGCCCCTGCTGCCCGCGCTTGGCAAAGAACGCCACCACCGGGGCAGCCGCCAGCAGTCGCGCCGCCTTCACCGTCAGCAATTCGGGGTCACCTGGTCCCATGCCGAGAATGGCGAGCCGCCCGCTCATGCTTCCTCCTCACGGGCGAGCGCGTTGACGGTGGCGGCGGCCATCGCGCTGCCGCCCTGCCGGCCGGCGACGATCGCGTGCGCCAGCGCCCCGCCCCGCCAGGCTGCCAGCGCCTGTTTCGATTCAGCCGCGCCCACGAAGCCGACCGGCATGCCGATCACGGCCGCCGGCCAGGGCGCGCCGCCGTCCAGCAATTCGAGCAGGCGGAACAGTGCGGTCGGCGCATTGCCGATCGCGACCACCGCGCCACCGAGCCGCGCGCCCCACAGATCGAGCGCAGCGGCCGAGCGCGTGGTGCCGAGACGGCGCGCCAGGGTGGCCACGGCGGGGTCGTGCAGGGTGCAGACCACCTCGTTGGCCGCCGGCAGGCGGGCGCGGGTGATGCCGTGCGCGACCATCGCGGCATCGCACAGCACCGGCGCGCCGGCCAGCAGGGCGGCACGCGCCGCCACCGCGAAGCCGGCGCCGAAATGCAGGTCGCGTGCCACCTCGACCCGCCCGCTGGCATGGATCACGCGCACGGCGATGCGCGCCTCGGCCGCCGTGAAGCGGGCGAGATCGGCCTCGGCACGGATGATGGCAAAGGAACGCGCGTAGATCGCGGCGCCGTCGCGGAGATAGTCGTACGTCATGCCGCGATCATGGCAGCGATCTGCCCGAGCGAAAGCCCGCGCGCGACGGGCGGGTCGGCGGCGGTGCCGTTGCGCACCAGGGCATAGCCGTCGGCGCCGGCGACCAGCGTGAGCGGTGCCGGACGCGGATCGGCGCAGCCCTTGGCGCAGCCGGAGAGATGCAGCGCGCGGCCGGGGAACCGCCGGGCCAGCGCCAGGGCGTCGGCGCGGACATCGGCCGCTGCCGCGGCACAGGCAGGCCGGCCGGGACAGGCGGTGAGCGCACGCCGCGGGTCGGCGGGGTCGAGGATGAGCGCCGGGTCAGGCGGGACCGCCGTCGCTGCCGCGACAAGGAACGCGCGCCAGGGCGTGACATGCAGCGTGCCGCAGGCCGCGAGACGATCGAGCGTTGCCGCGTCCACCGCCCCGAACGGCAGCCCGACGCCGAAGCCGCCCGGCAGTTGCCCGATGATGCGGGGCCGCAGCGGGAGCGGTGCCGGCAGGGCGGGACGCAGCCCGGCGGCGGCAAACAGAGCGTCGGCGTCGGCATCGTGCATGCGCGCAGCACCCGGTGCCACGGCAAGGAAGGCATGCGCCAGACCGAGCGCCGCGCGCACCGGCGCCCGGGTCGCCGCCGCAATGCCCGCGCCGTCCGGCCACACCGCCCAGAATTCGCCCGACGGATAGAGCCGTACATCGGCCGCGATGCCGGACAGCGCCACCGCGAAGCCGAATTTCGCCGGCAGCGCCGCGAGCGCATCATCCTGCGTGAGCGCGTCCTCGAGCGACGCGGCGACGTCGAGCGAGGCCGCATCCGCGAGCGGCGCGACGGCAACGGTGCGCCGGCGTTCGGCGGCCGGGTCGGGCGATGCCAGGCCGGCCCCGACCATCGCCCGTGCGAAGCGTTCGGCGCTCGCCGCCGTCAGCCCGCGGATCTGGAGGTTGGCGCGGCCGGTCAACTCCAGCACGCCATTGCCGTCCCGCGCCGCCGCCGCCGCCAGCGCGCGCGCCTGCACCGCAAGCAGCCGGCCGAGCGGCGGCTTCACGCGGACCAGCAGCCCATCGCCCGACGGCATCGGCGCGAACACGGTCGGGCACCAGCCGCGGCGCATCAGCGCAGCACCGGGTCGAGGTCGTTGCGCCGGCTGTGCCACAGCCCGCGCGCCCGCGCGTCGGCGAAGCGGGCGCGCAGGGCGGCGCGGGCTTCGGGGTTGGCGGCGGCGAGGAAGGAATCGGTCGCGGCATCGCCGAGGGTGGCGGCGAAGAGCAGGTCGAACGAGGCGTCCAGCCGCTGCGGCAGCAGCGCGGCGAAGCGGAACAGGGCGTCGCCGGCGCGCGCGATTTCCGCCGCCCCCCGGTAGCCGTGCGGGCGCATGGAGGCGATCCAGCGCGGGTTGGCCGCCCGCCCGCGCACCACCCGCGCCACTTCCTCGGCCAGCGGCCTGAACGACGGCGTCTCGGGCCGCGAGGTGTCGGCGTGATAGAGCGCGGGGGCCGCGCCGAGCCGCGCCGCCGCCGCCGCGAAACCGCCGGCATGCGCGGCGATGTCGGCGCCGTCGAGCACGTCGGTCTCACGATGATCCTGGGTGTGGAGAAACGCCGCCGCCCCGGCGATCCGTGCCGCGAACCCGGCCACATCGGCCACCCCCTCCCGCCCGCCGCCGTACGCGAAGGCGGAGGCGGCGAGATAGGCAGCACCGAGATCGGCCGGCGTCCGCCAGTCGCCGCTGTCCAGCATCCCGCCCACGCCGGCGCCGTAATCGCCCGGCGCCGCACCGTAGATGCGGGCGGGCGCCGCCTCACCGCAGGCCGCAAGCGGGTTCATGTCCGGCGCCTCGCCGCGCGCCGCGACCATTCGCACCGCGGCGTCGAACAGCGCGATCTGGGCGGGAAAGGCGTCGCGGAAGAGGCCGGAGATGCGCAGCGTGACATCGACGCGCGGCCGGTCGAGCAGGGCCAGCGGCAGCACCTCGATCCCCGACACGCGCCCCGACCCCTCATCCCACACCGGCCGCGCGCCGAGCAGCAGCAGCGCCAGTGCCAGATCCTCCCCGCCGGTGCGCATGGTGGCGCTGCCCCACAGGTCGAGCAGCAGCGTCCGCGGCCACTCGCCGTGTTCCTGTAGATGGCGGCGGAGCAGATCGGCGCAGGCCCGCTCTGCCAGCACGACGGCGGCGCGGGTCGGGACGGCGCGCGGGTCGATGGCGTAGAGATTGCGCCCGGTCGGCAGCACATCGGCGCGTCCCCGGCTCGGCGCGCCGGCCGGGCCGGGGGCGACCAGGCGGCCGTCGAGGGCCGCCAGCAGCGCCGCCCGCTCGGCCGCGGCGCAGGCATCAAGGGCGGCGGGATCGAGGGCAGGGTTGGCCGCGAGCATCTGCGCCCGCCGGTCCGGCGCCGGCGGCGTGCCGAAGACATGCAGGCCATGACGGACCTGCAAATCCTTCACGTCGCAGAGATAGGCATCGAGCCGCGCCAGCGCCGCATCCTCCGCGAGGCCCACCGCCCCGCTCTCGGACAGCACGCCGCAGGCCGCGGCATGGTCGATGATGTCGCGGCGGAGCAGCGCGGTGCGGCGGCGATCGAGGCCGTCGGCGGCGGCATAATCGTCGATCAGCCGCTCCAGCGCCGCCGCCTCTCCATGCAGCCCGGCGGCGGCGAGCGGCGGCGTGAGATGGCCGATGGTGACGGCGCCGAGCCGGCGCTTCGCCGCCGCGGCCTCGCCGGGATTGTTGACGATGAACGGATAGATCACGGGCAGGCCGCGCAGCAGCGCGGTCGGCGCACAGGCTGCCGACGGCGCCGCCGGCTTGCCGGGCAGCCATTCCAGCGTGCCGTGCGTGCCGAGCTGCACCAGTGCCTGCACGTCCAGCCCGCGACGGAGCCAGAGATGGAAGGCGATGTAGGCGTGGCATGGCGGCGTGTCCGGGTCATGATAGCCGGCGCTGCGGTCGGTGCGCGCGCCGCGGTCGGGTTGCAGGGCGAGCACGATCGCGCCGGCGCGCAGAAACGGCAGCGCGAACCAGCCGTCGCGCGCCGCCCCGTCCTGCCCCGGCGCCCCCCAGCAGGCGGCGACGCGGGCAACGAACGGCGCGGGCAGATCGGCGAGCCACCGCGCATACTCGTCGAGTGCGAGGAACGGCACCGGCGGCATCGCCGCCAGTCTGCGCCCGTCCACCGGCGCCACCGCGTAGCCGGCTTCGCGCAGCAGGGCGAGAATGACATCGAGGCTCGCGAACGTGTCGAGCCCCACCGCATGCCCGGCCTGCCCACCGCCGGCGCCGGGATAGTCGGACAGCACCACGGCGATGCGCCGCGCCGCCGCCGGCTTCGCCGCGAGCCGCGCCCAGCCGGCCGCCCGATCGGCGGCGAGCGCGATGCCGTCGGCATCGGGCAGGTGCCGCGCCAGCGCGACACCCTGCAACCCGTCGGGCGCCGTGTCCGGCGCGGCGGTTTCCTTGAACCCGATCGCGGTCGTCGCGAGCCGCCCGTCCAGTTCCGGCAATACCACCTGCATCGCCAGATCGGCCGGGCCGAGACCGCGCGCCGACGCCTGCCACGCGGCGCGCCCGGCGCCGCCCAGCAGCAATTGCAGCACCGGCGCGTCGGCAGCGTCGAGCGGCGAGCCGGCCCCGTCATCGCGCCGCGCGGCAAAGCCGGTCGCGTTCAGCACCACGCGCGGACGCCAGGCGGCCAGACGGGCGGCGACGAAAGCGGCGGTCGGCGCATCCTTGAGGCTGCCGACAAAGAGCGCGCGCACCCCGAACCCGCGCGCCGCGAGCGCATCGGCGAGTGCGGCAAGCGGCGCGATGTCCCCGGCCAGCAGATGGGAGCGATAGAACACCAGCGCGGCAACACCGCACGGACCGTCCTCAGGCACCGCAAACCGGTGTGCCCCGCAGGACGGCAACGCCACCGGCGGCAGGACAGGATCATCGCCGAGGCCGCCGAGATGGGCGGCGAGGGCGAGCGCCCGTGCCAGATTCTCCGCCCCGCCCGCGCGCAGCAACGCATCGAGCCGCGTCAGCGCAGCCTTGCCTACGGTCGCGAGCGGAGGAAGGCGTGCATCGTCGCGCGCATCGCCGGCCAGCACGGCGAGGGCGATGCCGCGCGCGCGGCACAGCGCCGCGGTTTCCTCCGCACCATAGCGCCAGTAGTCGAGGCCGCCGAGCAGCCGCACCACCACGGCCCGCGCCTTTGCCACCACCCGCTCCAGATAGAGATCGACCGACATCGGATGGCGCAGCCGCGCGAGATTGGCGAGCCGGAGCGTGGGTTTCGGCACCCCCATCGCCTGCCAGCCCGCCGCCGCGGCGGCGAGGTCGCTGTCGGAGAAGGACAGCAGCACGAGATCGGCCGGTGCATGGCCGAGATCGACCGCCGGTTCGTCCTCATCCAGTGCGCGGGTTTCGCGGACCAGCAGATGCATCGGCTCAGCCCAGGAGGGCCCGCGTGATGCCGGCCCGGTCGAGGCCGGTCTGTCCGATCACCACCATATGCCCCGCGCGCGGGCCTTCCGCCGGCCAGGGACGGTCGTAGTGCTGGCGGAAGCGCGTGCCGACACCCTGCACGGCGAGCCGCATGCTCTTGCCATGCACGGCGGCGAACCCCTTGATGCGCAGCACGCCGGCGAAGCCGGCCGCCTGCCGCAGGCGCACCAGCAGCGATGCCGGGTCGCCGATCTCCGGCAGATCGACGACGAAGCTTTCGAAATCATCATGCTCATGCGCGCCATCGAGCGCGTCGTGATGCGAAGGCCGCGCCGCCAGATCGTCCTCCGCCGCCGCAGCTAGGCCGAGCAGCACCGCGGGATCGATCCTGCCCTCGCAGGCCGGCAGGATGCGCGCATGCGGCAGGCGGGCGGCGATCGCGGCGGCAACCGCGGCGCCGCCATCGGCCAGCAGGTCGGTCTTGTTCAGCACGATCAGGTCGGCGGCGTTGACCTGATCGTCGAACACTTCGGCGAGCGGGTTGTCGTGGTCGATCGCGGTGTCGGCGCGCTGCTGCGCGGCGACGGCGGCGGGATCGTCGGCGAAGCGGCCGGCGGCGACGGCGGGGGCATCGACCACGGCGATCACGCCATCGACGGTGACGCGCGAGCGCACCGACGGCCAGGCAAACGCCTTCAGCAACGGCTTGGGCAGCGCGAGGCCGGAGGTCTCGATCAGGATGTGCGTCGGCGGATCGGGACGATCGAGCAGGGCGGTGAGCGTCGGGACGAAATCATCGGCCACGGTGCAGCACAGGCAGCCATTGGCCAGTTCCACGATGTCGGCGTCGGCACAGCCCGGAATGAAGCAGGCGCGCAGCGTCTCCCGATCGATGCCGACGGCGCCGAATTCGTTGACGATGACGGCGATCCGCCGTCCGCCGGCGGATTCGAGGACATGGCGCAGCAGCGTCGTCTTGCCGGCGCCGAGGAAGCCGGTGATGACGGTGGCGGGCACGCGGTCATGCGTCATGCGAGCAGCTCCGGAGCAGGAATGCGGGCGAGCACCGCGCGGCCGAGCGAGGCGGGACGGCGGGAAGGCAGCACGGTGCCGGTGGCGGAGGCGGCATAGAGCGCCGCATAGGTCAGCAGATCGTCCGCCTGTGCAGGCACGAGGCCGCCCAGCAGATAGGTCCATTTGCCGGCGGCGCTGAGCGCAGCGGAACAGCCGCGGTCGCAGTTGGCGAGGCAGGCCACCGGCGCGAGGCGCGGTGCGGCGGCATCGCCGAGCCGTGCGGCAAGGGCGGCGTGCAGTTGCGCGCCCTGCGGCGCCTCCTCCGGCGCCGGCGTGCGACCGGCGCGACAGGTGATGCAGACATGCAGGCGCGGTGCGGACATCAATTGCCCCCGACGGAACCAACGACAGTCGGGTGCGACCGGAACGCGTCGCCGCGCCGCACGCCGCCGGGGCACCCCGCCCGGTGGCGCTGTTGGGTTCCGAAGGCAGGTCTCCTGGCTCGCGGATCCGGCGCAGCCCGTCGGCCTTCCCGGGCAGATGCGCCCAGTGGCCAGGTGACGGGCCGCTCTCCGCCTACAGTTGCGGGGGCAGCCGCGGCATGGGGGCGACCGGCCCCGCACCGCGTTCCCATTTCACCCTCCATTGCTGGAGGGACCGTCGGAACATCTCTATTAAGCCTGCCCGGGGCGCCGCGTCAAAAGGGGATCGGCTGGTGTTCACGCTCATTCTCGGCGGCGCGCGTTCCGGCAAGAGCCGGCAGGCGGAGGCGCTGGTGACGGCGCTGCCGCCGCCCTGGGTCTATGTCGCGACGGCGACCGCGGGCGATGCCGAGATGGCGGCACGCATAGCGGCCCATCGCGCCGCGCGCGGCGCGGGCTGGCGTACGGCCGAAGCGCCGCGCGACCTGCCCGCGGCGCTGGGCGATGCCGGCGACGCACCGGTGCTGGTCGATTGCCTGACGCTGTGGCTTTCGAACGTCATGCTGACGGGCGGCGACGTGGCCGCCTCGCGCACCGCGCTGCTCGCGGCGTTGGCCGCGCGCCGGGCGCCGACCGTGCTGGTCGGCAATGAGGTCGGGCTCGGCATCGTGCCCGACAATGCGCTCGCCCGCGCCTTCCGCGATGAGGCGGGGCGGCTGCATCAGGCCCTGGCGGCGCGGGCGGGGCGCGTGCTGTTCATGGTCGCGGGACTGGCGATCACGGTGAAGGATGAAGCATGAGCGACGACACTGCGGAGGACGAACGCCACCGGGCGAAGATGGCGCGGCGCAAGGCGGTGCAGGATGCCGAAGTGGCAGGCAAGACGATCGAGAAAGGGCTGCTGATCGTCCATACCGGACCCGGCAAGGGCAAATCGACGGCGGCGTTCGGCCTCGCGCTGCGCATGCTCGGGCATGGCCGGCCGGTCGGCGTGGTGCAGTTCATCAAGGGCGCGTGGCACACCGGCGAGCGGGCGGCCCTGGCGCGCTTCGGCGAGATGCTGACCTGGCACACGATGGGCGAGGGCTTCACATGGGAGACGCAGGACCGTGCCCGCGACATCGCCGCCGCGCGCCGCGCCTGGACGCGCGCGACCGAGCTGCTGCATACGCCGGGCCTGGCACTGCTGATCCTCGATGAGCTGAACATCGCGCTGCGCTACGACTATCTGCCGCTCGACGAGGTGGTGCAGTCGCTGACGGCGCGGCCGGCGATGCTGCATGTGGTGGTGACAGGGCGCAACGCGCCGCCGGCCCTGCGCGCGGCGGCCGACCTGGTGACCGAAATGATAGCGGCGAAGCACCACTTCGCTGCCGGGGTGAAGGCGCAGCAGGGGATCGAGTTCTGAAGCGCGTCCCGCGCAGGCGCGCGGGAGTGGGCCATTCTGGCACTCCGCCACCCGCCCCTCTTCCCCCGGAAGGGAAGAGGGTTCTGCTCCCGCTTGCGGGAGAAGGTGGCGCGATGCGCGGGTGGAGGGGCCTGCGTCCCTCTCAGTCCTGATGCTCGGCCGAGGTGGTGTCGCTGGTCGTCTCGGTCGGCGCGGTCATGTTTTCGGTCATCGGCTCCATCTGCGTCTTGCGCGGACGGCGCGTCATCTTCGGCGCGGCGGCGGTGCGGCGGGTGGTGGTCTTGCGCGCGGTGCCGGCGGCCTTTGCCGTGGTCTTGCGGGTGGTCGTCCTGGCCGCCGTCTTGCGTGTCGTGGTCTTGGCCGCGGTCTTGGCGGCGGTCTTGCGCGCAGCAGGCTTCGCCGCGGTCTTGCGGGCGCCGGTCGCGCGCGCCGTGGTCTTGCGCGTGCCGGTGCCGCGTGCCGCTGTGCCGCGTCCGCCGGCCGTCTTGCGGGTGGACTTGGTCGCCGCCGCTGCCGCGCGCTTCGGCGCCGCCTTGCGCGTGCCGGTCTTGGTCGCGCGCGTCGTGGTCTTCTTCGCCGCCGTGCGCGTGGTCTTGCGCGTGCCCTTCGCCGCCGCGGCCTTGCGCGTGCCCCCGGCCCGCGTGCCTGCCGCCCGCGTGCCTGCCGCCCGCGTGCCGGTACCGCGCGTCGCGCGTCCGGTGCCGCCGCTGCGCCTGGCGCCCGCGCGCATCGCCATCGGCTGCGCGCGCCGGCCTTCCCTGGTGGTATCGTCGTCGTTGTTCACGTCAGGCATCTCCCTGTGTGCCGTGAATGGTCCCGGTCGATCACTCGAACGGCCACCGCAGCGGCCGGTTTCGCAACGCGCGGCGCGGGTGCATGAAAGAACTGGCGCGCCGCCGTGCCAGCTCCTCCGGCCCGGCCCGCCGCACATCCTCTCCGCGCCTGCTGCGCCGGACCTGCGTGCGGACATGGCCACTGATCATCGGCCGGAACACTCTCCCGCTCCTGCATCGGCGATCGGTCTTGACGAATCGCGAATCGCGCGTGTGCAGGCAAAACGACGCTATCCGCTCTCCCGCGCATCGCTGTCAACAACAACTGCACGTCGGACGCCGTCGCGGCGAAAAAAAGATGCCGCGGCATGGTGCCGCGGCATCCGCATCGTCGTCCGGCGCGGTGCGTGTCGTTCAGCGCGCGGCGATCGGCGGTACCGGGCGCTGTGCCACACCGGTGTACACCGACAGCGGACGGATCAGCCGGTTGTCCGCCGCCTGCTCGATCACATGCGCCGCCCAGCCGGTGATGCGGGAGGCGACGAAGATCGGCGTGAACATCGGAATCTCGAATCCCATGAGGTAGTAGGCAGGGCCGGTCGGGAAATCGAGGTTGGGGTGGATGTTCTTCTGCTTCAGCATCTCGCCGGCCAGGATGCGGCTGATCTCCATCCAGGTGCGGTCGCCCACCACCTCCGCCATCCGCTCGGCATAGCGCGTCATGGTGGGGACGCGGGAATCGCCGTGCTTGTAGACGCGGTGGCCGAAGCCCATCACCAGCGCGCGATGTTCGAAGCGGCCCTCGAGCCAGGTGCGGGCGCGTTCGGGGGTGCCGATCTCCTTCAGCATGTGCATCACCGCTTCGTTGGCGCCGCCGTGCAGCGGTCCCTTCAGCGCCGCGATCGCCGCCACCACCGCCGCGTGCAGGTCGGCCTGGGTTGAGGTGACGGTGCGCGCGGTGAAGGTGGAGGCGTTGAACCCGTGTTCGGCATAGAGGATCAGGCTCACGTCGAACGCCTTCACCACCGCGGGCGCCGGCACACGGCCGAAGCAGAGATGGAAGAAATTGGCGGCAAACGGGAGCGTGGGATCGGGCGCGATCGGCGCTTCCCCCTTTGCCGCGCGATGGGCGGCGGCAATCGCCGTCGGGATCTTCGCCAGCAGGCGCATCGCCTTGCGCCGTGTCGCCGGTTCGCTGTTGTCGGCGGTTTCCGGATCCTCCTGGCCCATGAAGCTGACCGCGGTGCGGATCGCGTCCATCGGATGGCCGCCGCGCGGGAACTCGGCGATGACCCGGTGCAGCGCGTCCGACAGCGGGCGCGCCGCCGCCTCCTCGGCGCGGAAGGCGGCCAGCGCCGCGGCGCCGGGAAGCTCGCCGTGCCAGAGCAGATAGGCGACTTCCTCGAAGCTGCACTGCTCCGCCAAATCCTGCACCGCATAGCCGCGGTAGGTCAGGCTGTTGGTCTCCGGCATCACCTTCGACACCGCAGTGGTGTCGGCATTGATGCCGACCAGCCCCTTGAACACCTTCACGTCGCTGTCGCTCATCGCTCTCTCCCTCAGAAGATGCCTGGCTTGCCCTCGCCGAGCGCGCCCGCCGGCAGGGCGACGTTCAGCAGGCAGAGATCGTCCGCGCCGAGCCGCGGCAGATCCTGCACCACGTCCAGGAAGCGGTTGGCCTCCCGCGAGGAGATGATACCCTCCGTCAGCGTGCGGAACTTGGCGATGTAGTCCGCCCGCCCGAACGGCCGCGCGCCGAGCGGATGGGCGTTGGCGACCGCCAGCTCATCCTCGATCACGCTGCCATCCTGCATCCGCACCTCGGCGCGCGCGCCGAAGGCAAGCTCCTTCGGATCGCGGGCGTGGTAGCGGCGCGTCCATTCGGGATCCTCCCGCGTCTCGATGCGGTGCCAGAGGGCGACGGTATCGGGGCGCGCGGCACGGCGGGGAGCGTAGCTGTCGACGTGGTGCCAGGCGCCGTCCTGCAGGGCCACCGCGAAGATGTACATGATGGAGTGGTCGAGCGTCTCCCGGCTCGCCTTCGGGTCCATCTTCTGGGGGTCGCCCGCGCCGGTGCCGATCACGTAATGCGTGTGGTGGCTGGTGTGCAGGATGATCCGCTCCACCTCCCCGAGATCGGGGATCTTCTGGCGCATGCGGAAGGCGAGGTCGATCAGCGCCTGGCTTTGATACTCGGCGCTGTGCTCCTTGGTGAAGCTGTCCAGGATGGCACGCTTCGGTTCGCCCGCTGCCGGCAGCGGCACCTGATAGTGCGCCTCTCTGCCGCCGAGCATCCAGGCGATGACGGAATCCTCGCCTTCATAGATCGGGCTCGGCGCCCCCTCCCCGCGCATGGTGCGATCGACCGCCTCGACGGCGAGCTTGCCGGCATGGGCGGGGGCGAAGGCCTTCCACGAACTGATCTCCCCCTTGCGCGACTGGCGGGTGGTGAAGCTGACATGCACCGCCTGCTGCACTGCCTGGTAAATCGTTTCCTGCGGCAGGCGCAGCAGGGTGCCGATGCCGGCGGCCTGCGCCGGGCAGAGATGGGCGATGTGGTCGATCTTGTGCTCATGCAGGCAGATCGCGCGCACGAGGTCGATCTGGATTTCGTAGCCCGTCGCGATGCCGCGCACGAGGTCGCGGCCCGAACGACCGGTCGCCTGCGCGACGGCGAGGATGGGCGGGATGTTGTCGCCGGGATGGGCATAGTCGGCGGCGAGGAAGGTGTCGTGCATGTCGAGTTCACGCACCGCGGTGCCATTCGCCCAGGCGGCCCATTCGGGGCTGACCCGGCGCGACGCCCTGACGCCGAACACCGTCGCCCCGTCGCGGCGCGAATGCGCGAGCGCCGCATCCCGCGCCGACACCGCCGGGCGGCGGTTGACCGCGGCGATGGCGACGGCGGCGTTGTCGATGACGCGGTTGACGATCATCTCCGTGACCTCCCGCTCCACCGCGACGCGGTCGGCGGCGACGCCTGCGATCGCCCACGCCAGCTGCGCCTCCCGCGGCAGTTCGTCCTTCGACGGATGGACGCGCACGTCATGCAGCTTCATGCCCCACTCCTGGCTGTTCCCGAACGGTTCGTAGGCGCGCGGGCCTATGCCGGCAAGCCGGCGCACACGAAGCAGCAACTTCTTCGGCGCATGCTGGCGGCGTCACTGGGACAAGGATCGACCTTCATGAACATCGGCAGCATCGGCGCGGCGATGACACAGGCGCCGGCAATGGCGCAGCACGCGCCGGCCCATCATGCGCATTCGGCACCCGCCGGCGGCGACGGCGACCATGACGGCAGCGCCGCCGGCGCGCCGGAACCGGCGACCAGCGGCGCCCGCGGCGGCGCGCCGGCGGGCGGACTGGCGGTGAACCTGATGGCGTGACGCTCTCTGCACGTTTTCTTAACCCGACCGCGGCAGGCTGGTCGGCACCGGTTGAAAACCCCGGCGGGCGGGCGGAAAAACTCCGCCGCTGCCGCTCCCGTCCGGGCCGCGCCATGCCGTGCGGCCGGGGCCGGAATACCGTCCTGCCCTTGATCGGCGGCCGGGCGGCGAGCAAGTAAGCGGCAGTCGCCACCGGGGCCAGGCCCCGCAGCCTGAAAGCGCCGCCGTGCCACCCTCCGCCCCGCTTGCCGACCCGCGCATCGCCGAGACCCCGATGCGCTGGCATCCGCGCGATGCCGCACCCACCGTGCCCTGGCCCGTTCCGCCGATGCCGACGGCGCTGCTGCGCGGCGTCCGCTGCCGCTGTCCGGCGTGCGGGGAAACGAAGCTGTTCCGCGGCTATCTGCGCGTGGTGCCGGCCTGCGCCAACTGCGGCGCGCCGCTCGGCCTTGCCCGCGCCGACGATGCGCCGCCCTATTTCACCATCCTGCTGACCGGGCACATCCTGGTGCCCATCATGTTCGCGACCGAGCGCGCCTGGCAGCCGTCGCAGTGGCTGGAGGCGGCGATCTGGCTGCCGCTTGCCGCGGGCCTCTGCCTCGGCCTGCTGCGCCCGGTCAAGGGGGCGACGGTCGGGCTGATGCTGAAGCTCGGGATGCTGAAAACCGGCCCCGACGAATGACCGGCAGCGGTCTCGTCCGCCTGGAACTGGAGGGCGAGGCGCTGACCCGCCTGTCGCCGGTGCTGGAGGCCGACCGGGCGCAGGCGGTGGCCGATCTTCTGGCGGAAAACCGCTTCGCCCCGGCCGGCCAGCCGCCGGGCGCCTGGGCGCTGCATCTGTCGATCCAGGAAGGGCGGCTCGTGCTCGACATCCGCCGCCAGGACGGCACGCCGCTCACTGCCATCGTGCTGGCGCTGGGACCGTTCCGGGGTCTTATCAAGGACTATCAGATGCTGGTGGACAGCCACATCCTGGCGGTGCAGGAGGGGCGGGAGGAACGCATCCAGGCGATCGACATGGGACGGCGTGGCCTGCACAACGAGGGGGCGGAGCTGATGAGGGCGCGTCTGGCGGGCAAGGTTGCGATCGATTTCGCGACGGCGCGGCGGCTGTTCACGCTGATCTGCGTGCTGCACCAGCGCATCGGCTAGGACGGTCGGGATGACGGTCGCCTTCTGGGCCATTCTGGCGGCGGCGCTGCTGCCGATGCTGAGCGCCGGCATCGCCAAGGCGGGCGGCGCGGGGTTCGACAATGCCGCCCCGCGGCTGTGGCTGGCGCGCCAGACCGGCTGGCGCCAGCGCGCCGACTGGGCGCAGCGCAACCACCTGGAAGCCTTCCCGCCGTTCGCCGCCGCGGTGCTGGTCGCCGCCATCGCCGGCGCGCCGCAGCGCGCGGCCGACCTGCTCGCCGTGCTGTTCGTGCTGCTGCGGCTGGCCTACACCGCCGCCTATGTGTTCGACCGGCCGACGCTGCGGTCCGGGCTGTGGACACTCGGGTTCCTGTGCGTGCTCGGCCTGTTCGTGATCGCGGCATGAGGATGCGATGAACATCGACGGCACGCCCTATCGCACCATCTGGCGCGATCCCGACGAGCCCTGGTCGCTCTGCATCATCGACCAGACGAGGCTGCCGTGGTCGCTGGAGATCGTGCGGCTGGCCGATGTGGCGGCGGCGGCGCACGCGATCCGCACCATGCAGGTGCGCGGGGCGCCGCTGATCGGCGCCACCGCCGCCTATGGCATGTGCCTCGCGGTACGGGCGGATGCGACCGACGCGGCGATGGAGCGTGCGGCAGCGCTGCTGCTGGCGACGCGGCCGACCGCGGTCAACCTCGCCTGGGCGATCGCACGCATGCTGGCGCGGCTGCGTGCCGCGCCACCGCACGCCCGCGTCGCCGCCGCCTATGAGGAAGCGGACCGCATCGCGGAGGAGGACGTGGCGCAGTGCCAGGCGATCGGCCGGCACGGTGCGGCACTGATCGCGGCGGCAGCGGCGCGGCGCGGCGGGGCGCGGGTGAACGTGCTCACCCACTGCAACGCCGGCTGGCTCGCGACCGTCGATTGGGGCACAGCGCTGGCGCCGATCTATACCGCGCACAACCAGGGCATCGACCTGCATGTCTGGGTCGATGAAACGCGCCCGCGCAACCAGGGCGCGGCGCTGACGGCGTGGGAACTGGGCAAGCACGGGGTGCCGCATACCGTGATCGCCGACAATGCCGGCGGGCATCTGATGCAGCACGGGCAGGTCGATCTCGCGATCGTCGGCGCCGACCGGGTGACGCGCGGCGGCGATGCCGCGAACAAGATCGGCACCTATCTGAAGGCGCTGGCGGCGCGCGACAACGGCCTGCCGTTCTGGGTGGCGCTGCCCTCCTCCACCATCGACTGGCGCACGCGCGACGGGGTCGCGGAGATTCCGATCGAGCAGCGGGCGGCGACGGAGGTGACGCATCTGACCGGCCCCACCGAAGCGGGCACGCTGGCGACGATCGCGGTGACGGCGCCGGGCAGCCCCGCCGCCAACCCCGCCTTCGACGTGACGCCGGCGCGGCTGCTGAGCGGCTTCATCACCGAACGCGGCTGCTGCGCCGCCGGCGAGGCGGGGTTGCTGGGGCTGTTCCCGGAGCAGGGGTAAAATAATCCCAGCGCGTCCCGCTTCCGCCTGATTTTCCGGATGTGGTGATCCAGGTTCCGCATGGATCACCGCTGCGCTGGCCGATCACGGCGGCGGCACACGCCGAGGAAGCAGGCGGCCGGAACGCACTTCCTGAACGATATGCGTTCCTGCTGTCGCGTCGGTTCGGCTTTTCGCTGGACGTGGAAATCGTCCAGGCCAATCGCCCGCGCCGTACCGGCCAGGACGGCGCATACCGGCTCATTGCCAGAGCGGAATTCGATGGCGCGGTCGAAAGCGGTCGCGACGGCCTGATCGTCGATGATAGCGTGACGCAGGGCGGTACGCTTGCCGATCTGAGATCTTATATCGAGCGGAACGCCGGTCACGTGATCGGCGCGAGCACATTGACCGGTTCGCGGCAAAGCGAGAGGCTTGCGCCACGCAGGGCGACGCTGATCGCACGCCGGGCGCGGTTTCCCGACCTTGAACGACGATGGAAGGAGACATTCGGCTATGACTTCGACGGCCTCACCGAAGGAGAAGCCACCTATCTTCGCCGCTCCGACCCGGCTGACGCCCTCGGAGATCGAGTCATTGCGCGCGCACAAGCGCGAGCTGACACGCCAGCTTGACGAAACTCGCGCGGCACAGGGGCGCAAAGCCGCTCGCGACGCCGCCGCGGACTGAGGGGCCTCGCGCGCCCCGCATGCCGGCATGCCGGCCCACTCGTCCCATGGCGGGGCTGGCGCTGTTCCTTTCCGCCTGTGCCGATCCCGCTTCCCATGTGCCCCCTTTCGCCCGCGATCCCTATCAGCCGTTCTCCCGCGATGCGGCGGTGGCGATCGCGCTGGGCGAATGGCGGGCGTTCGGCGCGCCGGTCGATGACGATGCCCCCGGCACGCGCCCGCCGCCCCCGCCGGACGCCAAACCGGAGCGGATGGAAGGGCTGTGGCAGCGCGTCGGCCTTTACTGGTGGCTCGGCCTCGATGCCGGGGCGCGGCCGGGGCGCTGGACCGGCAGGCACGACGCCACGGGTGCCGAGTTCCCGGCGGCGGAGGATGAACGCTTCGCCTGGTCGGCGGCGTTCGTCAGCTATGTCATGCGCCTCGCCGGCGCCGGCGATCGGTTCCCCTACGGGCCGGCGCATAATCGCTACATCAACCTCGCCGCCGCCGGCGACACGCGGCGCTGGGCGGTCACGGCGGCGCCGCCCGACCGCGCCGCGCCGGCGGTCGGCGACCTGATCTGCTTCAGCCGCACGCCGCACCCGATGAATTTCGCCGACCTGCCCGCCGGCCGCTTCCCGGCGCATTGCGATATCGTGGTCGCGGCCCGGCCCGGCCTGCTCGACGTGGTGGGCGGCGATGTCGATGACGCGGTGACGCTGAAGCACGTCCCGACCACGCCGGCAGGGCTGATCGCCGATGCGCGCTATCCGTGGTTCGTGGTGGTGCGGGTGCTCTATCCGCCGCCTCAAACCGGCCGATGGTGACACTTTCTTGGCGCGCCACCGGCCGCCAACCCGGCGTGCATATCAGTCGTCATCACCCTCCCGGTCGCCCCAGCCGTAGCCCATCGGCGGGTAGCCATAGGCCGGCGGCGGATAGGGGCTGTAGCCGTAGCCCCGGTCGTCATCGTCATCCTGATGCGGATAGACGACGCACCCCGCGAGCGCGCAAAGAAGGCCGGCCAGCACAACCAGCGCAACCGGGCGCAGAAGGCCGGCGCGGTACCGGCCGCCGGCGCGTTCCACCACCGCCCTCATCCGTTGGCCTTCGTCACGCGACCGGCCGCGGCAGTCACGCGGAGGCGTGACCCCCGGCCCCGATCAGTCGCCGTCACCGTCGCCGTCACCCCCGCCCATCGGTCCGGGGCCGCCGCCCATTGGCCCATAGCCGCCATATCCCGGGCCGGAATAGCCATCGCCGTACCCTCCTGCCGAATCGGCGCAGGCGCTGAGCGCGCCGACGATGCCAAGCATGAGAAGCGCCATCGCCAGACGCCAAACCCGCTTTTCCTGCATGATCCCGTGTCCCTGTAAATTAAATTCCGGTTCTAGCCGGATCGACCGCCAAGCAGACTGGTCACGTGGTCGGCGGAATGCACTGCTTTCGCCCGCCCGGCACCGCGATCTGGTCATTGCACGGGCGACCGAACCGATGTCATGTACTTTCTATATCCGTGCCACAATCAGCACAGTATTATAAATTGCTTCATAAATCGGCTTTTACGGCGCTCCTGCCAACGCCTGGTGGGGGCGTGCGCGGAGAGAAGCCAATACGGCCATCGCCGCACAGGGTTCCCGTGGCGGCGCTGCGGTCGCGACGTGCGGCAGCGGTCAGCGCTGCCGCCAGGCCAACCCGGCGACCTTCCAGCCGGCAACGGTGCCGCGATGGCCGTCCGCGTCCGGCGGTCCCTCGAACCCGTCCGCGATGTTGTAGGCGTGCGGAAATCCCGCCGCGATCGCCGCCGCCGCCGCGTGCAGGCTGCGCACGCCGCTGCGGCAGAGGAAATACAGATGATCGTCGGGAACGAACCCATGCGCCCGCAATTCTTCGACAAAGGCCGGGTTGACCTGCATGGCCGGAAACACCTGCCAGCATATCGGCACCACCTGCTTGCCGAGCGCATGCAGGTCGGGTGCGCCGACATAGGCCCACTCGGCATCGGTCCGCACATCGATGAGGTGCGCACGCGGGTTTTCGGCCAGTGCCCGCCAGGTTTCGGCGGGGGTGAGATGCTCGACCATGGCAGCCTCCGGCGGCAGGGCGGTTGACTCGCCCGCCACGCAATCGCATGGGCAAACGGCGCATACAACCGCCCAACCGCCCTGCCGCCGGAGACCGCCTGCATGGACAAGCCGCATGCCACCGTCGCCCCGCCGATCGCCGAGGATCTCGCCGGGGCCATCGGCAATACGCCGCTGGTCAAGCTGCGCCGCGCCTCCGCCGCCACCGGCTGCACCATCCTGGGCAAGGCGGAGTTCATGAATCCCGGCGGCTCGGTCAAGGACCGCGCCGCCATCGCCATCATCACCGACGCCGAGCGGCGCGGCCTGCTCCGTCCCGGCGGGACGCTGGTGGAGGGGACGGCGGGCAACACCGGCATCGGCCTGACCCTGGTCGGCAACGCCCGCGGCTACCGCAGCATCATCGTCATGCCGGAGACGCAGTCGCGCGAGAAGATCGAATTCCTGCGCATGATCGGCGCGGAGCTTCGTCTGGTGCCGGCCAAGCCCTATCGCGACCCCGGCAACTACGTCCACGTCTCCCGCCGCCTGGCGGAGGAGATCGGCGCGCTGTGGGCCAACCAGTTCGACAACCTCGCGAACCGGGAGGGGCACCGGCTGACCACCGGCCCCGAGATCTGGCACCAGACGGCGGGGCGCGTCGATGCCTTCACCTGCTCCTGCGGCACCGGCGGGACGCTGGCCGGCGTCGCGATGGCGCTGAAGGCGCGCAACCCGGCCGTCCGCACCGTGCTCGCCGATCCCGAGGGCAGCGGCCTCTATGGCTGGGTGAAAAGCAACGACCTCAGCATCGCCGGCAGTTCGATCACCGAGGGCATCGGCCAGTCCCGCGTGCCCGGCAACCTGGAGGGCGCACCGCTCGACGACGCCGTGCGCATCCCGGACGCGGAGGCGCTGGAACAGGTCTTCGATCTCCTGATCCACGAGGGGCTGTCGGTCGGCGGCTCGGCCGGCATCAATGTGGCAGCGGCAATCCGGGTCGCGCGGGATCTGGGGCCGGGGCACACCGTGGTCACCATTCTGTGCGACGGCGGCGCGCGCTACCAGTCCAAACTGTTCAACCCGGCGTTCCTGCGCGGCAAGAACCTGCCGGTGCCGGCGTGGATGGCCGATCAGGCGGCGGGCTGAGCAGGCCGCAGGCCCAGCGCCCGCACCGCCGCGCACGCCGCGCCGTAGCCGTTGTCGATGTTGACCACCACCAGGCCCGGCGCGCAGCTCGCCAGCAGGGCATTCAGTGCCGCCTGCCCGCCGGCGGCGACGCCATAGCCGACCGAGGTCGGCAGGCCGATCACGACGCCGGGGACCAAACCTGCCACCACGCTCGGCAGGGCGGCGTCCATGCCGGCGGCGACGATCACCACCCGCATCGCCCGCAGCTCCTCGATGCGCGCGAGCAGCCGCCACAGCCCGGCAACGCCGACATCGGCGACCGTCAGCGCCGCCTCGCCATGAAAGCGCAGCGTGCGGACTGCCTCGGCGGCGACCGGCTGGTCGGACGTGCCGGCCGTCACCACCGCGACCCGCGCCGCGGCGCAGGGCGGCGGCGGCACGCCCAGCACCGCCGTCGCCGACAGCGGATCATGGTCGAGCCGCGCCCGCAGCGCCGCCGGCAGTTCGGCGAACCGCTCCGCCGACAGCCGCGTCAGCAGCAGCGGCGCGCCGCGCCCCTCCGCCCGCGCGATGATGGCGGCAACCTGCGCCGGCGTCTTGCCGGCGGCATACACCGCCTCCGGCAGGCCGATGCGCCGCGCCCGCTCCTCATCCAGCACGAAATCGCTCATGGCGCGCCCGACCGGAGGAAGGCGCTGCCGGTGCGGTAGGGGGCGAAGCGCACCGGCAGCGTCGTCAACGCCCCCAGCGCCGCCCGCAACGCCCCCTCCGCCGCCGCCGCGCGGTCGAGCGCCGCGGGATCGAGCTCGATCACCAGCCCGGCGGCCCGCAGGCGGGCGCGCACCGTGCGCGGGGCGAGGCGTTCATGCAGCAGGCGTTCGGCGCGATGGACCAGCGCCAGCAGCTCCGGCTCGACACGGATGCCGGTCTCGATCCGGCTCGACAGGCAGGGTGCCGCCGGCAGATCGGCGACCGTGCCGAGGCCGAGGCGCGCCGCAAGGCGCCGCACCGTCGGCTTGTCGATCCCCGCCTCCACGAACGGGTGCCGCACGCCGTGGGCCGCCGCGGCCCTGAGGCCGGGACGCCAGTCGGCAAGGTCGTCGGTATTGGTCCCCGACAGGATCGGGTCAGACGTGCGGGCCGCGATCGCGCCATAGAGGCTGGTCTTGCAGAAGAAGCAGCGATCGGCCGGGTTGGCAAGATAGCGCGGATCGGCGAACTCCCCGGCGTCGAAGATATGGAGCGTCCAGCCACGGGAAGCGGCCAGCGTGCGCGTCCGCGCCGTCGCCTCCGGCGGGACGGCGGGCGAGACGGCGTGATGCAGCACCGCGCGTGCGCCCAGCACCGCGTGTGCGGCAGCGGACAGCGTCAGGCTATCGACCCCCCCGCTCACCGCCACCGCAGCGCGGTCGAGACCGCGCAGCACCGTCAGCAGCGCATCGAGCCGGTCACTCATCGCCCGCCGGTTCCTCCGCTGCCATCCGCTCGGCGGCGCGGCGCAGACGGACCCGCGCGGCATGGCCACCGATCGGGCGCACGTCGTCATCCTCGGCCTTTGCCGTCGCGCCGCCCGGCCGGTTGGCGCATTTGACACGGACCGTCCGTCCCTCCACCGCGACCGTCCGCGTCCGCCGCGCCAGCGTGCGGCCGGCGACGAGGTGGGTGCGCAGGCCGATCGTCGCCGTTTCGGCGAAACATGCCGCCACCACCGCCTCCAGCGCCGCCGGTGTGGCGAGCACCTGGACATGGGTCGCCATCCGTCCCTTCTTGCCGAGCGCCGGCATCTGCAACGCATCGAGCACGCCCGGCACGGCACGGATGCGTTCGAGGCCGGCGGCGAGATCTTCCGCCGTCTGGTCATCGACCTCGAAGCCGATCACCGCCAGGTCGCGATGGCCGGGCGCCGCCGCCGTCGGCTCCGTCTCCAGCACGCGCAGCATGTTGGCGACGCCCGGCAGGCGGCGCGTGCCGAAGCCGATGCCGCTCGCCCCAAGGCGCCGGGGGCCGGCAGGTGGCGGACGGTCGGCGCCGAGATGGCGCAGGACGGCGGCGCCGGTCGGCGTCACCCGCTCGCCGCCGATCCCGTCGTCGATCACGGCAAAGCCGCGCAGCAACCGCACGGTCGCCGGCGCCGGCAGCGGCAGCGTGCCATGCGCCGTCGCCACCCGCCCGCCGCCGAGCGGCAGCGGCGCGCAGCTCCAGGTGGCGGGGCCGTCGGCATCGGCCTGCGCCGCGATCAGCAGCGCGGCGGCCACGATATCGGCGATCGAATCGACGGCGCCGACTTCGTGGAACGTCACCGCCTCCAGCGCGATCCCGTGCACCGCCGCCTCCGCCGCCGCAAGCGCCGCGAAGATGCCGAGCGCATGGTCGCGGGCCGCCGCGGGCAGCGGCGCGGCATGCAGACGGGTGCGGATCGCCGTCCAGGCGACATGGTCATGGGACGGCGCGGCGGCGGCGACCGTGAAGCGCGCACCGGCCAGCGAACCGTCGTGATGCGGGTGCAGCGAACAAGACGCCCCGCTCACGGCCTCCGCCGCGTGCAGGCAATCCCGGGTGAGGTCGGGGGCGGCATCGAGCAGGGCGGCGACGAACATATCGCCGGCGATGCCGCCAACCGGGTCGAGATGCAGATGCCGCATGGGGCCTGCGGGCGCCTCCGTCGCGTGCGGTTGCCTCACGATGGCCCATGCCACGATGGTCCGCCGAACGGGCGGAGTGTGGCATCCGCCCCGGCTGCCGGCAATCCGCGCGGCGGCCGACACGGCGACGCTGCGCATCCGCGACGGTCGGCAGGCCGTATTGCTTCCGCGGTGCGGGCCGGGTTCCGGCCGGCGGAACAGGGTGATATGACATGCCGGTCGCGGTGGCGGAGTGGGAGGACGGGTGGCGGAGCGGCGGGACAGGGCTGATATGCCGGCGGCTGCGACTCATGGCTGACACGGCGCCGGACGACGCGCTGGTGGACCTGCTGCGCCGCGTCGCCGCCGGTGACCGGGCGGCGTTCCGACGCCTTTATGACCTTGAGGCGCCGCGCCTCTATGCGGTGGCGTTGCGCATCACCCGCCAGACGCCGCTCGCCGCGGATGCGGTGCATGACGCCTTTCTTCAGGTCTGGCGCAACGCCGACCGGTTCGAGACGGCGCGGGGCAGTCCGGCGGCGTGGCTGCTCAGCCTCGTGCGCTACCGCGCGCTCGATATCGCCCGCCGGCGTGGGCGCGAGGTTGCGCAGGACGATCTCGATCTTCCGGAGCCGGCTGATGACGCGCCGGACCCGCTCGATCGCCTCGCCAGCAGCCGCGAGGCGGCGGCGCTGCACGGCTGCCTCGGCCAGTTGGATGCGGAGCGACGGCGCCTGCTGCTGCTCGCTTTCGTCGAGGGCCTGTCGCACAGCGAGGTGGCGGAGCGGGTGCGGATGCCTCTCGGCACCGTCAAAAGCTGGATCCGCCGCAGCCTGCAAACCCTGCGCCTGTGCCTGGAGGGGACGCCATGAGCGGCACCGCGGGCGATATTCCGGAAGAAATTCAGGTGCTGGCCGGCGAATATGTCCTCGGCGCCCTGGACGCGGCGGAGATGCGCATCGTCCGCCTGCGCGCGGCGGCCGACCCGGCGCTGGCGCGGGCGATCACGGCGTGGGAGCATCGGCTGGCGCCGCTGGCCGAGACGGTGGCACCGGTGGCGCCGCCCGCCGCGCTGTGGTCACGGATCGCGGCGGCGACCGAAGAAGTGGGGGAGGGACCGGCTGGCCTGCAGGCACCGGCGGAACGCCTGGTACCGCCCGCCCGGCCACCGCGCCCGTTGCGCGCCCCGCCGCCGCGACGGGTCTGGCCGTGGCAGGCGGCGACGGTCGCGGCCCTCGCCCTCGCCGCCGGGTTCGCCGCGGTGGCGTTGCTGCCGCATCACGAACCGGCAGAGCAGGTGGCGGCCCTCTCGCCGCCGAACGCCGCCGGCCCCGGCTTCGTCGCCGAGGTACGGCGGGATGGCTCGATGGTGCTGACGGCGCTGGCCCCGGTGCCGGTGCCGGCCGGGCGCGACCTGGAACTCTGGATTCTGCCGAAGGGTGCGACGGCGCCGCGCTCGCTGGGCGTGGTGACCGCAGCGGGACGG
Organism: Pseudomonadota bacterium; assembly: GCA_021847995.1. Taxonomy (GTDB): domain Bacteria; phylum Pseudomonadota; class Alphaproteobacteria; order Acetobacterales; family Acetobacteraceae; genus JAFKFJ01. The sequence goes on along the minus strand of JAJZNE010000001.1, from coordinate 20,349 downwards.
CGCATCGTGCTGCCGACACCGCCGACGCCGGGCACGCAGCTCATGGTCAGCGTGGAGCCGAAGGGCGGCTCCCCCACCGGCGCACCGACCGGGCCGGTGGTCTATGCCGGCACGTTCGGCGCGCCGTCGCTGTGAGCCACGGCCCGGGCGACGGCACGCCGACGCTGCCGCCGGCGGCGCCGCTCAGGAGAAGGAACTGCGGTCGAGCTTGGTCACATCGAGGAACGTGACCCTGGTGTTGTCGCCGAGATTGATGGTGACGTTGCCGCCGGCCTGAACCTGGCTGTCCAGCGCCTTTTCGATCGCGTCGTGCCCCTCGCCGACCAGCTTGATCTTGTCGGTGCCCTGCGTGAAGTCGGTGACGACGAAATTGCCGTGCGACTTGTCGTCGATGAATTCATAGACGTTGCCGGCGAAGCCGCCGGTGATGGTGCCACCGCCGGCGCCGAGCACGAAGGTGTTGCTGCCGAATCCGCCCATCATCGAATCGGCACCGGTGCCGCCGACGAAGGTATCGTTGCCGTAGCCTGCGCCGAGCAGCGTCTCGTTGCCCGGGCCGGCGATCAGCTTGTCGTTGGCGCCGCCCTCCGCGATCAGCGTGTCGCTGCCGCCACCGCCGAACAGCGTCGTCGCGGCAAGCCCGCCGATCAGCAGGTTGTTGCCGGCCGAGCCGCCATGATAGACGCCGCCGCCGTTGCCGCCGGTGATGGTATCCGACCCCTGGCCGGCAAACACGGTGGAACTGCCGTCGCCGTTGGCGAACAGCAGCGTGCCCTTGCCGCCCTGCACCGCGGCCGAGCCGCTCAGCACATCCACGGTATCATTGCCGCTGCCGGCGACGATGCTGTCCTGCCCGGTGACGACGGCGAGGTCATTGCCGGAACCGAGAACGATGCTGTTCCTACCCGGCCCGGCATAGATGCTGTCGTTGCCGGAAAACGCGAGGATGCGGTTGTTGCCGCCATCGGTCAGGAACAGATGGTTGCCGCCGCCGGTCAGTTGGGTGATCAGCGTGCTGTCGCCGCCGCTTGCGACCACAGTGCCGGCGCCGCTGTCGGCGAAGTAGGTGATCGGCGCATCGCTCACCACGCTCTGCATCGACGCCGCGCCGCCCTGCAACAGCACCGGGCCCTTCGCGACATCCACCACGTCCTGCACGTTTGCCGGCAGGGAGGTGGCGCCCGGACCGGTGACGAGCAGGTAGGATGGCGTGGACGGGGCATCGAGCGGACCGATGCCGTCATATGCAAACGGGGTCAGGTTGCCATCGAACACTTGATTTGTGATCATTCCAAGTATCTTGGCGGCAACGGAAGCGTTTTGCGATGTTCCTATGTTTACATCGACAATCGATCCGCCTACTCCGGTAACAGTGAGAATCGGCATTTTATGAGTTCCCCCACTGAAGTACTTTCGCTGACTCGATTGGTAAGGTCGTTTCGTAGGAAATGGCAATCCAGTATTTGTGACAAGGCCGTCTAGCCGGATCACGATCTCGTAATCGCACCCGGCGGGGGATCGCAGTGCAGCGCGATCGTGAGACGGCGGCGGGAACCGGATCCGCCAAGCGGGGTTGAAGCCGTGCAGCGCGGGCCGTCGGAGTGAGCCGACCCGTGCTGGCAGCCTTCCGGTTTCCCCCCTGGCGCCCCGCATGTGCGGGCGCGCCCACCTCGGCGGCCTGTCCGCCCCGGCCCGGCGCCCAGCGCCGGGCCGTCGCTTTGTTCTCGCCCGGCGCTCGGTCCGAGCCTTCCCCGCAGGATCAGCCCACTTGCGAACCGCTGAATGGGCGTGCCTGATCCGTTCGGGCACGCTACACTGGTCACGGACATCGTTGCGTCAGGACAAGGATGCAGGAGCGGGCCGAAGCAAGCATCTCCGTTGCCGAGTCGTTCGCCGCCCCGGGCGTGCTGCCGGCGTCCGTGCGCGCCGATATGTCGCTGCTGCGGCGGCGCTACGCCGGGTGGACGCTGGCGCTGCCGGTGATCGCGCTGCTGGCGGCCGGGGTGTGGTCGCTCGACGCGACGCGGCAGTTGTTTCTCTCCGACATGCGCCGCACCGGCGCGCTGCTCGCCGATCAGGTGATGGACACGCTGGAAATCCAGCAGGTCATGCTGGCAGCGCTGAACGCGCGCGTGCGCGACCTCGACTGGCAGACCATCCGGACCGATCCCGAGGTGCTCGCTTTCGCCCGCGCCCTGGTCACCGCCTCACGCACAATTGAGACATTCGGCCTGACCTCGCCCGACGGGCACATCGCCCTGGCGACCGAGAGCGATCGGCCGCCGGTCGATGTCGATCTCTCCGACCGCGATTTCGTGGCGGCCTTTCCCGCCGGCACGGCACAACGGCGCAGCTTCATCTCGGTCCCCGTGTTCAGCCGTGTCGATGGCCGTCCGCAGGTCCATCTTTCGCGCCCGCGCGTCCCCGCATCGGGCATGGCGGATGGCGGCACCGTCGTCGCCGGCTTCGCGCCGGCGGTGTTCGAGCGCATCTTCGCCGCCGTCGCCGCCAGCCCGCGCACCAACCTGATGCTGGTGCGCGACGACGGGGCGGTGCTGGCGCGCTTCCCCGTTGCGGTCGCCGCCGGCGGCGCGGGCCGCATCGCCCTGCCGGCGGCCTGGCTGCCGGCGCTGGGCGCTGCCCCCAGCGCCGCACCGCGCGTGATCGCCTCCGGCTTCCTGCCCTTCGCGCAGCATCTGACGGTGGTGCAGCGAATCGGCGACTGGCAGCTTCTTCTGGTCGAGGCGTGCGACCCGGCGCTGCTGTGGCAGCGCTGGCTCGCCATGATGGCGTTTCCGACGCTCGGCGCGGCGGCGGCCATGCTGCTGCTGGCCGCATTGCGCGCGCGCGTGCAACGCGCGGCCGCGAGCGAGCAGGCGCGGCTGCGGGAACTCGCCGCGGCGGCCGAGGCGGCGCATACCGCGCTGATCGAACGCAGCGCGCTGGAGAGCCGGTTGCGCCAGGTCGAAAAGACCGCCGCCCTCGGCCAGCTTGCCGCCGGCGTCGCCCATGACTTCAACAATCTGTTGCAGGCGCTGCTGATGGGTGCCGAAACCCTGCAACGCATTGCCGACAATCCCAAAGCAGTGCGCGAAACGGCAGCGACGCTGCTGAAGGTGTCCGGCCGTGGCGTCGCGCTTACCCGCCGCATGCTCGACTTCGCCCGCCGCGACGACGGGCTTGTGCCGGCGGCGCCCACCTTCGCACCGGCAGATTGCCTGCGCAGCGCCGCCGACCTGCTGGACCGGACATTCGGCGGCTCCCACGCCGTGCGCCTGCATCTGCCGCCCGAAGGGCTGCCGCCGCTCGCCTGCAACCGGGCGGAGTTCGAGACGGTGGTGATCAACCTCGCTGTCAACGCCCGCGATGCCATGCCGGATGGCGGCGAGGTCGTGATCCGCGCCGCCGTCGCCCCGCCGCCGTCGGAGGGGCCGCGTGCCGAGGCTGCCTGGCTGCGGCTCGACGTGATCGATACCGGCCTCGGCATGGACGCGGCGACGCTGGCGCAGGCGGGAGAGGCCTTCTTCACCACCAAGCCGCCCGGCAGGGGCACCGGACTCGGGCTGGCGATGGCACGAGGCTTCGCGCAGCGTGCCGGCGGCAGGCTCGACCTCGCCAGCACGCCCGGAGAGGGGACGGTCGCGACGCTCTGGCTCCCCGCCGGCTGACCGGCCTACGCCGCCGCGTGCAGCGCCAGGGCCTGCGCCACGGCGGCGCTCGCGTCCAGCAGCCCGGCACCGACCGCGGCGGCGGCGCCCAGCGCCGGCGTTGCCGTCTGCTCCAGCACCTGCGTCATCTGCGCCGGCGTCAGCGACGGGTCGGCCTGGAGCACCAGCGCCGCCACCCCGGCCGCGTTCGCCGCCGCCGCCGAGGTGCCGAAAAAGGGCGCCAGCACGCCGGTCAGGCTGCCATCGGGGGCGAGAAAATCCACCTTGCTCGCGGATTGCGGCTCTGTGAGCGGGGTGCCGTTCGGCGCCAGCAGCAGCGTGCCCTGCCCAACCGAGGAGAAGCTCTCCGGCGTGTTCGTCCCGCCAAAGCGGGGTGCGGCCGACCACGCCATCGCGCCGACGGTGTTCGCCCCCGGCACCAGCGCATGCCCGATCACGCTGCCCGACCCGATGCCGGCGAGCGCATCGGCGATGCCGGCGTTGCCGTAGGCGATGATCTTGAACAGGCCGGGCGGCGCGGCGCCGCCATTGGCATAGACCACGAGGCGGAAGCCGGTGGCGCTGCCGCTGTTGACGTAGCGCAGGATCTGATCGGGGTGGCTGCCCGTCTGATCGCCCGTGGCGCTGGCGAGCAGCGTGCCGTCGGCGCCGTACAGCGCCATGCCGAGACTGTCGGCACTGGCGCCGAAGGGCTCGTTCCATTGCAGGTCGAAGATCCCCTCCCCGCCGCTCGGGATGGTTACGTCGAGCCAGGGTTGCGGCGCCGCGGCCGGGCCGAAATCCTGCACCGCCGCGCCCGGCGGCAGGCCGGGCAGGACGAGGCGCAGCAAGGCCATCGTCTGCTGCACGAAATTGCCGCCCTGGTTGCCGGCGGCGGTGAAGTAGCTGACACCGGCGGCGACCGCCTGCGCCACCGCCTGCTGCACGGTGCCGCTGTCCTGAAAGAACGGCTCGTTCAGATAGGCCACGTCATCGACGATGACGTTGCAGCCGGCGGCGACGAGGGCCTTGATGCCGGCGGCGAAATCGGCCTGGCCGGCGGTTGCGGTGTGGAACAGGATCTGTGCGCCTGGGGCGATGCGGTGGATCAGTTCCGCCATGGCGCGGCCCTCATCGTGGCTGCCGGCCGGCCCTTCCTCAAGCACCGTGACGTTCGGCGGCAGATCGCCGGAGGCTTCCTCCGCCGCCGCGCCGCCGAGCAGGTTGAAGCTGTCGGACAGGATGCCGACCCTGATGCCGGCGCCGGTGACGCCATAGGCCGCGCGCGCGACATCGCCGTACACCGCCTGATCGGCATGGTCGTCGGTCGGCCCCGCGGCAGCGGACGGCCCGGCCGCCTGCCCGCTGGTCAGGCCGGCAAAGAAGTAGCCGCCGAGGGCAAAGTCGGCCTGCAACGGATTGGGGGAAAGGAATCCCGGCGCGGCGAGCGCCAGGAGATCGGGCAGCAGCGACACCACATCGGGTGCGGCCATCGCCGCGATGGACAGCGCATTGTCTGGCAAGGGGGAAAGGTCCGCCGCGGGGACCGTGCCGCACCTTGGGGCGATTTTGCCGCCGGGCACGCATCCGCGCCGGCGCAAGCCTCGCGGAGAAAGATTGGCAAACGGTTGCCCGTCGCCTCAGCCGCCGCGCTGCGCCGCCAGCTCGATCAGCCGTCCCCACCGCCCGATCGAGTAGAGATGCGCATAGATCGCGGCGATCCAGCCCATGCGCCGCCAGTCGAGATAGGTGGCGTCATCGAGTTCGCCGAGCCGTTCGGCCTTGACGATCTTGAATCCGCGGATGCGGGCGGAGCCGCCGGTGGTGAAATTGATCGTCGCCTCCTCCTCCTCCAGCAGGCCGGCGGCATCGAGCGCGCGGGCGAAGCTGCCGGCGGCGATCAGCGATTCGCGCAGTGCCCTGGCGAATGCCGTCGCCTCGGCCAGCGCGGCGGACGGGCGGCCATCCTCGAACAGTGGCGCACCGCTGCTGCCGGCGAGCTGGGGCGCGTCCGGTTCCATGCAGATCACCTGCGTCCGGCTTGCCGCGTCCTCGACGAAAATGAAAGGAAATGCGCGCAGATAGGCCGGCACATAGGCATCGCGCGTCCAGGTGCCGTCGGCGCGCACGAACAGGTTCTGCCCCTCCCGCAGTCCGAGCAGCGCCACCGCCGCGGGATTCGGGCCGGCGGCGAACAGGACCGGAAAATGCTGCGCGGCAGCATCGATCTCCGTCAGGCCGAGCGGCACCGACTGCACGCCGGCCGCGAAGCCGTGACCGACGCCGCGGTCGAGGCGCAGATGGGAATGCTTATCCGCCGTCACGGCGGCGATGCGGCGAAACAGCAGCGGCAGCGCGGCGGCGGCCTGGACGTGCGACATCGGGCGAAACCTTCGGTTCGGCAACGTGACACAGTCTGCCGCAGCCGCCGCGAAAAGGCGAGCCGGCCGCTTCGTTCAGTCCGCGCGCCGCCGCCGCCGTGCCCAGCCCGCGACGATGATCCCGCTGGCGAGAAGCGTGAGCGTCATCGGCTCCGGCACCGGCGGCGTGCCGGGCGTGATGTTGGCGAGCACGCCGCCGATGGGGCTGGCATTCGCGTCATACTTCGCATTCTCCGACCAGCCGTTGGGATCGACCCCCTCCCAGCCGAGGTACTTCCCCGCCAGATCGGTCTCGGCGAAGAACGCATAGACCGGCTGTCCGCCGAATTGCCCGGTGAAGGTGACGGTGAAGTTGCCGACCGGGGCACAGTAGTTGAACCATCCCGGGTTGGCGGCATCGAGCGTGCAGTCGCCTGCCGTCGTGCCGCTGCCCGGCGCGCCGTGGGCATTGGCGCCGGAATTGCTGCTGTACTGGTCATCGTAGTCGAAGGAATAGAGGCTGCGGGGCGCGAACGGGCCGATCCAGCTCACCTGCCGCACCGAATCGGCCGGGATCGTGCCCAGGGTGACGGTCTGCGACAGCCCTGCGTTGAGCGTGCCCTTGCCGTACCCCTTGAGCAGCATCGCGGCGTTGGTGATCGGCTGGTTGGAGGGATTGACGAAGAACAGCGTCGGCGTGTCGGGCTGCGCGATGCTGTTGAGCCAGGTCAGTCCGCCGGTGACGCCGGCGGGCAGATCGCCGATGCCGCCGGTGTGCGATTCGCCATAGATCGTCGCAATCGGCGCCGCCCGCACCGGGGCCGCGGAAAGCAGCAGCAAGGCGGCAGCCGCCGGAATTCTGTGCCGAGACGCCATGTGCGTATCTCCCGTGGAATTTGCGAGTAGGCAACGAGTCGCATGCGTGAACGTCTCGGTGTGTTAAATCATCCCGCCGCCGGCCTGATAGACACTTTGCCGTGCGTCGCCGCGGCCGGTGGCGGGTGGGCGGCGGTGCGATCAGCGCAGGAACAGCCGGCCGGTGGCGTAGGAAATCCAGATCCGGCGCGGGCCGAGATAATCGGCGCCGAGCAGCATCGCGACCCCCGGCAGCCGCATCTCGGCGACATTGGCCGGCATGTTGCGCTCGATCGCGCCGGGCAGGCCGAGTTCGGCGAAGCGGTGCTGGCGGAAATCGACATTGCCCATGCCGATGCCGATGCCGACGCGCGGCGGATCGTCGGCCAGCGCCGCGGCGCTGACACCAAGGCTCGCCGCCGTCTCCCGCGCCAGCAGCGTGGTGCGGGCGCCGGTGTCGAGCAGGGCGCGCACGGTGCTGCCATTGACCACCGCATCGACGAAGGCAAGCCCGGTTCGGGTGCGGGCGAACGGCACCGTGACGGCGTCCGGCCACGGCGTGAATCCGGGGCAGTCATGCAGGGCATAGAGCGACATGCGTCCGTCCGGCAGATCGAGTTCGACCTCGTACTGCGCCAGCACATCGGTGCCGAGCAGTCCGACGACGGGCAGATGCTGCCCGGGAAAGGCCGGCATCTCGCCCAGACCGAGGATTTGATCGGTGCGGATCACATCGCCGATCTCCATGCGGTGGACGCGCACGCTGTGGGTGCGGACCGGCCCGGAGATGCCGAGCAGCACGCTGCTGCGGCCGGGATCGGACGGCAGATGCAGCGCCGCTGCCGCCTGCGGTGTCAGTGTCGAAGCCTCGGCCCCGGTATCGACGACGAACAGCGCGGCACGGCCGTTCACGCGCACCGGGGCCAGCATGAAGTTGCGGGCATCGTGCAGCGGCAGGGCCGCGACACGTTCCATCGTGCAGCGATCGGCGCGGCGCGCCGGCGGTGCGGCGGCGCAGGCGGCGAGCGTGATGGCGAGCGTGACGGCGAGCAGGAGTGCGGCAGCGGCGCGGGGCATGCGCATGGCCGGTGATGGCACGTTCCTGCCGCCGACGGAAGCGTGAGTGCGGCGTAACGACCGCATGGCACCCGGACGTGAACGCCGGGGTGGCGGGGGAACCGGGCGACCCCTAAGGTCTTCGGGCAGCGAACGCACGGCCATGCCGGCGCGTCCCGCAATAAGGGCTTCCGCATGCACGATGGCCTCCTCCACCGGCTCGCCAGCCTGACGCGCCGCCTGTTGGTGTCGGACCCGGCGACCCCGCCGCCGCCACCGTCCGTGGCAGACGGTGCCGGCGCCGCAGCGGGCGCGGTCATGGAGGTGGCGGCGTTCGGCGCCAATCCCGGCCGGCTCGGCATGAAGCTCCTGGTGCCGTCGCCGCGGGCGCGGCCGGGCGCGCCGCTGTTCGTGCTGCTGCACGGCTGCGGGCAGGATGCGGTGCGGTTTGCCCGCGCCTCGGGCTTCGCCGCCCTGGCCGCACGGCAGGGCGCGGCGCTGCTGCTGCCCGACCAGAGCGCGGACAACAACGCCCAGCGCTGTTTCAACTGGTTTCGCCCCGCCGATATCGCCCGCGGCGGCGGCGAGGCGGCGTCGATCCGTGCCATGGTGAGCGACGCGGTGCGGCGCTGCGCCGCCGATCCGCGGCGCGTGTTCGTCGCCGGGCTGTCGGCCGGCGGCGCAATGGCGGCGGCCCTGCTCGCCGCCTACCCCGACGCCTTCGCGGCCGGCGGGGTGGTGGCCGGGCTGCCGGTCGGGGCCGCGGCGGACGCGCACGACGCACTGCTGCAAATGACCCATCCGCAGCCCCGTTCGCGCGAAGCGTGGCACGCCCTGCTGCCCGGCGCTGCGCCGGCCGGGGGCGCCTGGCCGCGCCTGTCGGTCTGGCATGGGGAGGCGGATCATATCGTCGCTCCCGCCAACGCGGCGGCACTGGTCGGCCAGTGGACGGCGCGGCTCGGCCTGCCGGAGGCGCCGGAGCGGGTGACGCGGCCGGCGCCCCATCTGACCCGCAGTTGCTGGGGCGAGCACGTCGAATACTGGCGCGTCGCCGGATATGGCCATGCCTTCCCGGTCGCCGACGGCATGGCGGCGGACCCCTTCGTGCTGCCCGCCGGCGTCGCGGCGGCGGCGGCGATGGCACGGTTCTGGGGCCTCGGCGAGGGGTGAGCACGCGCGCCGCCCTGCTGATCGAATACGACGGCACCGGCTTCATCGGCTGGCAGAGCCAGCGCGCGGCGCAGGGCGTTGCGGTCCAGGATGTGCTGGAGGCGGCGGCGGCGCGGCTCGCCGGCGGCGCACCGGTCGCGAGCGCCGTTGCCGGCCGCACCGATGCCGGCGTGCATGCCGCCGGACAGGTGGCGATGATCGAGCTGCCGGTGATCTTTCCGGTGGCGCGGCTGGCGGCGGCGCTCAATTACCACCTCAGGCCGCATGCCGTCGTGGTGCTGCGCGCGGCACCGGCGCCGGTGGGCTGGCATCCGCGCTTCGCCGCGATCCGGCGGACCTATCGCTACCTCATCCTCAACCGCCGCACGCGGCCGGCGCTGCTGTCTGGCCGCGCCTGGCATGTCGCCGCGCCGCTCGATGTGACGGTGATGCAGGCAGCGGCACGGCTGCTGCTCGGCCGGCATGATTTCAGCGCCTTCCGCGCCGCCGCCTGCCAGGCGGCCAACCCGCTGCGCACGCTCGACCGGCTGGACGTTGCGCGGGCGGATGAGCGGATCGAGATCGTTGCCGAGGCTCGCAGCTTCCTGCATCATCAGGTTCGCAACATGGTCGGCACCCTGAAACTGGTGGGCGAAGGGCGCTGGCCGGTGGCCAGGGTCGCCGAGGTTCTCGACGGACGCGACCGCCGCGCCGCCGGCCCCACCGCACCGGCCGAGGGACTGTGCCTGACTGCGGTGGGCTATGCCGCGGACCCGTTCGCCGACGCCGAGAAGGAGCAGAGTGAATGACTGCCGACGAATTGCGGGCGGCCCAGGCGCCGCTCAAGGAAAGCTATCGCCACGATCCCGGCACCGCGCGTATCCCGGCGCGGGCCGAGGCACGGATCGACGCGGACGACATCGCGGTCCATGTCGGCGCCTGGCACGGCGACGTGGTGGCCGGACTGCATCCGGCGGCCGGCGGCAGCGGCGCGCTCGCCTGCTCGGGCGACATGCTGTTGCAGGCGCTGGTGGCCTGCGCGGGGGTGACGCTGCGGGCGGTCGCGACGGCGATGGGGATCGATCTGCGGGGCGGACGTATCGTTGCCGAAGCCCACTGGGACGCCCGCGGCACGCTCGCGATCGACCGGACCGCGCCGGTCGGCCTGACCGACATCACGCTCAGCTTCGAACTGGACACGCCGGCCGATCCGGCGAAGCTGGAACGGCTGATCGCCAGTACCGAGAAATACTGCGTCATCTTCCAGACCCTGCGCACGCCGCCGCAGCTCTCGGTGCGGCTCGCCGGCACCGTGGCGGCGTAGCGCCATGGACAAGCTGCTCAGGAACTACCGGCGCTTCCGCACCGAGGATCTGCCGGAAAGGCGCGCCCTGTTCGAAAGGCTGGCGCGGGAGGGACAGTCGCCGCGCGCAATGGTGATCGCCTGCGCCGACAGCCGCGCCGATCCGGCGATGATCTTCGATACCGAGCCGGGCGAACTGTTTGTCGTGCGCAACGTCGCCGCCATCGTGCCGCCGTTCGCGCCGGACGGAAAGTATCACGGCACCAGCGCCGCGCTGGAATACGCCGTCCAGGTGCTTCAGGTGCCGGTGCTGATCGTGCTCGGCCATGCCCTGTGCGGCGGTGTCGGCGCGCTGCTGCGCGGGGTGCCGGACGCGACGCCCGATTTCCTCGGCCCCTGGGTGCATATCGCCGACGCGGCGCGGCACCGGGTGCTGGAATGCGCCCCCGCCGACCCGCAGGCGATGGGCGAGCAGGAAGTGGTGAAGCTGTCGCTCGGCAACCTTCTCACCTTTCCCTGGATCGCCGCACGTGTGGCCGAGTCAAAGCTGACACTCTACGGGGCGAAGTTCGACATCCGCACCGGGGCATTGAGCCTGCTGCAACCTGACGGCGGCTTCGCGGAAATTTGAAACCGGGCCGATAGCGCGCCGGGCACAGGACGCCCGCCCCTCCCTCCGGCGCCGGAAGGAGGGGTCGGCGCCGGCTTGCGGGAACGATCGCCACCGCGGTGGCGGCGGCCGGCGCGGGCTGCCCCGGCGCTACAGCGGCTCCAGGATGGACACGTAATTGGCGACCGCCGCGCCGCCCATGTTGAACACGCCGGCGATATCGGCGGTCGGCAACTGCATCTCGCCGGCCTGACCGGTCAGTTGCATCGCCGCCAGCACGTGCATGGAGACCCCCGTCGCCCCGATCGGGTGGCCCTTGGCCTTCAGCCCGCCGGAGGGATTGACCGGCAGCTTGCCATCCTTCGCCGTCCAGCCCTCCAGCGCCGCGCGCGCGCCCTGGCCGGGTGGCGTCAGGCCCATCGCCTCATACTCGATCAGTTCGGCGATCGTGAAGCAGTCATGCGTCTCGACGAAGGAAAGGTCGGCGAGCGCAAGCCCTGCCGCCGCCAGCGCGCGGCGCCAGGCTTCCGCCGCGCCCTCGAAGGCGATCGGGTCGCGCCGTGACAGCGGCAGGAAATCGTTGACCTGCACCGCCGCACGGAACCGCACCGCCTTGCCCAGCGTCGCCGCCGTGTCTTCGTCCGCCAGCACCAGCGCCGCGGCGCCGTCGCTCACCAGCGAGCAGTCGGTGCGCTTGAGCGGGGCAGCAACGAACGGATTCCTTTCGCTCTCGGCGCGGCAGAAGGCGAAGCCGAGATCCTTGCGCATCTGGGCGAAGGGGTTGGCGACGCCGTTGCGGTGGTTCTTGGCCGCGATCATCGCCAGCGCGTCGGACTGGTCGCCGTGGCGCTGGAAATAGAGATCGGCGATGCGGCCGAACACGCCGGCGAACCCGGCCGGGATCTCCCCCTCCTCGCGCCGGTAGCTGGCGGAGAGCAGGATGTCGCCGATCTGGGCGTTGGGAGTCGCCGTCATCTTCTCGGCCCCGACCACGAGCGCGAACCGGCCCCGTCCCGCCGCCAGCCATTCGCGCGCCCCATGCACCGCCGCCGAGCCGGTGGCGCAGGCATTCTCGACCCGCGTCGAAGGCGTGAAGCGCAGTTCGGGCAGGCTTTGCAGCACGAGCGAGGACGGGAAATCCTGCTTGCTGAAGCCGCCGTTAAAGTGCCCGACGAAGATCGCGCCGATTTCGGCGGGCGCGATGCCGGCGTCCTCGATCGCGGCGCGGGCGACCCGGCCGATCAGGGCCTCCGCATCCGGGTCGGGCAGCTTGCCGAACGGGGCGTGCGACCAGCCGACGATGCAGGCTTCCGTCATGGCGACCTCCTCCGCATGCTCTGCCCGATGTAGCGCCGGGCGCCCGCGCCTGCCAGGGTGCCGCGCCGGACACCACCAGAAGGGACGATCGCCGCCATGCCGCACCGCACGCAGAATGCCGCGCCGCACGCCGCACCGGGACGCGGCTGAGCATGGCGATCCTGTCGCGCGGGCTCGGCGCCGGCCTGCTCGCCCGCGCCTACCGCAAGCTGCTGCATTCCTTCTATGCCAACGATCTCGCGATCGATCTGCGCCTGCATGCCAAGCGGGAGGCGATCGACTACATCGTCGCGCACATGGGCGAGGCGACGATGCGGCGTGACCGCTTCGACCTGCTGCGCTTCGCCCTGTCGCACGCGCCGGCGGACGGGCTGATCCTCGAATTCGGCGTCGAGAAAGGACTTTCCATCCGCACGCTGGCGGCGGCTTCGGGCACGCGCACGGTCCACGGTTTCGATTCGTTCCGCGGCCTGCCGGAGGACTGGGCCGGCACGGCGGAGGCGAAGGGCGCGTTCGACCGGCGCGGCCGGCTGCCGAAGGTGCCGGCGAATGTGCGCCTGCATGTCGGCTGGTTCGACGCGACCCTGCCCGCCTTCCTTGCCGCGCATGCGGGGCCGGTGGCGCTGCTGCACATTGACTGCGACATCTATTCATCGACGCGGACGGTGTTCGGCCTGCTGCACGACCGGCTCAAACCCGGCAGCGTTATCGTGTTCGACGAGTATTTCAACTATCCCGGCTGGCGCGGCCATGAATACAAGGCATTCCGGGAATTCGTCGCCACGTCCGGACAGCGTTACCGCTATCTCGGCTACGCGGCCGAGAAGGGGCATGTCGCCGTCATCCTCCACTGACGCCCCCTCCACTGACGCCCCGGAACCAGGGGAAGAAGGCGCTGGTGCGTACCTGATAGGCGCGCCATGCCGCGCCGCGACTGCGCAGCATCGCCGCCTCCAGCGGCGGAATGCCGGAGACATGGACGAGCAGCCAATACATCTCCGCCGGCGCCAGCAGCGCGAGCCAGCCCCAGCCCCATCCGCCGCCCAGCGCGAACAGCGGCCAGGCGAACCAGCCGAGCCATTCGAAGAAGTAGTTGGGATGGCGGGAATATGCCCATAATCCACGCTCGCACACCTGCCCGCGATGCGCCGGGTCACGCCGGAACTGCTCCTTCTGCCGGTCGGCAAGCCCGGCGCCGAGCACGGCGAGGATCAACAGGGCGACCGCGGCGGCATCGTTCGGCCGCCATCCCGGCGCCGGATTGGCGGCGGCCAGCATGATCGCGCCGATCAGCGGCAGCGCCGCCGCCGCCTGGATCATCAGGAAGCGGAACAGCCAGACCTGGTAGCGTGCCCCGTGCTCGGCGCGGTACGCGGCATAGCGGGCATCGTCCGGCCCATGCCGGGTGCGCCCGGCGATGTGCACCGCGAGCCGCAATGCCCACACCAGCGCGCAGGCGGCAACCAGCGTCCCCCGCGCGCCCTCTCCCACCGCGAGCGCGCCGCCGGCGCCGCACAGCCCGGTGCCGAGCGACCAGATGGCATCGATCCAGCCCGCCCGCCCGGTGCGCCACTGCACGCCCCAGGCGAGCGCCATGACCGCGAACATCGCCACAAAAGCCGCCGCCGCCGCTGCCATCGCATCCTCCTGCCGGGCCGTCCGGCAGATGGGGCGACACGGCGATCCGCCAAGCGTGCCTGACACTCTGCACGGGACGCTTGACGGCGCGGCGGACACCCCAATGTTCCCCGCGCCCGTTGCTCATCCGAATGCACCGCCCAACCGTAGTGTCCGCATGACCCAGGACTCGCCGCTCCACATCGCCGTGGTGGGCGCCGGCATCGCCGGCCTTGCCTGTGCCTGGCTGCTCGCCGGGCGCCATCGCGTGACGCTGTTCGAGGCCGCGGAGCGGCTCGGCGGCCATGCCAACACGGTCACGGTCGCCGGGCCGCATGGCGACCTCGCCGTCGACACCGGGTTCATCGTTTACAACGAGCGCACCTATCCGAACCTGACGGCGATGCTGCGCCATCTCGGTGTCGCAACCCAGCCCTCCGACATGTCGTTCGCGGTCTCGCTCGACGACGGCGCGCTGGAATACGCCGGAACCGGCCCCGGCGGGCTGTTCGCGCAGCCGGGCAACCTGATCAGCCTGCGCTTCTGGGCGATGCTGCGCGATCTGCTGCGCTTCTACCGTGCCGCCCCGCGCGACCTGCCGCGCCTCGCGGCGGAGGGACTGACGCTCGGTCAGTATCTCGACCGCGGCGGGTTCGGGCGGGCCTTCCAGCAGGATCATCTGCTGCCGATGGCTGCCGCCATCTGGTCGGCGCCCCCCGGCGCGCTGCGCGATTATCCCGCCGCCGCCTTCCTGCGGTTCTGCCACACCCACGGGCTGCTGGCCCTGCGCGACCGGCCGCAATGGCGCAGCATCACCGGCGGCAGCCGGTCCTATGTCAACCGCCTCGCCGCCGGGCTCGCCGGACAGATCCGGCGCGACAGTGCCGTGGTCCACCTGACACGCGCGCCGCAGCATGTCTCGCTGCGGCGTGCGGACGGGACGGAGGCGCTGTTCGATCACGCCGTGATCGCGACCCATGCCGACCAGGCGCTCGCCCTGCTCGGCGACCCCGACCCGGAGGAGGCGTCGCTGCTCGGCGCCTTCCGCTACAGCCGCAACCTTGCCGTCCTGCACAGCGATGCCGGGCTGATGCCGCGCCGCCGGGCGGTGTGGTCGAGCTGGAACTATCTCGGCCGGCGCGACGGGTCGGTGGCGCCCGCGGTCAGCTACTGGATGAACCGGCTGCAGAACCTGCCGCCGGAGCACGACCTGTTCGTCACCCTCAATGCCCCCCGCCCGCCGCGATCCGGCACGCTGCTGGCGAGCGAACGCTACGATCATCCGCTGTTCGACACGGCGGCGCTGGCCGCGCAGCGTGGGCTGTGGGCACGCCAGGGGCAGCTTCGCACCTGGTTCTGCGGCGCCCATTTCGGCGCCGGCTTCCACGAGGACGGGTTGCAGGCCGGGCTTGCGGTGGCCGAGGCGCTGGGGGGCGTACGCCGGCCGTGGCATGTCCCCGACGAATCCGGCCGCCTGCCGCAGCCGCTCGCCGGCACCGAGGCGGCATTCGCGCGATGACCGGCGCCTCCGCCCTCTATCGCGGCAGCGTGCGCCATGTCCGCCTGGCGCCGCGCCGCCATGCCCTGCGCTATCGGGTCGCGTGGCTGCTGCTCGATCTCGATGAGCGGCCGGCGCTGGCGCGGCGGCTGCGGCTGCTGTCGTTCGGCCGGTTCAATCTGTTCGGCTTCGACGAACGCGACCACGGCGATGGCACGCCGGGCGGGCTGCGCGCCTGGGTTGGCCGCCAGATCGCCGCCGCCGGCCTCGCGGGCGCCGATGCGACGGTGCGCGTGCTCTGCATGCCGCGCGTCCTCGGCTACGTATTCAATCCGATCAGCGTCTTCTTCTGCCACCGCGCCGACGGGCGGCTCGCGGCGGTGCTCTATGAGGTGCACAACACTTTCGGCCAGCGCCACACCTACACCTTCGCCCTGCCCGCGGGCGCCGGGGCGGCGCCGTTGCGCCATTCCTGCGCCAAGGCGCTCTATGTCTCGCCGTTCCTGCCGATGGCGCTGCGCTATCGCTTCCGCCTGCAACCGCCGGCCGACCGTGTCGCGCTGGCGATCGATACCGTGGGCGACGGCGGCACGGTGCTGGCGGCGGCCCTGCACGGAAGACGCGCCGCCCTCTCCGATGCCACGCTGCTGCGTACGGCGCTCACCCTGCCGCTGCTCACCGTCAAGGTGATCGCCGCGATCCACTGGGAGGCGCTGCGGCTCTGGCTCAAGCGTGTTCCGCTGGTGCCGCGCCCGGCACCGGATTTGCGGTGAGGGCGGAGGCGCCGATGTCGGATGCAGCCCCGCTGCCCGTCGCCGCACGCTTCCGCCGCCGGACGGGGCTGGCCGGATGGCTCGTCGCGCGCAAGCTTGCCGGCGTCATCGCCGGGCGGATCGTCGTGCAGTTGCCGAGCGGGGCGCGCCACGCGGCCGGCGGCAGCGCGCCGGGGCCGGAGGCGGCGCTGGTCGTGCATCGCTGGCGGGCGCTGCGCCGGCTGCTGATCGAGGGCGACCTGGGCTTCGCCGAAGCCTATATGGATGCCGACTGGTCCACGCCCGACCTGCCGGCGCTGCTTCATTTCGGTGCCCTCAACCAGGACGCGATCGGCGTGGAGGCGGGCTGGCCGCTGCGTCTGCTCCGCCGCGTCTGGCATGCCTGCCGCGCCAACACCCGCACCGGCAGCCGGCGCAACATCCGGGCGCATTACGACATCGGCAACGATTTCTACGCCGCCTGGCTCGACGCCGGCATGACCTATTCGGCCGCGCCGTTCGAGGACGCGGCGATGTCGCTGGAGGCGGCACAGGCGGCGAAGCTCGACCGCATCGTCACGGCACTCCGCATCGACGGCAGCGAACATGTGCTGGAGATCGGCTGCGGCTGGGGGTCGCTGGCGGCAGCGCTGGCGGCGCGGGGCTGCCGCGTCACCGGGCTGACCCTGTCGCCGGCACAGCGCAGCTACGCCTCTGCCCGCCTCGCCGATGCCGGGCTCGCAGCGCAGGCGGATCTGCGGTTGCAGGATTACCGGGACGTGACCGGGCAGTTCGACCGGGTGGTGTCGGTGGAGATGCTGGAAGCGGTGGGGGAGGAATTCTGGCCCGCCTATTTCCGCACCCTCGCCCGCTGCCTCGCCCCGCACGGGGTCGCGGTGCTGCAATTCATCAGCATTGCCGAACACCGCTTCGCCGCCTACCGCGCCGGCGTCGATTTCATCCAGCGTCATATCTTTCCCGGCGGGTTGCTGCCCACCGTCGGCGCGGTGCGGGCGGAGGCGGCGCGGGCCGGGCTGGCGATGGAGACGGTCGCGCAGTTCGCGGCCGGCTACGCGGCGACGCTCGCGGAATGGCGCCGCCGCTTCCTCGCCGCCTGGCCGACGCTGCGCGCGCAGGGCTTCGACGATCGCTTTGCCCGCAAATGGGAATATTACCTCGCCTATTGCGAGGCCGGGTTCCGCAGCGGATTGCTCGATGTGGGCCTTTATCGCCTGCGCCACGCCGGCTCATAACGCCGCCTCGCCTCCCGCCCCTCGGCGCGGTAGGTTGGCCCCGAGCGGGCCTCGCCCGCTCCCGTGCATCCGAGTCGCCACATGAGGGGGCGCATGAGCAGCGACGACCGCCCCATTTCGCCGCAAGGCGGTGCCGAGGACGCGGCCGAAACCAGTCTGCGGCCGCAGACCCTCGCCGAGTTCATCGGCCAGCGCGCCACGCGCGAGAATCTCGCCGTGTTCATCGCCGCCGCCCGCGCCCGCGCCGAAGCCCTCGATCACGTGCTGCTGCACGGTCCGCCCGGCCTCGGCAAGACCACGCTGGCGCAGATCGTGGCGCGCGAGCTCGGCGTCGGGTTCCGCGCCACCTCCGGCCCGGTGATCCAGCGCGCCGGCGACCTCGCCGCGATCCTGACCAACCTGCAGCCGCGCGACGTGCTGTTCATCGACGAAATCCACCGCCTCCAGCCCGCCATCGAGGAGGTGCTGTATCCGGCGATGGAGGATTTCCAGCTCGACCTCATCATCGGCGAAGGGCCGGCGGCGCGCAGTGTGCGCATCGATCTCGCCCCCTTCACCCTGGTCGGCGCCACCACCCGCGCCGGCCTGCTGGCGACGCCGCTGCGCGACCGCTTCGGCATCCCGCTGCGCCTTGTCTTCTATACGCCCGAGGAACTGGAGCTGATCGTCGCGCGCGGGGCAGAAAAGCTCGGCTTCGCGCTCACCGCCGCGGGTGCGGCGGAGATCGCGCGCCGGTCCCGCGGCACGCCGCGCGTTGCCGGACGGCTGCTGCGCCGGGTGCGGGATTTCGCCCAGCAACAGGGCGACCGGCCGGTCGATCGCGCCATCGCCGACGCCGCGCTGCACCGGCTGGAGGTGGACACGCTCGGCCTCGACGGCATGGACCGGCGCTATCTGCGCCGCATCGCCGACCATCACCACGGCGGCCCGGTCGGCGTCGAGACGCTGGCAGCCGCCCTGGCGGAGGCGCGCGATACGCTGGAGGAAGTGGTCGAACCGTTCCTGATCCAGGAGGGACTCGTGCTGCGCACCAGCCGCGGGCGGGTGCTGGGTGACCGCGGGTGGCGCCATCTCGGCCTGTCGCCGCCGGCGGCGGCGGCGCAGCCGCAGCTCGATCTGAACGGGGAAGACGAATGAACCGTCATCCGCCGCCCACCGTCGCGCAGGGCGGGCATCGCTATCCCTGCCGCGTCTATTACGAGGACACCGATGCCGCCGGAGTGGTCTATCATGCCAACTACCTGCGCCTCGCGGAACGGGCGCGGACCGAGGCGTTGCGGTCGCTGGACATTCCCCACGCGGAAATGACACGGCTGCACGGAGTGATATTCATGGTGCGGCGCGCAAAATTGGATTATCTGGCGCCGGCGCGGCTTGACGAATCGCTGATCGTCCTGACGCGTGCGCTCGTGATCGGTGCGGCCTCCGCCGCACTGGAGCAGTCGTTCCGCCGGGAAGCGGACCCGGCACGGCTGCTCGCGGTCGTCGAGATCCATCTGGCGTGCGTGCGCCTCGCCGATCTGCGGCCGGCGCGCATTCCGCCACGCTGGCGCGCGACGCTCGCGGCCCTGGCCGAAACCGGGACCGGGCCGATGGGGGCGCATGCCGGCACGACACTGAGCTGAGAGGAAGACAAGCGTGGACCGAGCCGTCGATGCCGTGAACCTGGGGGGTGCTGCCGCCGGCGGCGACCTGTCCATCCTCGGCCTGTTCATGCAGGCCGATATCGTCGTCAAGATCGTCATGGTGGCGCTGCTGCTGGCGAGCGTCTGGGTATGGGCGATCGTGTTCGAGAAGGTCACCAGCCTGCGCCGGGTCGAGCGGGCGGCCGATGCGTTCGAGGACCGGTTCTGGTCGGGCGGCAGCCTCGACGAACTGTTCGACGAGGAAGGCGCCAAGCCCGACCACCCGATGGCGGCCGTGTTCGGCGCCGCGATGAACGAATGGCGCCGCAGCCTGCGCGTCGCCGGGGCGGACATCAGCCGCAGCGGCGTGCGCGACCGGGTGGAGCGGGCGATGGGCGTCACCATCCAGCGCGAGATGGAGCGCATGGAGAAATGGATGATCTTCCTCGCCTCGGTCGGCTCGACGGCGCCGTTCATCGGCCTGTTCGGCACCGTCTGGGGCATCATGCACAGCTTCTCGGCGATCGCCGCCATGCACAACACCAACCTCGCCGTGGTCGCCCCCGGCATCGCGGAAGCGCTGTTCGCCACCGCGATCGGCCTGGTGGCGGCGATCCCGGCGGTGCTCGCCTATAACAAGCTGAGCACCGACCTTGCCCGCTTCGCCGCACGACTGGAAGGATTCGGCACCGAGTTCGGCGCCATCCTGTCGCGCCAGAGCGAGGAGCGGACCTGATGGCGCGCCGCGGGGGGCGGGGCTGACATGGCGGTCGGCCTGAACGGCAACGGGCACGGCCCGATGCGGCCCGGCGCACGCGCCGGCCGCTACCGCCCGCTTGCCGAGATCAACGTGACACCGCTGGTCGATGTCATGCTGGTGCTGCTCATCATCTTCATGGTGACGGCGCCCCTGATGAGCAGTGCCGTCAATATCGACCTGCCGAAGGTGACGACCAACCCGGTGAACCAGGACAGCGAACCGCTCACCGTCTCGATCGACGCGCAGGGGCAGGTCTATCTCCAGGACCAGAAGGTCGAGCTCGGCGACCTCGTCACCCGCCTGCAGGCGATCGCGCAGGACAACAAGGACCGGCGCATCTTCGTGCGTGGCGACAAGGCCAATTCCTACGGCCGTATCATCGAGGTGATGGGGACGATCGTGCAGGGCGGCTTCACCAAGGCGGCGCTGCTGTCGGAACCGCCGGACGACGGCGGGGTTGTGCAGGTCGAGCCGTCCGAAGCCGGGATGGTTACGGTTTCCGTGAACTGCCAGGTTTCGCCGGCGTTGAGGATGCCGTCGTGGTTGG